>NZ_CP031320.1:2703880-2967328 GCF_003355155.1 Streptomyces armeniacus | reverse complement strand
GTCTGCCTGGAAAAACAAAAAAACGCTCTCTGTAGTCAGAGGAGGATGGGAAACGAGGTGCGTGTAGGGTATGTAGGGGGGTGAGGAGGGCTCGGCGGGGGGGGGAGTGGAGGGGCGTGCGTGGGTACGGCGGTGAGGAAGGGGGGGACACGGCGGCGGGCTGACGGAGGGGGGGGATGCGGGAAGTAGCGGACCGGGTAGGGGAGTTGGGGGGGGGGCGGGGTCAGGAGCGGGGACGGGTGCGAGGAGGCGGTGGGCGGGGCAGCGCGGCCGGTGAGGCGTGTGGGACTCCGCGCGTGGGGGACGGTCTCGGGTTACGGAACCGCCCCTCCCCGCCCCGGCGCCGCCCCTGACGCCTTCCATACGGCCACCGCCCGCCCGCGGACCGCACCCGTAGCGGTGGACCCGTCGCACACACGGAAAGAGCCCCGTGCTCCGGCGGCTGCCGGGGCACGGGGCTCACCCGCGAACTCGAACTGCGGTCAGCGGACCTCGGTGATCTCCGGGCCGCGCTGGAGCTTGTCGATGCCGCCCGCGAAGCGCGAGCCCTCCTCGACGGACTCCTGCTGGACGCCGTCCGGCACCATCTGCGCGTCGTCGGGGAGCTTCAGCGTGATCGGGTCGCGGGGGGCCATCGGCCCGTCGCCGCGCACGATCACCGTGTCGCGGAAGATCTGCTCCAGCAGCCCCGCCGCCTCCGGCTGGACCGCGCCCTGCCCGGAGATCACCCCGCGCAGGAACCAGCGCGGCCCGTCCACGCCCACGAAGCGGACGACCTGCACGCCGTGCTTGCCGTCCGGCAGCTGTACGGGGACCTGCGCGCGCAGCTCCCAGCCGAGCGGGCCCTCGACCTCGTCGATCACACCGCCCTGCTTGGTGATCCCGGCCGCGACCTCCGCGCGTACCTCTTCCCAGATGCCCTCGCGCCGCGGCGCGGCGAACGCCTGCAGCTGGACGGCGCTGTCCTGCAGCACGATCGTGGCGGCGACGATCGCGTCGCCCGCGACCTCCACCCGCAGCTCCATGCCCTCCACGCCCGGCACGTACAGCCCGCCGAGGTCGACCCGGCCGGTGCTCGGGTCGCTCACCTCGCTGATGTCCCAGGGCCCGTCGGGGCGCGGCGCCGGCGGCAGCTTCACGCGGGTCGCCTCGGCGTCGGACACCTCGTCCTCGGCGGAGCCGTCGGCCTCCGGCTCCTCGTTATCGGACCCTTCCGTCTCGAACTCGTCCGAGGCGCCCTCAGGCTCTTCGCTCTTCTTACGACGACGTCCGAACACGTCACTGTCCTCTCAGATCGGAGTCCTGGTCAGAACCGACCGCAACGAAATCATTCTGCCGTCCCGAGGGACGGTCCGCGTGGCCCCCCGTCGAACCGAAGCCCCCCGCGGCCCGCGCCGAGCCGGGCAGCTCCGCCACCTCGTGGAAGCGCACCTTCTCGACCTGCTGGACGACGAGTTGGGCGATCCGGTCGAACCGCTCGAACCGCACGGTCTCGCGCGGATCGAGATTCACCACGATCACCTTGATCTCCCCACGGTACCCGGCGTCCACCGTTCCGGGCGCATTCACCATGGAGACGCCGCACCGGGCCGCCAGCCCGGAACGGGGGTGCACGAAGGCCGCGTACCCGTCCGGCAGCGCGATCGCCAGCCCGGTCGGCAGCACGGCCCGCTCACCAGGCGCCAGCTCGGCGGCCTCGGTGGTCACGAGGTCGCACCCGGCGTCGCCGGGGTGCGCGTACGCGGGCACCGGCACCTCGGGATCGAGGCGCCGCAGGAGTACGTCGACGGGAGCGCGTACGGGATCGGTCACGGGTTCACCTCGAACGCCCGCGCCCGCCTGACCTGGTCCGGGTCCGCCATGGCTGCCTTGATCTCCTCTTCGCGCCCGTTGTTGATGAAATGCTCGACCTTCACCTCGATGAAGACCGCGTCCGCGCGCACGGCGACCTCGCCGTCCGGGCCGCCGATACGGCCGGTGCCGCTGCAGTAGATCTTGCGCCCCTCGCGCCCCGTCGCCCGGGCGTCCAGATGGAGCGTCGTGCCCACGGGTACGGGGCGTACGAAATCCGTCTCCAGCCGGCCCGTCACGGCGATCACGTGCATCAGCCAGTTGAGCGAGCCGAGCGTCTCGTCCAGCGCGGTCGTCAGCACGCCGCCGTGCGCCAGCCCCGGGGCGCCCTGGTGCGCCTCCTTCACCGTGAACTCGGCGGAGACGGTGACGCCTTCACCGGCCCGCGCCTCCAGCTGCAGGCCGTACGGCTGCCCGGCGCCACAGCCGAAGCACTGTTCGTAGTGGGCGCCCAGGGTCTCGCCGGGGGCGGGGGCGTCGGGGTGGCGGGCCGGGATGGCCGCGCCGGGCGGTGGCGTCATGGAGGTTCGGGGTCGTTCGGCAGCACTCACGTGTGCAGACCTTACCGCCGAGTCCGACGGGCGGTCGCGGCCGTGCCAAGCTTGGCACCATGCAGCCATACGACGAACGCCTCACGGCACCCCGTTCCTGGTGGCTGGTGGCCGCACTGGCCGGGGTCGCGCTCGGGCTGATCCTGCTGCCGCTGGGCACCCTGCCCATGCTCGGCGGGCTGGTGGCGGGCGCCGCGCTGGCGGCGGTCGCGGTGAGCGCGTACGGCTCCGTACGGGTCCGGGTGGTGGCCGGGTCGCTCGTCGCGGGCGACGCCCGCATCCCGGTGTCGGCACTCGGCGAGGCCGACGCGCTGAACGCGGACGAGGCGCGCGCCTGGCGCACGTACAAGGCGGACCCGCGCGCGCACATGGTGCTGCGGGGGTACATCCCGACGGCCGTACGGGTCCGGGTCACGGACCCGGAGGACCCGACGCCGTACATCTACGTCTCCACGCGCGAGCCGGACCGCCTCGTGGCGGCCTTGGCGGCGGCCCGCTCCGCCGAACGCGACAACTGACCGCCGTACCGGCACCCCTCCGGCCGCCGCGGCTAACAGCCGTACCGGCACCCCTTCCGGCCGCCGCGGCGCTCCACCCGTACGGCGGGAGTCCGGCCGCACAGGGAGCCGCGTGCATGCGCGCGTGGGGCTAGGCCGCGGACGCGGGCAAGGTCAGGAAGGGGCGGGTGGGAGCGCGTCCGGGGGGTCGCCGGGCGCGGCGATCCCGCGCGCCGGCAGCGCGTCCCACGGCACCTGCGTCTTCCGCAGGTCCTCGCGGACACGGCGGGCGAGCCGCGCCGTGTCGTGGCTGTTCATGACGGCGCCCACCGCCGCGCCCACCATGAACGGCGCGAGGTTCGGCAGGTTCCGTACGGTGCGCTTCGTGATCTGCTGGCGCAGCTCGCGCTTCAGCTGCCCGCCGAGGGCGGCGTTCAGCGTGGTGGGCTTCGTGAGGTTGATCCCCCGCTGGGTGGTCCACGCCGTGAGGTACGCCGCCGAGCGCTGGGACACCGTGCCGGGCGCGCGGCGCCCGTACACCTCGTGGAGCTCCGCGATGAGCTTCAGCTCGACCGACGCGACCCCGACCAGTTCGGCGGCCAGCTCGGCCGGCATCGCGGGCGGCACGGGCATCATCGCCGCCGCGCCGACCCCCGCTCCCACCGTCGCGGATCCCTTGGTCGCGGCCGAGACGAGGCGGTCGGCGATCTCTTCGGGCCCCAGGCCCGGGAACTGCCGCCGCAGCGTCTCCAGCTCGCGGACGGGGATCCGCGGAGCGGTCTCGATGACGCGGTCCGTGACGACGCCCAGGAAGGCGCGGACCCTGCCGCGCCCCTCGCCGTCGTCCGTGCCGGCGGCGTCCCTGCCGCCGGCATCCGCGCCACTGTCATCCGTACCGGCGGCATCCTTGCCGCCGTCGTCCCTGCCGTCGTCGCGGAGCCGGCGCAGCCGCCGCGGGCGGCGCAGGCCGCGGCCGCGTACGGGGACGGGTGCGAGCGAGGCGCCCTGCTCGGGCTCGCCTCGCTCCGCATCACGTGCGTCGTCCGCCGCCACAGTCCGGCGTCCGGTCAGGCCGCGCAGTCGCGGCAGATCGGGTGGCCGTTCTTCTCCGCTGCGAGCTGCGACCGGTGGTGCACCAGGAAGCAGCTCATGCACGTGAACTCGTCCGCCTGGCGCGGCAGCACCCGCACGGACAGTTCTTCGTTGGAGAGGTCGGCGCCAGGCAGTTCGAGGCCCTCGGCCTGCTCGAACTCGTCGACGTCGACATTGGAGGCGGACTTGTCGTTCCGCCTGGCCTTCAGCTCCTCGATGCTGTCCTCGTTGACATCATCGTCGGTCTTGCGTGGGGTGTCGTAGTCCGTTGCCATGTCTCTCTCCCCCTCTGGGTTTCTGTGGTGTCTCAGCGCACGTAACGCGTGAGAGGCCGAGCTTGTGCCCGACCTGAGGCGGAGATTTTGCCTCACATCAAGGTCTGTTACTCAATCGACACCCAACCGCACCCCTGAAGAGGTGAGGGGCGGACTGTCGATCTCGATCGTGAACGGTCTGAATGTCGCACTTTGTGCACGCCACTCCGTGGTGTGCCCACGATCAGCAGCTGCGGAAACCTGGACTTTCCCGGATTTCTTCCCGATCCGTGCTCACGGAGGGTGGATGTCCGGAAAACCACGTGTGTGATCCCTCACAACTGCACGGCGCCTCCCGGGGCTCGCAACCAGCGAGGATGATCTCAGACGGGCAGGACCACTCGCACCACGAGGCCGCCGTCCTCCCGCGGCTCCGCGTTGACCGTGCCTCCGTGTGCCCGTGCCACGGACCGCACGATCGAGAGCCCCAGCCCGACGCCCTTGTCGCTGCCGGTGCGCTCCGTGCGTAGACGCCGGAACGGCTCGAAGAGGTTGTCCACCTCGTACGCCGGAACCGCCGGCCCCGTGTTCTCCACCACCAGCACGGCACGCCCCTGCTGTGCCTCCGTGCTCACCGCGACCCATCCGCCCTCCCGGAGGTTGTAGCGCGTGGCGTTCTGTACGAGATTCAGCGCGACGCGCTCCAGCAGTACGCCGTTGCCCTGTACGTACGCGGGCTGGCGTACTCCGCGCAAGTCGATGCCCTTGGTCTCGGCCTCGCCCCTGGTCTGCTCGATGGCCTGGGAGGCGACCTCGGCCAGGTCCACGGGCTTGCGGTCGACGATCTCGTTCTCGCTCCGGGCCAGCAGCAGCAGGCCCTCCACGAGCTGTTCGCTGCGCTCGTTCGTGGCCAGCAGCGTCTTCCCCAGGTGCTGCACCTCGGGGGCGGCGTCGGGGTCGGCGAGCTGCACCTCGAGCAGGGTGCGGTTGATGGCCAGTGGGGTGCGCAGCTCGTGCGAGGCGTTGGCGACGAACCGCTGCTGGGCGGTGAACGCACGGTCGAGCCGGTCCAGCATCTCGTCGAAGGTGTCCGAGAGCTCCTTGAGCTCGTCGTCCGGGCCTTCCAGCTCGATCCGCTTGTGCAGGTCCGAGCCGGCGACCTGGCGCGCCGTACGCGTGATGCGGCCCAGCGGCGAGAGCACCCGCCCGGCCATCACGTAGCCGAACGCGAAGGCCGCCACGGCCAGCCCCAGCAACGCCAGCAGCGAGCTGCGCAGCAGCCGGTCGAGGGCGACGGCGCGCTGCGCGTCGGTGCACTCGCCGAGGCGCTCCATGAACACCTCGCTCGGCATCGTGCCGGTCAGCCCGGGGCACGAGTCGGAGGTCAGCTCGGCGTTCGCGTTGAGCACCCGGAACGGCAGCGAGCTGCCCTCGTGCAGGGCCTGCGCCGCCAGCAGATAGATGATCGTGAGCAGCACCATGCCCGCGATCAGGAACATGCCGCCGTAGAGCAGCGTGAGCCGTATCCGGATGGTCGGGCGCAGCCAGGGGTACGGGCGCGACGGCTCGCGTGGGTCCCAGGTGGGCTTGGGTGGTGCGGAGGAGGGCTGCGCGGGGGGTGCGGACATGGGCTCAGATCCGGTAGCCGGCGCCGGGCACGGTGACGATGACGGGCGGCTCGCCGAGCTTGCGGCGGAGCGTCATCACGGTGACCCGTACGACGTTGGTGAACGGGTCGGTGTTCTCGTCCCAGGCCTTCTCCAGCAGCTGCTCGGCGGAGACGACGGTGCCGTCGTTCCGCAGGAGCACCTCCAGCACCGCGAACTCCTTGGGCGCGAGCTGGATCTGCCGCCCGTCCCGGAACACCTCGCGGCGGTTCGGGTCGAGCTTGATCCCGGCGCGCGCCAGCACGGGCGGCAGCGCGGTGGTCGTACGGCGGCCCAGGGCCCGCACGCGGGCGGTCAGCTCGCTGAACGCGAAGGGCTTGGGGAGGTAGTCGTCCGCGCCGATCTCCAGGCCCTCCACGCGGTCGCTGACGTCTCCGGACGCGGTGAGCATCAGCACCCGCGTCGGCAGGCCCAGCTCGACGATCTTCCGGCACACGTCGTCACCGTGCACGAGCGGAAGGTCACGGTCGAGGACGACGACGTCGTAGTCGTTGACGTCGATGCGCTCCTGGGCGGCCGCGCCGTCGTAGACCACATCGACGGCCATGGCCTCGCGGCGGAGGCCGGTCGCCACGGCATCGGCGAGCAGCTGCTCGTCCTCGACGACGAGTACGCGCACGACAGGTGTCCTTCCTTCGGTACGGAGACGGTGCGGAGAGGCGGTGCGGAGAGGCGGTGCCATCGCTCCCCATCCTGCCCCCAACGCGGGTAAACCGGCAGTAAGACCGCCGGGGAGAACGCCTGCACAGAGCGGCGCGGACGGCTCCCCGCGCCCCTCCGGCGCCGCCCGCGGGCCGCTCCCGGCAAACCGCACCGGGACTCACGGAATTTTCGGCGGTGTTGAGGTTTCTCTGAGGATTCAGGTGGGGAGGACGGTTGCACACCCCAGATCACGCCTTGCCCGGCGGCAAGCCGACCCGGCTGCCGACCTCCGCGGGGATCACGCCGTGATCTTTGTACGTACCCTCGGCACACCCCCGTGCCACCGACCCATGACGAGGGGGCGCACCATGGACGCGTTCACCGCAGGCATCCTGCACCGTATAGAGACGACCGAGTCCGACCTGATGCAGGCTCGCGAGTCGGGCGACGACTTCCTCGTGGACGTCGAGCAGGCCGAGCTGGAGGACCTGCGTCGGCTGGCGGCCGAGCACGGTGTGGATGTGGGGGCCACGAAATCGCCCTGCTGACGCCCTGAGCCGCCGGCCGGACCCGGTCCGGTCCCGTTCTGCTCCGCTAAAGCGAAGATCCGCGACACACGCGACGCCCTGGCCCCGGGACACACCACGTGTCCCGGGGTTCAGTCGTGCCACGCGCCGAGCGCGTCCAGCAGCGGCTGCAGCTCGGCGAAGACGCCGGGCGACGCGACGACGGCGAGGTCCCGGTTCAGCGGCTCGCCCGGACGCCCGCCGGTGAGCGCGCCCGCCTCGCGGGCGACGAGCGCGCCGGCGGCGTAGTCCCAGGCGTTCAGGCCGCGCTCGTAGAAGCCGTCCAGCCGTCCGGCGCCGACGTCGCACAGGTCGAGGGCGGCGGAGCCGGAGCGGCGGATGTCGCGGACCCGGGGGATGAGCTGGCGGGCGACGTCGGCCTGGGCGGTACGGCACTCCAGCACGTAGTTGAAGCCGGTGCCGACGAGCGCCTCGTCCAGCTCGGGTGACGGGCGGCAGTGGATCGGCTTGGCGTTCAGGAACGCGCCGTGCCCGAGGACGGCGCGGTACGTCTCGCCCCTGCTGGGCACCTCGACGACGCCGACGACGGTCTCGCCCTCGTACTCGGCGGCGATGGAGATGGCCCAGCTCGGCAGCCCGTAGAGGTAGTTGACGGTGCCGTCGATCGGGTCGATGACCCAGCGGACGCCGCTCTCACCGGCGCCGGACGACCCGGCGGACCGGCTGCCCTCCTCCGCGAGGAACGTGTCGTCGGGCCGGTGCTCGGCCAGGAAGCCGGTGATCAGCTTCTCGGCCGAGATGTCCATCTCCGTGACGACGTCGATCGGGCTGGACTTGGTCGCGGCCACTCCCAGGTCGTCGGGGCGGCCCTCGCGCAGGAAGACGCCGGCGCGGTGGGCGGCGTCCAGGGCGAGCTCGAGGAGGTCGGCCTTCAACTGGTCAAGCCGGTCGGGGGCGGGCTGGTCTGGCTGGTCTGACTGGTCTGGCTGGTCTGGCTGGTCGTTCACGGTGCTCCTTGGTGGGGCGTGTGGGTGCGCGCGCGGGACCGGGCCGCGGGCGCGCGCACGGGGTCAGCGCACGGGCTCAGGCGAACGGGCTGTCCGCGCCCGCCGCCGCGGGCCGCGCCACGCGCGCCGCGCAGCAGCCGGCCGGGCACACGTCGTGGCTCGGCCCGAGCGTGCCCAGCGCGCGGCGCCGCGGCGACTCCCCGCGCTCGGCGGCGGCGCGCTCCAGCGTCAGCTCCCGTACGGCCGCGGCGAACCGCGGGTCGGCGCCGACGGTGGCCGAGCGTACGGCCGGCAGCCCCAGCTCGTCGGCCTTCGCGCGCGCCTCGGTGTCGAGGTCGTACAGCACCTCCATGTGGTCCGAGACGAAGCCGATCGGCACCAGTACGGCGGCCGGGGCGTCCGCCCGGTGCAGCGCCTCCAGGTGGTCGCAGACGTCCGGTTCGAGCCAGGGGACGTGCGGGGGGCCGCTGCGCGACTGGTAGACGAGCTGCCAGGGGCGTTCCACGCCGGTGGCCTCCCGTACGGCGTCGGCGACCAGCCGGGCCGCCTCCAGGTGCTGGGCGACGTACGCGCCGCCGCGCGGGCCCGACGCGTCGGCCGCCTCGTCCGGGATGGAGTGGGTGGTGAACACGAGGTGCGCGCCGTCCCGTACGGCGGCGGGCAGTTCGTCCAGGGAGGCGATCACGCCGTCGGCCACGGGGCCGAGGAAGCCGGGGTGGTTGAAGAAGTGCCGGAGCTTGTCGACGCGCGGCGGCTCCAGGCCCTCGGCCACGAGCGCCGCCAGCGACTCGGCGAGGTTCTCGCGGTACTGGCGGCAGCCCGAGTACGAGGCGTACGCGCTGGTGGCCAGCACCAGGACGCGGCGCCGCCCGTCGCGGGTGATCTCGCGCAGGACGTCGGTGAGGTACGGCGCCCAGTTCCGGTTGCCCCAGTACACCGGCAGGTCGAGGCCGCTGCCGGCGAAGTCCTTGCGGAGGGCGTCCAGCAGGGCGCGGTTCTGCGCGTTGATGGGGCTGACGCCGCCGAACAGGAAGTAGTGCTGCCCGACCTCCTCGAGGCGCTCGCGCGGGATGCCCCGCCCTCGGGTCACGTTCTCCAGGAAGGGGACGACGTCGTCGGGTCCCTCGGGGCCGCCGAACGACAGCAGCAGCAGGGCGTCGTACGGGCGGGCGTCAAGCGCGTCGGACATGTCACCGATCCTGCCATCCGGGGGCGGGGAACGCCGGACCGCCTCCCGGCCGTAGTCTGTGCGGCGCTATGAGATTCCTTACCTGACCGAGTGGCCCGATCTTCAGGACGGTGCGCCGTGCTCAGCTCCTACCGTGCGGTCTTCGCCGCCCCCGGCAGCGCGAAGTTCTCCGCGGCCGGATTCCTCGGGCGGCTGCTGCAGGGAATGCTGATCGTCGGCGTCGTCGCGATGGTGTCGCAGGCCACCGGACGTTACGGGCTGGCGGGCGCGCTGGCCGCCACCGTGGCGCTGTCCGTCGCCGTGTGCAGTCCGCAGATCGCCCGGCTCGTCGACCGGCACGGGCAGCGCAGGGTGCTGCGCCCGGCCATGCTGGTCTCGGTGACCGGGGTCGCCGGTCTGACCCTGGCCGTACGGCAGGACGCGCCGGACTGGCTGCTGTTCGTCTTCGCGGCCGCGTCCGGTTGCGCTCCCGGCGTCGGTGCGATGGTGCGGGCTCGCTGGGCCGCGATCTACGACGGGGAGCCGCGCCTGCTGCACTCGGCGTTCGCCCTCGAATCCGTCGTGGACGAGATCAACTACATGGTGGGGCCGGTTCTTTCGATCTGGCTGTGCACCGTGTGGTTCCCGGAGGCGGGACCGGTCGTGGCCGCCGGGTTCCTGCTGGCGGGCGTGCTGTGGCTGAGTTCGCAGCACGCCACGGAGCCGGCCCCGCACCCGCGCGGGCAGCACGCGGGCGGCTCGGCGCTGCGTACACCGGGGCTGTGGCTGCTGGCCGCCGTGTACGTGTTCACCGGGAGCATTTTCGGTTCCGTCGACGTGGTGACCGTCGCGTTCGCCGAGGAGGAGGGGCACAAGAGCGTCGCGGGCCTCATGCTCGCTGTCTACGCCATGGGATCAGTCCTGGCAGGCGTCGTCTACGGGCTGCTGCACGTGTCCGCGCCCCTCCCACGCCGGTGGCTCGTGGGGATCTGCGCGATGGCCCTGAGTATGATCCCCCTCCAACTGGCCGGAAACCTGCCCTGGATGGCGGTGGCGCTCTTCATCGCGGGCCTCACCGTCGCTCCGACGATGGTCACCACCGTCGGCCTGGTCGAGCGGCTCGTGCCGCGTGCCAGCCTGACCGAGGGCATGACGTGGCTGAGTACGGGACTCTCCGTCGGGATCGCGCTCGGCTCGGCCGTCGCCGGGTGGGGGGTCGACACCTTCGGGGCGGGGCAGGCGTACCGGGTGCCCGGCGCCGCCGGGGCGCTCGCGGCGGTAGTCGCGTTCCTCGGATACCGGCGGCTGCGGCCGCGGACTAGTGGAGGGGTACATGAACGGGCTGACGGCGCGGACGACGAGGAACGGACCGACGTGGCGTAACTGGGCGGGCAACGTCGGCACCCGCCCCCTGCGCACCGTCGCGCCGTCCTCCACCGCCGCGCTGGCGGAGGCCGTACGCCGGGCCGCCGAGGACGGGCTGAACGTCAAACCGGTCGGCGCGGGGCACTCGTTCACCTCCGTGGCCGCCACGTCCGGGGTCCTGCTGCGGCCTGAACGGCTGTGCGGCATACGGGAGATCGACCGCGAGCGCGGCACGGTCACGGTCGCCGCGGGCACGCCCCTGAAGCAGCTCAACGAGGTACTCGCGGGCGAGGGCCTGTCCCTCGCGAACATGGGCGACATCATGGCGCAGACCGTCTCCGGCGCTGTCAGCACCGGCACCCACGGGACGGGGCGCGAGACGGCGTCGATCGCGGCGCAGATCCGCGGGCTGGAACTGGTCCTCGCCGACGGCTCGGTGCTGCGCTGCTCGGCGGACGAGCACCCTGAGGTGTTCACGGCGGCGCGGATCGGTCTCGGGGCGCTGGGTGTGATCAGCGAGATCACGTTCGCGGTGGAGCCGGTGTTCCTGCTGACCGCCCGCGAGGAGCCGATGCGGTTCGACCGGGTCACGGCCGAGTTCGATCAGCTGGCGGCGGAGAACGAGCACTTCGAGTTCTACTGGTTCCCGCACACCGACGGCTGCAGCACGAAGCGGAACAACCGCAGTGCGGGACCGGCCGCGCCGCTCCCCCGCGTACGCGGCTGGGTGGACGACGAGCTGCTGTCCAACGGGGTGTTCCAGGCGGCGTGCGCCCTGGGCAAGGCCGCCCCCGGCACGGTGCCCGCGATCGCGAAGCTGTCCAGCCGGGCGCTGTCCGCCCGTACGTACACGGACATCCCGTACCGCGTGTTCACCAGCCCGCGGCGGGTGCGCTTCGTGGAGATGGAGTACGCGCTGCCGCGCGCGGCGGCCATGGACGCGCTGCGGGCGCTCAAGACGATGGTGGACCGCTCCCGGCACCGCGTGAGCTTCCCGGTGGAGATACGGGTCGCGCCGGCCGACGACATCCCGCTGTCCACCGCGCAGGGGCGGGACACGGCGTACATCGCCGTGCACACGTACCGCGGCACGCCGCACGAGGCGTACTTCACGGCGGCCGAGCGGATCATGACGGCGCACGGCGGGCGCCCGCACTGGGGCAAGCTGCACTCGCGCGACGCGGCGTATCTGGCGGGCGTCTACCCGCGGTTCGCGGAATTCACGAAGCTCCGCGACCGGCTGGACCCGGAACGGGTCTTCGCGAACGACTACCTGCGGCGCGTGCTGGGCGACTGAACTCGGGGCGCCCCCGGGGGCGCCAGGGGGCGTGCGGCGCACGGTGGTTGACCCGGGTCACCCGCCCGTGGTGATCCCGTTCGGGCCGGTCCCCTCGCCGTCCGGCTGCGTGCCGGAGGTGCCGGTCGGTGCCGGGGTCGGGGTGGCGGTGCCGTCCTGCGCTCCGCCGGACCGGCCGTCGCCGTCCGGGTCGTCCGCGTCGTCCTGGCCGCCGGGGGCGGAGGGTGCGGGCGCGGGGCGGCGGTCGGTGCCGGAGCCGTCTCCCTGTGTGCCGTCGGTGGAGCCGCCGTCCGGAGCGCCGTCCGATTCGCCGCCGGTGCCGCCGGACCGCCGGTCGTCCGGTGCCTGTGACGCGCCGTCCCCGTCGGAGGAGCCGGACGGGCCGGACGGAGCGGGCGAGCCGGGCGGGCCGGACGGGTTCCGGTCGGGGCGGTCGCCCTGCTTGTCGCCGCCGAAGGCGCGCCCGATGGTCGTACCCCCCTTGTCGTCCCCGTGCCACCAGCCGGACAGCGACGAGTCGGTGACCAGCTCGAGGCCGGTCACGGCGCCCATGGCGAGGGCGAACACGCCGCCCGCGAGCGCCAGCCGCGTGCGCAGCCGCCGGCCGCGGCGCCCGTGCGCGGTGGCGGCGCCGTAGCCGCCCGCGCGGGTGTGATCTTCGTCGCCCTCCGGTCCGTACGGTCCGGGCGCGGGCAGGGCGGGCATCGCTCGCGTACGGGCGGGCTGCGGTTCGCCGGATACGCGCAGCAGCCGGGTGGGCCGGTCCTCTTCCTGGGCGGCGGCGAGCGGCACGGTGGGGAGCGCACGGGAGAAGTCGGCCTCCGTGCCGGGCTGCCGGGACAGCGCGAGCGTCGCGTCCGGCGCGGCGTCGCGGTGCGGCGCGGCGTCACGGTGCGGCCCGGACGGCAGTCGGCCCCGCGTCAGCGCCTGGGTTGCCTCCTCGGGCCGCGCCGGCGTCCGGGCAGCGGCGGACGCGGGCTCCCCGTCCCGGCGGGGCACCCGGCGCGGCAGCGGCTTCGCGACCTCGCGCAGCTGCTCGCCTGTGCGTTTGAACACATGCTGGTACACGGCGCCGCCCGTCGTGGCGACCACGCTCACGACTCCGGCGCCGATGATCGTGCCGTACACGCTGAGCCCGGAGGCGAGCACCGCGCCCGTCACCGCCGCCGCGGCGCTGCCCGCTACCTGTGGAACGTTCAGATCAATCCGCTTTCCTTCGGACTTGTCTGAAACAGATCCTTTGTCTTTCTCTTCCATCTCCCGCCTCTGGTCGCACATTTCAACCACCGTGCACCCTTACGAGACAGTTGGAGAGGTAGGAAAGTTCCGATTGTGGGGTTTCTGTGAATTAACC
Source organism: Streptomyces armeniacus (assembly GCF_003355155.1). Lineage (NCBI taxonomy): Bacteria > Bacillati > Actinomycetota > Actinomycetes > Kitasatosporales > Streptomycetaceae > Streptomyces > Streptomyces armeniacus. The sequence continues at coordinate 2,954,056 of NZ_CP031320.1, read as the reverse complement.
CACGCCCCGGCAGCGGTCGATGAGGCCCCGCGGAGCCCAACAACCGGGCCCTCGGGCAAGTTCGGCGGCGCGCCGATCCACCCCTGATGGCACGAATGGAGTAGTGTGACGAGCCCTGGCCTCGACCCCAACCCGACTACGCAGCTCAGGGTGACCACCTTCACCGTGAGTGGTAAACAAGTAACCGTGCCATAACGGCGATTCAGGACCTGGACTTGACGCGCCGGGCAAGTCGGCAATGTTGTGGCAAGGCTGCCCCCGGGCAGGCCACACTCGTCTAGCGGGAGCAGCGACGCACGTGACGTCGGCAGGCACCACCCGGGAGGTTCCCATGCCCGAACTGCGTGTCGTGGCCGTCAGCAACGACGGCACACGGCTGGTGCTCAAGGCTGCCGACAGCACGGAATACACCCTTCCGATTGACGAGCGGCTGCGCGCGGCCGTCCGGAACGACCGTGCCCGGCTCGGCCAGATCGAGATCGAGGTGGAGAGCCACCTCCGGCCCCGGGACATCCAGGCCCGCATCCGGGCCGGTGCCTCGGCCGAGGAGGTCGCACAGCTCGCGGGCATTCCCGTGGAGCGGGTGCGCCGCTTCGAGGGGCCGGTGCTGGCGGAGCGGGCGTTCATGGCGGAGCGTGCCCGGAAGACTCCGGTGCGCCGCCCCGGTGAGAACACCGGCCCGCAGCTGGGCGAGGCGGTCGCCGAGCGGCTGCTGCTGCGCGGCGCCGACAAGGACACCGCGCACTGGGACTCCTGGCGCCGGGACGACGGCACGTGGGAGGTCCTCCTCGCCTACGAGGTCGCGGGCGAGCCGCACTCCGCGAGCTGGACGTACGACCCGCCGCGCCGGCTCGTACAGGCCGTCGGCGACGAGGCGCGGTCGCTCATCGGCGAGACGGACGACACCCCGGAGCCGAGCTTCCCGTTCGTGCCCCGGATCGCCCGCCTGCCGCGGGACCGCAGCGACAGGGGCGAGCGGAGCGACCGCGCGGAGCGGGGCGACAGGGGCGACCGTACGGAGCGGGCCGAGCTCGAGCCGTCACCGTCGTCCGAGGGCGACGGCGAGAGCGGTTCCGACTCGCTGACCAGCCTGCTGGAGGCGGTGCCCAACTTCCGGGGCGACATGATCGTTCCGGAGCAGCCGGCGGCTTCCGCGCCCACGCAGCCCCCTCCCCCGCCGCCGGAGGCCCCGCCGGAGAGCGAGCAGCCGGCGGCCGAGGAGCCCGAGGACGAGGACGAGGCGGTCGATCCGCCGGCACCGGCGGCAAGCGCCGGATCGGCGTACGCGGACGTGCTCATGCCGCGCTCGGTGGGCGCGCACCGCGAACGGCTGACGGGCAACACCGACCGTCAGGCGGAGGCGGACGGCGTGCGTCCGGGGCGCCGCGCGGCGGTGCCCAGCTGGGACGAGATCGTCTTCGGCACGCGCCGGAAGAAGGACTGATCGGTCGCGGCGGGACGGGGCGGCGCCCCGCCCCGCCATGCGCCGTCCCGGTCCCGCCGTGCGTCGTCACACGGCCTGCCGCCGTCCCGTACGGGGTGCGGCCGGCGTGCGCGTGGCGGCCCGGTCAGCCGGGCGCGGGGCCCGTGGCGACCGTACGGTCCGGGTCGGCCGACCACTCGCTCCAGGAGCCGACATAGAGTCCCGCGTCGATGCCGGCCAGCTCCAGGGCGAGCACCTGGTGTGCGGCGGACACTCCGGAGCCGCAGTAGACGCCGACCTCGGTGCCCTCCGCCGCACCGAGTTCCCGGAAGCGCGCGGCCAGTTCGGCGGCGGGCCGGAAGGTGCCCGTTTCGGTGACGTTCTCCGTCGTGGGGGCGTTGACCGCGCCGGGGATGTGCCCGGCCACGGGGTCGATGGGCTCGGTCTCCCCGCGGTAGCGCTCCGGGGCGCGCGCGTCCAGGAGCAGGCCGCGGCGGGCGAGCGCGGCGGCGTCGTCCGCGCCGAGCAGCCCGCGTACGCCCGGCTCCGGTACGAAGTCGCCCTCGGCGGGCGCCGGTACGTCGGTGGTGAGCGGGCCGTCCCAGGCCGCGAGACCGCCGTCCAGCACCCTCACCGAGGGGTGGCCGGTCCGGCGCAGCAGCCACCAGGCGCGGGCCGCGGCCCAGCCCTGCCCGCCGTCGTAGACCACCACCTCGCGGTCCCGCGAGACGCCGGCGCGGCGCATCGCCGCACCGAAGGTGTCCAGGTCGGGCAGCGGGTGGCGGCCCGTGCCGGCTCCGGCGGGGCCGGCCAGTTCGGTCTCGAGGTCGACGTGGACCGCGCCGGGCAGGTGTCCGGCGGCGTAGTCCTCGCGTCCGGGCGGGCCGCCCAGCCGCCACTGGGTATCGAGCAGGACGGGCGACACCGGACCCGCCAGCTCGCTCGCGAGTTCGGATACGGAGATGATGGCTGTCATGTCCCCCATCCTCGCGCAGCCGCTTCCGGAGACGTGCGCCGCACCGCACCGCCGTACCGGAACCTGGCCGTCCGCTATGGGGATACGCAGGAGTACGGCGCGGCCGGGGCGCGTCCGAGGGCAGGTGGTGCGAGCATCTGCCTGCTACCGAAACCCGGTGTATCCGCAGCACGACCGCATCGATGATGGTCTTGAGGAGAGAAGCAGATGACCGAGGCAGCGATCCGGCACCAGCACACCACCGGCACGCCCTGCTGGGCGAGTCTGATGGTGCACGGTCTGCCCGCGAGCCGGGAGTTCTACCACGGCCTGTTCGGCTGGGAGTACCGCCACGGGCCGCAGCAGCTGGAGCCTTACGTACGGGCCGTCGTGAACGGCCGCGAGGTGGCCGGCATGGGCGAGATGACGTCGGCACGCGCGCAGCCGCACATCGCGTGGATGCCGTACATGTCCACCGAGGACGCCGACACCACCGCCGGGCTGGTCCGCGAGTGCGGCGGCACCGTCGCGGTCGGGCCGCTGGACGTCGAGAACGCGGGGCGGCTGGCGATCGCCGCCGACCCGACGGGCGGGACGTTCGGGATCTGGCAGCCGGGCACGCACCTCGGCCTGGGCACCTCGGAGGCGGGGGCTCCGGGCACGCCGGTGTGGTTCGAACTCGTCACGCGGGAGACCTCGTCCGTCGGGAAGTTCTATCCGGCGGTGTTCGGCTACGAGGCGGAGGCCGTCGTCTCCGCCGACTTCGACTACGTCACGCTGCACCTCGACGGCCGCCCCGTCGCCGGAGTCCACGGGGTCGGGCGGGACCTGCCGCGCGACCGCGGGCCGCACTGGGAGACGTACTTCGCCGTCGAGGACACCGACGCGGCCGCACGACTGGTGACGGAGCTGGGCGGGCATGTCGTACGGCCGCCGCGGGACTCGCCGTACGGGAGGCTGGCCACGGTGATCGATCCGGAGGGCGCGCAGTTCAGCGTGATCAGGCTGGCGGAGCGGGACGGCGGCTGAGCGCTACAGCCGAGCCTGAGGGCGGCTGAGCGGCACGGCAGCCGTTCGGCGAGGCCCGGTCAGGACGAGGGCCGGCCGAGCGGGGCGGTGCCCGGCGTACGCGCCGGCGCCGCCCCTCCGTTCGTTGCCCCGCCGCTCGCCCCGCCGTTCGCCGCCCGGCCGCCGTTCCCTGCGGGCGGCGGCACGGGCGCCGCGTCGACCGGCAGCACGTCGGGCGAGAGCGTGGCGGCGCCCGCCGCGGCCGCCGTCAGCCGCCTGCGGTGGTGGCGGCGGCACAGCACCTCGTAGCCCACGTCGCCCGGTACGTCACCGGAGGACGCCGGTCCGGTCATGTCGCCCACGACCACCTGCGCGCCCTCGACGACCATCCGGCCGCTCACCGTACGGGCGTTGTGCGTGGCCCGCGCTCCGCACCAGCACAACGCCTCGACCTGGAGCGCCTCGATCCGGTCGGCCTGCTCCATGAGCCGCTGGGAGCCGGGAAAGAGCTTGGTGCGGAAGTCCGTGGTGATGCCGAAGGCGAACACGTCGATGCCCAGGTCGTCCACGATCCGCGCGAGCTGGTCGACCTGTTCCGGGGAGAGGAACTGCGCCTCGTCCGCGATGACGTAGTCCGTACGGCCGCCCGCGGTCAGGTGCCGCACCAGATGGGAGTGGAAGTCGAAGCCCTCGCCGGCCTCGATCGCCTCGGTGACGAGGCCGAGCCGGGAGGACAGCCGGCCCTCCCCCGCCCGGTCGTTACGGGTGAAGATCATGCCCTGGAGGCCGCGCGCCGACCTGTTGTGCTCGATCTGGAGCGCGAGTGTGGACTTGCCGCAGTCCATCGTGCCGCTGAAGAAAACCAGCTCTGGCATGGGGGGATCGGGCCTCTCCTGGGTGAAGTGCGGGCGCGGGGCGGCGAGTTGCGTACGGGCTCGGCCGGGGACACGGTCGCGTACGGGCTCCGGTGCGCGTACGGCGGTCAGTTCACGTGCGCACCTCGAGCAGCGGCACCAGCTGCTCGGCGGGGGTCGCCGAGCCGTGCATGCCGATGAGCGCGGACTCCTTGGGCTCGGTGCGGTTCGCGACGATCGCCACGTCGCCGCTCATCGCGGCCACGACGTCGCCGATGCGGCCCCGGACCCGGGCGTCGACCCGCGGCCCGAACCAGCCCAGCGCGACGGCCTCTTCGCGCGTCGCGACCCACGCGTGCCCGGCGAGCACGTCGCGCCAGACGGCGGCGACGTCCGCCGCCGCGCCCGGCACCGCGTACAGGTGCCGCATCCGGCCCTCGCCGCCGAGCTTGGCGACGCCCGCGCTCAGCTCCCAGTCCTCGTCGAAGTCGAAGCGGGCACGCGGGGTGGCGGGGACGTCGACCATGCCGTGGTCGGCCGTGATGTAGAGCGCCGAGCGGGCGGGCAGCTGCTCCGCGAGGCGCTGCGCGAGCCGGTCGACGTACTGGAGCTGGCCGCGCCAGGCGTCAGAGTCCATGCCGTAGCGGTGGCCGTTGCCGTCGAGTTCGGCGTAGTACGTGTAGACGAGGGCGCGGTCGCCGGCGCCGAGGCGTTCGGCGGCGAGGTCCATCCGCTCCTCGCCGGACAGCCGCCCGTGGAAGGTGCCGCCGGACAGCGCGATCTTGGTGAGCGGGGTCTGCTCGAAGTGCGGCGCGGAGACCTGGCAGGTGGCGACGCCCGCTGCGGCGGCGCGCTGGAACACCGTCGGGTACGGCTGCCACTCGTACGGGTCGGTCCAGGGGTGCCAGCGCAGCTGGTTCATCAGCTCGCCGGTGTCCGGGTTGAGGGCGGTGTAGCCGGGCAGGCCGTGCTCGCCGGGCGGCAGGCCGGTGCCGACGGAGGCGAGCGAGGTCGCGGTGGTCGAGGGGAACCCGGCGGTGAGCGGGGTGCCGCTGCCGTTCGTGGAGGAGCCGAGGAGGGACGTGAGGAACGGCGCCTCCTCCGGGTGCGCCCGCAGCGCCTCCCAGCCCATGCCGTCGACGAGGAACACGCAGGCGCGGTCGGCCGGTTGCAGCGTCAGCCCCGGCGCGGAGCCGTCCGGACCGGCCGGGTCCGGTACGCCCTGTGCCGCCGCGACGGCGGGCAGCAGGTCGGCGAGGGAGCCGTGGCCGTAGCGCGGTACGGGCGCGGTACGCGGGTCGAGGGGCGTCTCCTCGTCCAGCGGGTCCCCGGCCCCTGGCTGCCCCGTCGCGGGCTGCGCGGTGTCGCCCTGTCTCACCGCGCGGGCCCCGGCCGCGCGGCCACAGTCGCCTCGGAGAGTGCCTGTGCGAAGTCGAGCGCCTGACGGACCGTCTCCGGGCCGTCGCCCGCCTCGCTGACGCGCAGCGAGAGGTCGTCCGCGGTGGTGGAGCCCGTGTAGCCGTGGTCCGCCTCGCAGTTGGGGTCGCCGCACGCGGCGGGCTCCATGTCGATACGGGAGACCGCGCCCCAGCCGATGGTCAGCACCACCTCGCGGGGCAGCGTGCCCGGCGTGTACGACTCGGGGTCGGCGACCACGCGCGACAGCACGACCGACGAGATGCGCTCCAGCTTCACCGACTCGGTGGAGGTGGTGGCGTACGGCGCGGGCGACGTGCCGTCGGCGGCCTGCTCGTCGGTGTGGCTCACGATGAAGCGGGTGCCGGTGAGGACAAGGACGGTGACGTGGCGACGCACCTCGTTGGAGTCGAACGTGGTCTCCTGGTGCACCAGATACGAGGCCACCGGCTCGCCGCCCACCGCCGCTTCGACGGCCTCCGCAACGAGTGCCGGGTAATAGCCACTGCGCTCGATCGCCGTGCGCAGCCCTTGCGTCGTCGTACTGGTCTTCGCCATGGGGCCATCCTACGGCGCTGCGGAGGGTCAGTAGGCAGGCAGTCGGCGAGGGCCGCTGTCGTCCCGTACGGGCGGTTCCGCGACCCGTACGGCCGCGCTCAGCACCGTCACGCCGTGCGGCGCGACGACGACCGGTTCGAGGTCGACGGCGACGATCTCCGGATGGTCGTCGAGCAGCCGCGAGACCCGCAGCAGCAGCTCCTCCAGGGCGCCGGTGTCCACGGGCTGCGCGCCGCGCCAGCCGAACAGGATGGGCGCCGAGCGGATCGCGCGGATCAGCTCGGCGACGTCCCGGTCGGTGGCGGGGACGAGCCGGTGCGCCATGTCGCCGAGCAGCTCGGAGGGCGTACCGGCGAGGCCGAAGGAGAGCACCGCGCCGATGGACTGGTCGACGGCGGCGCGTACGACGGTGTCGACACCGCGCGGCGCCATCGCCTGTACGACGGGCCGCAGTTCCCCGGCCGAGCCGAGCGCGCCGGTCACCTCGGCGAAGGCGCGGCGCAGCTCGGACTTGCCCGGCACGTCGAGCCGTACGCCGCCGAGGTCCGCCCGGTGCCGCAGATGCGGGGCGGTGGTCTTGAGCGCCACCGGGTACCCCAGCCTGCGCGCCGCCGCCACGGCGTCGTCCGGGGTGGGTGCGGGCAGGGTGGGCTGCACGGCGATGCCGTAGTGCCCGAGCAGCGCGGACGCGTCGTCCGCCGCCAGCGGGATGCTGCGCTGCACCTCCGGGGTCGCGCCGGGGACGCCCGTACGCGCCGCCCCCTCCCTGCCGCGGTGCTCCTGCCGCGTGGCGCGGGCCAGCAGCTCCGCCGCGGCGGACTCGTCCACGTCGAACTCGGGTACCCGGCCGGGCGACGCGGCCGAGCGGCGCCAGGCGGCGAGGCGTACGGCGTGGGCGAGGGCGCGTACGGCGCGCTCGGCCGCCGGGTAGGCGGGGATGCCGCGCTCGGCGAGGGCGGCCTCCAGCCCTTCGATGGCGAGGTGGACGACCGCCACCGGCTTCACGGACCCGGCCGCGGCCTCCTGGACCGCGTCCGCGAGAGCCGCGACCGGGGTGTCGTCGACCCACGGGATGACCGTGACCACCACGGCGTCCGTCTGCGGGTCCTCGACGGCCTCGCGGACGGCGCGGCGGAAGTCGGCGGGGGTGGCGGCGGTCGTCAGGTCGGTCGTGGGCAGCGGGCGGAGCCCGTCGGTGAGGGACGCGTCGTAGGTGAGCAGGCCCAGCGACTCGGTGTTGCCGAGGATGGCGACGCGCGGGCCGTGCGGCAGCGGCTGGGACGCCAGCAGGATGCCCGTGTCGATCTGCTCCGTGACGGTGTCCACGGTGATCACACCGGCCTGCCGGAGCAGCGACGAAACGGTGGAGTCGGGCGTACGGGAGGCGGGCGCGGCGTGTCCGGGCGGCGGCGCGCTGCCGCTGTGCCGCGCGCCCTTGACGACCACCAGCGGCTTGCGTACGGCGATCCGCCGCGCGATGCGGGTGAACTTCCGCGGGTTGCCGATCGACTCCAGGTACATCAGCACCACGTCGGTGTCCGGGTCGTCGTCCCAGAACTGGAGCACGTCGTTCCCGGACACGTCCGCGCGGTTGCCCGCGGACACGAACGTGGAGAGCCCCGAGCCCCGCCGGTGCAGCCCGGCCAGCAGCGCGATGCCGATCGCGCCGGACTGCGTGAACAGGCCGATACGGCCCCGCGCGGGCGACGCGGGCGACGGCGTCGCGTTCAGCCGTACGTCCGGGTGCGTGTTGACCACCCCGAGGGCGTTCGGGCCGATGACCCGCATCCCGTACGCGCGTGCCTGTCGTACGAGGTCGCGCTGCGCCTCCCGCGTGAACTCCGCGGACAGCACGACCAGTCCCTGCACGCCGCGCTCGCCGCAGTCGGCGGCGACCTCGGGCACCCGCGCGGCGGGGACGGCGACGACCGCCAGGTCGACCGTCTCGGGCAGGTCCCCGACGCGGGGGTACGCGGGGACGCCCGCGAGCTCGGCGGCGCCGCTCAGCGCCGCGTTCACGGCGTACGTACGGCCGGTGAACCCGGCGTCGCGGAGGCTGTCCAGCACCGAGCGGCCCGCGCCGCCGGGGGTGCGGCTGGCGCCGATGACGGCGACGGAGGCGGGGGCCAGCAGGCGCTGTACGGAGCGGCCCTCCGCACGCTGCTCGCGGCCGTGCATGACGGCGAGGGACTGCTCGGTGGGCTCCAGGTCGAGGGTGAGCCGGACCGCGCCGTCCTCGAAGCTGCGGTGCGCGGAGTAGCCGGCGTCGGTGAAGACCTTGATCATCCGGGCGTTCGCGGGCAGCACCTCGGCGATGAAGCGCCGGATGCCGCGCTCGCGGGCCACGGCCGCGATGTGCTCCAGCATCGCGGAGGCCACGCCGCGGCCCTGATGGTCGTCGCGTACGAGGAAGGCGACCTCGGCCACGTCCGCGGGAGAGGTGGCGGGGCGGCCCTCGGCGTCGACGCGGTCGTAGCGGACGGTCGCGATGAACTCGCCGCCCACCGTGGCCGCGAGGCCGACCCGGTCGTCGTAGTCGTGGTGCGTGAAGCGGCGTACGTCGCGGTCGGAGAGCCGCGGGTACGGGGCGAAGAAGCGGTAGTACTTCGACTCGTCCGAGACCATCTCGTAGAAGGCGACGAGCCGGTCCGCGTCGTCCGGCGCGATGGGCCGTACGCGTGCGGTGCCGCCGTCGCGCAGGACGACATCCGCCTCCCAGTGCGTGGGGTAGGCGCGCTCCGCCTCGGTTCGCATGGGGTCAGGGTAACGAGCGGGCCCGGTGTTGTCGGCGCTCGCGCGCACCGTGCGAGACTGGTCTAGACAACAGGAACGATCTGAAGGGTTACACCATGGTTGAGCGCCGCGTCTCCGTCGGCTGGGCCGAGGGCCTGCACGCCCGCCCCGCCGCCATCTTCTGCCGTTCGGCCGCCGCCGCGGGCGTCCCGGTGACCGTGCGCAAGGGCGACGGCGACCCCGTCAACGCCGCCTCGATGCTCGGCGTCCTGGGTCTGGGCGCCGAGGGCGGCGACGAGATCGTGCTGGCCTCCGAGACGGACGGCGCCGAGGACGCGCTCGACCGGCTGGCGAAGCTGGTCTCCGAGGGCCTGGACGAGCTGCCGGAGACGGTCTGAGCCCGGAGTCCGACTGAGCGCGGCGCCCGCACCGGGGCGCCGCACCCGCGACATGGGACAGCCCCGGCCGTTTCGGCCGGGGCTGTTCACGTGCGCTGGTGGCGCTGGTGCTCAGAGGCTGACGCCGTGCTGCCGCAGATACGACACCGGGTCGATGTCCGAGCCGTAGTCGGGGCCGCTGCGGGCCTCGAAGTGCAGGTGCGGCCCGTTGCTGTTGCCGGTGTTGCCCGACAGGCCGATCTGCTCGCCCGAGGTCACGCTCTGGCCCACCGACACCTCGACGGACGACAGGTGACCGTACTGCGTGTACGTGCCGTCGGAGTGCTTGACCACGACGTTGTTGCCGTACGCGCCGCCCCAGCCCGCCTCGACGACCTCGCCCGCGGCGACGGACCGTACGGAGGTGCCGGACGACGCGTGGAAGTCCACGCCGGTGTGGGTGCCGGAGGACCACATGCCGCCGCCGGCGCCGTACGGCGTCGAGACGTACGAGCCCTCGATCGGCGAGACGTAGCCGCTGATCGCGGCGCGCTTGGCCTCCGCCGCGCGGGCCGCACGCTGCTCCTCGGCCTCACGGGCCTTCTCCGCCTTCTCGGCGGCCTTCTTCCTGGCCTCGGCCTCGGCCTTCTTCTTCGCCTCGGCCGCGGCCTTCGCGCGCGCCTTCGCCTGCGCCTCGGCGGCCGCCTGCTCGGCGGCGCTGGACTGGCTGCTGGCCTGCTCCGTGAGGGAGTCGGCGAGGGAATCGCCCAGAACGACGGTCTGGGTCAGCCCGGTGTCCGCGGTGTCCTGCACCTGGGGCTGCCCGGACGCGGCGGCTCCGGCGGGGGAAGCGAACGAGCTCATGACGCCGACGGTGGCGAGGCCGGCGATGCCGGCGAGGTTCGCGCTCGTACGGTTGGCGCGGGTGGGCCGGCGGTGCCGGCCCGTGGCACGGGTGAACGCCATGCTGACGGCGTGCTCCTTTCCTTCCTTCTCGCCTACCGGGTTAGCTGACGGGTTCGGAGCAGGAAGGTCTCCTACGGGCCGCCTCGTGCGAGGCCGCCCGATTCACCCCAGGGACTTCGTGGTTGGGTCCCCGGCTCCCCTGGCTCGCGCCGTGGGGGACTCGGCGATGGCTGTACGTCGGCCGCGGTTGCGGACACTTCTGACGGACAGCCGGACCGACGCTAAGCGGGAGGTCTCCCAACCACCAAGCAGATCCGGCTATTTGTCGCGCACGCCACAGCGCAGCTCGTACATCACAGAGGAATCAGACAAAAGGGCGCCCGTCTGTTTGCTCGGTTCGCCCCCGGGAATCGCTCAGATCCCCGGGGGCACCGCTCTTACGTGCAGCGCACGCGCGTTTCGGCTAACCCGTGACGACCGTCACCTCGCCGATGCCCAACTCCCGTACGGGGCCGGCGATCTGCTCCGCGTCCCCGACCAGGATCGTGACCAGCCGGTCCTCCGGGAAGGCGCTGACGGCCGCCGCCGTCGCCTCGACGGTGCCGGTCTGGGCGAGCCGCAGATACGTCTGCGCCTGGAAGTCGTCCGGCAGGTGCTGCTCCACCTGGTCGGCCAGGGTGTCCGCGACGGCCGCCGCCGTCTCGTACTTGAGCGGCGCGACGCCCACCAGGTTCTGCACGGCGGCGTCGCGCTCCTCGTCGGTCAGCCCGTCCGCGGCGAGCGTACGCAGCACCTGCCACAAGTCGCCCAGCGCCGGGCCCGTGACGTCCGTGGCGACGGAGCCGCTGATGGCGAGCATCGCCGCGCCGGAGCCGTCCGGCGCGGAGCGCAGCACCTGTGCGAAGGCGCGGACGCCGTACGTGTAGCCCTTCTCCTCGCGGAGCACGCGGTCCAGCCGGGAGGTGAGGGTGCCGCCCAGGCAGTACGTGCCGACGACCTGCGCGGGCCACACGCTGTCGTGCCGGTCGGCGCCGATACGGCCGATCAGCAGCTGCGTCTGCACGGAGCCGGGCCGGTCGACGATCACCACGCGGCCCCGGTCGTCGGCCGTGATGGGCGGCGCCTGCCGCGGCTCGGCCGCCGAACCGGTCCACGCGCCGAGCGTGTCGGCCAGCGCCTGGTCCAGCTCGACGCCGGTCAGATCGCCGACGACGACGGCGGTGGCCGTCGCGGGCCGCACGTGTGCGGCATAGAACGCGCGGACGGCCGCCGCGTCGATCCGCTCCACGGTCTCCGCGGTGCCCAGGCGCGGCCGGGAGATCCGGGAGTCCGCCGGGAACAGCTCCCTGGACAGCTCCTTGGCGGCGCGGCGGGCCGGGTTCGCCAGCTCGTGCGGGATCTCGTCGAGCCGGTTCTGCACCAGCCGCTCCACCTCGCCCTCCGGGAAGGCGGGAGCGCGCAGCGCGTCGGCGAGCAGCCCCAGCGCACGCGGCAGCCGGGACGCGGGCACCTCGAGCGAGACCCGTACGCCGGGGTGGTCGGCGTGCGTGTCCAAGGTGGCGCCGCAGCGCTCCAGTTCGGCGGCGAACTCCTCGGCGTCGTGCTTGTCGGTGCCCTCCGACAGCGCGCGGGCCATGATCGTGGCGACGCCGTCCAGGCCCTCGGGCTCGGCGTCGAGCGGCGCGACCAGGTTGACGTCGACCGCGATGACCTGCTGGCCGGGTCGGTGGCAGCGCAGCACGGTCAGGCCGTTGGGCAGGGTGCCGCGCTCGGGGGCCGGGAACGCCCAGGGGGTGGGCTCGCCCCCGGACGGGCGGGGGTGGAAGTCCATCGTGGTCTCCGCGGGCGTCGTCCCCGCGGGAGAAGCGGTGTCGCTCACTGGCCGGTCTCCTCGGCTGCGGTCTGCTGCTGCTCGGCGGGCGCTGCGCCCTCAGCGGCTTCGTAGTCGGTCTGGTCGGCACCGGTCTCGTCGGCGTCGGTGTCGGTGTCCTCGGCTGCGGTCGGCTCGTACACGAGCACCGCCCGGTTGTCCGGGCGGAGCCGGGCCCGCGCGATGTCCCGCACCTCCTCCGGGGTGATCTCCAGCACCCGCTTCACCGCGCTCAGGGCGAGCTGGGCGTCACCGAACAGCACGGCGTACCGGCAGAGTTCGTCGGCGCGGCCGCCGACCGTGGCCAGCCGGTCCAGCCACTCCCGCTCCAGCTGGGCCTGCGCGCGCTCCAGCTCCTCCGCGCTCGGGCCCTCCTCGGCGAACCGGGCCAGCTCGTCGTCGACCGCGGCCTCGATGTCGGCGATGTCCACCTCGGCGGACGCCTTGACGTCCAGCCAGCCCAGCGACGGCGCCCCGGCCAGCCGCAGCAGCCCGAACCCGGCGGCGACGGCGCTGCGGTCGCGCCGTACGAGCCTGTTGTGCAGCCGGGACGACTCGCCGCCGCCGAGCGCCGTGAGCGCCAGGTCGGCGGCCTCGCACTCGCGAGTGCCGTCGTGCGGCAGCCGGTACGCGGCCATCACGGCGCGCGCCGGCACGTCCTCCTCCAGCACCTCGCGTTTCTCCTCGCCGATGACCTCCGGCAGGGTGCCGTCGCGCGGCGGGTGCTTGCCCTCGTGGCCTGGGATGGACCCGAAGTACTTCTCGATCCAGGCCAGCGTGCGCTCCGGGTCGATGTCGCCGACGACGGACAGGACCGCGTTGTTGGGCGCGTAGTACGTACGGAAGAACGCCTGCGCGTCCGCCAGGGACGCGGCGTCCAGGTCGGCCATCGAGCCGATGGGCGTGTGGTGGTACGGGTGGCCCTCGGGGTAGACCATGGCGGTCAGCTTCTCGAACGCGGTGCCGTAGGGCACGTTGTCGTACCGCTGGCGGCGCTCGTTCTTGACGACGTCGCGCTGGTTCTCCATCGACTCGTCGTCCAGGGCGGTCAGCAGCGAGCCCATGCGGTCCGCCTCCAGCCAGAGCGCGAGCTCCAGCTCGTGGGCGGGCATCGTCTCGAAGTAGTTGGTGCGCTCGAAGCTGGTGGTGCCGTTGAGAGAGCCGCCCGCGCCCTGCACCAGCTCGAAGTGCCCGTTCCCCGGCACCTGGGCCGAGCCCTGGAACATCAGGTGCTCGAAGAGGTGGGCCAGGCCCGTACGCCCCTTCACCTCGTGGCGCGAGCCGACGTCGTACCAGAGGCACACCGCGGCAACCGGCGTCAGGTGGTCCTCGGAGAGCACCACACGCAGGCCGTTGGCCAGCCGGTGCTCGGTCGCTGTCAGCCCGCCGGTGGCCGGCGGTGGCGTGGCCGTGTGGCCCATGGGGGTGGAGTCCCTTCGTCGCGGGAGTGCTTCGGCGGTTCTGGGTGCGCGCCCGAACCCCGGACCGGGACTTCTGGTCCCGGCCGGCGGTCCGGACTTCTAGGCGTCACTGTATGCAAGCGCTCCGACAGCGCGCGAAGTTCCCGTACGGTACGAGCCGAGGCCGGGCCGAGAACCCGGCTGTCGGAGGCGCGGTCCACAATGGGCTGCGTCACCAACGTCTGTTCACTTCCGTACGCACGAAGGAGTGCCTGCCGCGATGGCCCGCCGCAGTACGAAGACCCCGCCGCCGGACGACTTCGAGGAGCGCATCCTCGACATCGACGTCGTCGACGAGATGCAGGGCTCCTACCTGGAGTACGCCTACTCGGTCATCTACTCGCGGGCACTCCCCGACGCGCGCGACGGCCTGAAGCCGGTGCACCGCCGCATCCTTTACCAGATGCACGCGATGGGCCTGCGCCCCGACCGGTCGTACGTGAAGTGCGCCCGTGTCGTGGGCGAGGTGATGGGAAAGCTCCACCCGCACGGCGACAGCCCGATCTACGACGCGCTGGTGCGCATGGCGCAGGGCTTCTCCATGCGGGTCCCGCTGGTCGACGGGCACGGGAACTTCGGCTCCCTGGGCAACGACGACCCGCCCGCCGCTATGCGTTACACGGAGTGCAGGTCGGCGCCCGCGGCCGGGCTGATGGTCGAGTCCATCGACGAGGACACCGTCGACTTCTCGCCGAACTACGACGGCAGCGAGCAGGAGCCGGCGGCCCTGCCCGCCGCGTATCCGAACCTGCTGGTGAACGGCTCGGCGGGGATCGCGGTCGGCATGGCCACCAACATGCCCCCGCACAACCTGGGCGAAGTGATCGCCGCCGCACGGCATCTGATCAAGCACCCGGGCGCCGACCTCGAGACGCTGATGCGCATGGTGCCGGGCCCGGACCTGCCGACCGGTGGCAAGATCATCGGCCTCGACGGCATCAAGGACGCGTACGCCACGGGGCGCGGCACGTTCAAGATCCGCGCGACGGCCGCGGTCGAGCAGGTCACCGCCCGGCGCAAGGGCCTGGTCGTCACCGAGCTGCCGTTCGCGGTCGGCCCGGAGAAGGTCATCTCCAAGATCAAGGACCTGGTCAACGCCAAGAAGCTGCAGGGCATCGCGGACGTCAAGGACCTCACCGACCGCGAGCACGGGCTGCGGCTCGTCATCGAGATCAAGAACGGCTTCAACCCGGAGGCCGTGCTGGAGCAGCTGTACAAGCTGACGCCGATGGAGGAGTCCTTCGGCATCAACAACGTCGCGCTGGTCGACGGCCAGCCGCTGACGCTCGGCCTCAAGGAGCTCCTCGAGGTCTACGTCGACCACCGCTTCAACGTGGTGCGGCGGCGCAGCGAGTTCCGGCGCACCAAGCGGCGCGACCGGCTGCACCTGGTCGAGGGCCTGCTCGTCGCGCTGCTGGACATCGACGAGGTCATCCGGCTGATCCGGTCCAGCGAGAACGCGGCGCAGGCCAAGGAGTCGCTGATCGCCCGCTTCGGGCTGTCCGACGTCCAGACGCAGTACATCCTGGACACCCCGCTGCGCCGGCTCACGAAGTTCGACCGGCTGGAGCTGGAGAGCGAACGGGACCGGCTGCGCGGCGAGATCGAGGAGCTGACCCGCATCCTCGAGTCGGACGCGGAGCTGCGGAAGCTGGTCTCCTCGGAGCTCGCCGCCGTCGCGAAGAAGTACGGCACCGAGCGCCGCACCGAGCTGCTGGAGTCCGCGGGCGCGCCGCTGGCCACCGTGCCGCTGGAGGTCGCGGACGACCCGTGCCGGGTGCTGCTCTCCTCCACCGGGCTGCTCGCCCGTACGGCGAACGGCGACGCGCCGTTCGACCAGGCGGCGAAGCGCGTGAAGCACGACGTGGTCGTCTCCGCCGTCCCGGCCACCACCCGCGGCGAGGTCGGCGCCGTCACCTCGGCGGGCAGACTCCTGCGCCTCACCGTGGTCGATCTGCCGCAGCTGCCGGAGAGTTCGGCGTCGCCGAACCTGGCGGGCGGGGCACCGGTCGCGGAGCTGCTGACGCTGGAGTCCGACGAACGGCTGATCTGCCTGACGACACTCGACGAGTCCTCCCCCGGCCTCGCCCTCGGCACCGAGCAGGGCGTGGTGAAACGGGTCGTGCCCGACTATCCGGCGCACAAGGACGAGTTGGAAGTGATCAGCCTGAGGGAGGGCGACCGCATCGTCGGCGCGGTGGAGCTGCGCACAGGCGAGGAGGACCTGGTCTTCATCACGAACGAGGCGCAGCTGCTGCGCTATCAGGCGGGGCAGGTGCGCCCGCAGGGGCGCGCGGCGGGCGGTGTCGCCGGGATCAAGCTGGGCGGCCCGGAGGCGAAGGTCATCTCGTTCACGGCGGTCGATCCGGCGGCGGACGCGGTGGTGTTCACTGTCGCGGGCTCGCACGGCACGCTGGACGACTCGGTGCTCACGGCCAAGCTGACCCCGTTCGACCAGTATCCGCGCAAGGGGCGGGCGACGGGCGGCGTCCGCTGCCAGCGCTTCCTGAAGGGCGAGGACTGCCTGACGTTCGGCTGGGCCGGCGCGGCGCCCGCCCGCGCCGCGACGCGGACCGGGACGGCGGCCGAGCTGCCGGAGCCGGACCCGCGCCGGGACGGCTCGGGGGTGCCGCTGGCGAAGCCGGTGGCGGCGATGGCGGGTCCGTTCTAGCGGGTCATGGCGTTGCGGCGGTTCCGGCGTTCTAGCGCGTGAGCAGCGGGTCGTACGGCTCCTCGGTGCCGTACGGCCCCGCCGTCTCGTACGGATCGGGCGCCTCGGCCTCCTCGGGTCCCTCCACTTCATCAATCTGGGGGTCCTCGTCCCGCTCCGCCGGGTCGTCCACGTACCGCAGCACGCCCCACATCCCGTACGGATCCGGGTCCCGGCGCTCCGGCCCCGGCTCCCGCCGAGGGTCGCTGCGGGCCGCCGCCAGCGCGTCCCGCAGCGAGTCCGCGTCGACCCCGGCGCCGATCAGCACGAGCTGCGTGCGCCGCGGCTCCGTACGGCCCCAGGGCAGCGGCTGGAAGCGGAGGAAGCCGCCGACGGCGTGGACGGCGTACTTCCGTTCCGGGTCGCCCGGGCCGAAGTCGACGAAGCCCTTGATGCGGTAGAGCCCGTCCGGGCGGGCGTCCAGGAAGGCCGTCAGCCGGCGCGGATCCATCGGCTCGTCCGAGGTGAACTCGACGCTCTCGTACGCCGCGTGCAGGTGCCCGCCATGCCCGTCGCCGTCCGCGCACGCCCGTTCCGCCTCGCGCGCCTCGTGCTCGTCCCGGACCAGCTGGTCGAACGACAGCTGCTCCACGGCGGGCCGTTCGCGCCGCGGCCGGTCGAACAGCAGCTCCGGGTCGACGCGTCCGTACGCGGCCGTGACCACCGGGGTGCCCGGCGCCAGCCGGGACAGCGTCGCCAGCAGCCCGGCCGCGTCGCCCTCGGCCACCCGGTCCGCCTTGTTCAGGACGACGAGGTCGGCGATGCCGGCGTGCCGGTCCAGCTCCGGATGCCTGGCGCGGGTACGCGTGAACTCGGCGGCGTCGACGACCTCGACGAGCCCGCCGTACACGATGTGCGGATTCCCGCTGCCGAGGATCATCCGGATCAGCGTCTCCGGCTCGGCCAGTCCGCTGGCCTCCACGACGATCACGTCCATACGGGCGCTGGGCCGGGCCAGCGTCTCCAGCACCTCGTCCAGGTCGCTGGTGTCCACCGCGCAGCACAGGCAGCCGTCGCCGAGCGAGACCATCGCGTCGGCCTGGCCTGCGACCGTCATGGCGTCGATCTCGATGCTGCCGAAGTCGTTGACGACGGCGCCGATCCGGGTGCCGCCGCTGCTCCGCAGCAGGTGGTTGAGCAGGGTGGTCTTGCCGGAGCCGAGGAAGCCGGCGAGGACGACGACCGGGATCGCTCGCGTGGTCACGGGTGCGGGGGCTCCTTCTCCTGCGGCGGCGGACGTACGGGGACGGCGTACGGGAACGGCGTACGGGAACGGCTGCCGATCGTAATCGACGGCCGCCCCCGTCCTCCGCTCCCCCGTGCCCCTCGCCTCACCGGGGCCGCGCGGAACCGCCGCTCAGGAGCCGGCGGGCGCCCCGCCCGGCTCGGGCCAGGTGCCGCAGTCCTCCCATTCGGTGTCCCAGCCGGAGTTGCCGCCGCCGTCCTGGACGGTGAAGGTGCCGCTGCCCTCCGGGTACGGGCAGTTGTAGACGCCCGCGACGCTCTCGCCCGTCAGGACGACATCGCTGAACGTCACCTCGCCCTGCGTCTCGGCCTGTACGGCCACCGTGCCCGCGTTCTCGATCACGGCGCCCCGCACGGTCACGTTCTCCACGGGCAGCCCGGTGCCGCCGCCGGAGACGAACTCGAACACGCTCCACGGGCTGTCCGTGGCGGTCGTGTTGGTGATCTCGACCTGCGCCTCGATGGCCGAGTTGTACGAGTCGACGCGCAGCGCGCCCATCGGGTGCTCCCAGTTGGGGTTCATCGCGCCGGTGCGTACGAGCTCGTTCCCGTCCACCGTGATGGTGCCGGCGAGCGGGAAGAACGGGTCGAGGAACTTCTGGTTGGAGATCGCGATGCCGCTGCCCAGCGCGTTCGTGTCCTTGATCAGGTTGTTGCTGACGGTGATGTCGGTGCCGCCGTAAATGGCGATGCCGTTGGCCAGGTTGGGCTGCACGATCGTGTTGTCCGTGAACGAGCAGTTCTCGTTGGCGGCGTTCAGTGACCACATGGCGAGCGAGTCGTCACCGGTGTTGCGCAGGAAGTTATTGCTGACGGTGACGTTCTTGGCCGTTCCGTTCAGGTTCAGCCCGTCCGCGGCCATGCCGACGAAGCGGTTCCCCTCGACGGCGAGGTTGTCGTTGGTGCCGGTCAGCCACAGCCCGACCTTGAGGTTCTGCAGCCACATGCCGGACACGGACGAGCCCGCGCCCAGCGAGCCGTTGACGAAGTTGTCCGGATTGTTGTCCACCCGCTCGGTGACCTCGCCGAAGACGGCGAAGTCCTTGAGGTGGACGTTGCCGGCGGACTGCGTCTGGTTGATGAAGCGGGAACCGTGCACGACCGAGTGCCAGTTGCCCGCGCCCTGGATGGTGACGTTCTGTACGCCGCTCAGCTCGGAGCCCAGCAGGAAGTCACCCTCGGGAATCCACACGGTGCCGCCCTGCGCGGCGGCGATCGCGTCCTTGAACGCCTGCGCGGAGTCCTGCGCTCCGGTGGGGTCGGCGCCGTGGTCCACGACGGAGACCGCGCCGGACGGCATCTCGGCGGGCGCCGCCACCTGCTCGAAGTCGGCGACGTCGACGGTGGTCTCGGAGCCCGCCTCCAGGGTCACGGTGTCCCCTGCCGCCGCGTCCCGCCCGAACTGCACGCGGGCGTCGGCGAACAGGTGGTGCGTCTTGGAGCCCGCGATCCACGGGGTGTCCATGTAGCTGTACTTCGCGGTGGTCTTCAGCTCGCCGTCCACCGGCTCGCCGTTGACCCGCACCGCGAGCGTGCCCTCCTGCCCGTCGGGCACGTTGTACGCGACGTTCACCGCGTTCGCGGCGCCCGTCAGCTCGAACTCCACGCTCTGCCCGGCCGCCAGCTTCACGGCCTGCCGGCCGGACGCCTCCGACGCCACGGTGCCCTGCGTGTAGTCCGGACCGATCACGGTGCCGTCGGTGGTGGCAGCCTCCGCCTCCATCGAGGTGAAGGGCAGCTCGGCCCCGGCGGTGGCCTCCGGCGCTTCCGGAGCGCCCGCCTCCGCGGTGTCCGGCAGCGCGCCCAGCCCGCCGACGACGGCGGCACACGCCACCGCCGCGAGCGCGGCGCGCAGCGGCCTGCGCCGCCAAACGGCCGGTCTTCCTTCCCTTGTCATGCCCGTCATGGCATCCCTCTCTGTTCGATCGTGCACGGAATGTGGGGTGGTGCACGAACGGCGGCCGGGCCGGCTATGCGGAGCGCAGCCAGGCCGCCGTGTCCTGGGGCAGCCGGCCCGCGTCGTCCAGCGGGCCGCTGGCGAGCAGCAGTCCGCACGGCGCGGGCAGGTCCACGGGTTGCGGGGACAGGTTGACGAGGCAGCTCAGCCCCTCCCCGCGGGCGAAGGCCAGCACGCCGTCCGGCGCGTCCAGCCAGCGGAAGTCGCCGCCGCCGAAGCCCGGTTCGCCGCGGCGGACCCGCAGCGCCGCGCGGTACAGCGAGAGCATCGACTCCGGGTCGTCCCCCTGGCGTGCCGCCGCGTACGGGGCCCAGTCCGCGGGCTGCGGCAGCCACGGCTCGGCGCCCTCCCCGAACCCGTACGGCGGCCGCGCGCCCTCCCACGGCAGCGGTACGCGGCAGCCGTCCCGGCCGGGGTCGACGCCGCCGGAGCGGAAGTGCATGGGGTCCTCGATGCGGTCCGGCGGGACCGCCGCTTCCGGAAGGCCCAGTTCCTCGCCCTGGTAGAGGTAGACGGACCCGGGCAGCGCGAGCGACAGCAGCGCGGCGGCGCGTGCGCGCCGGGTGCCGAGCGCCAGGTCGGTGGGGGTGTCGAAGCGCTTGGCGGCGAAGTCGAACCCGCTGTCCGTACGACCGTAGCGGGTGACCGTGCGGGTCACGTCGTGGTTGCACAGCACCCAGGTGGCGGGGGCGCCGACGGGGGCGTGCGCGGCCAGGGTCAGATCGACGGAGGCGCGCAGCCGTGCGGCGTCCCAGGGGCAGGCGAGGAAGTCGAAGTTGAAGGCGGTGTGCAGCTCGTCGGGGCGCAGGTAGCGCACGAAGCGGTCGGTGTCGGGCAGCCACAGTTCGCCGATGAGGACGCCGTCGTACTCGTCGGCGACCGCCCGCCAGGCGCGGTAGACGTCGTGCAGCTCGTCCCGGTCGACGTACGGATGCGGCTCGCCGTCGGCGAGGTCGGGCAGCGCGGGGTCCTTGCAGAGGAGCGCGGCGGAGTCGATCCGTACGCCGGCGGCGCCCCGCTCGAACCAGAAGCGGAGCACATCCTCGTGCTCCTTGCGCACCTCCGTGCGCGCCCAGTTGAGGTCCGGCTGGCGTGCCGTGAACAGGTGCAGGTACCAGTCCCCCGGTGTGCCGTCGGGGTTGACCGTACGGGTCCAGGCGGGGCCGCCGAACTCGGAGGTCCAGCCGTTCGGCGGCTCGGCGCCGTCCGGGCCGCGGCCGGGCCGGAAGTGGAAGAGGGCGCGCTCCTCGGCGTCCGGGTCGGCGAGGGCGGCGCGGAACCAGGGGTGCCGGTCGGAGATGTGGTTCGGGACGATGTCGACGATGGTGCGCAGGCCCAGTTCGCGCGCCTCGGAGATCAGCTTCTCGGCCTCGTCGAGGGTGCCGAAGGCGGGGTCGACGGCGCGGTAGTCGGCCACGTCGTATCCGCCGTCGGCCATCGGGGACAGGTACCAGGGGTTGAACCAGAGGGCGTCGACGCCGAGTTCGGCTAGATACGGGAGCCGCGCGCGTACGCCTGCCAGGTCGCCCGTGCCGTCGCCGTCCGCGTCGGCGAAACTTCGCACATAAACCTGGTAAATGGCAGCATCACGCCACCAGTCGTGACCGGAGTGGGGCACTGGTGTTCCTTTCAGTGGCCGTTGGGGGGCCGTTGAGGGCCGTCGGAGGGAGCGGGCGACGAGCGGCCGCCGGCGTCAGCCCTTCAGGCTGCCTGCGGTGAGACCGGACAGGATCTGCCGCTGGAAGACGAGGAACAGCGCGATCAGCGGGGCGCTGGCCAGCACGAGTCCGGCGATCAGGATGTTCAGCGGGATGTCCGGGGCCACTCGCTGCAGGAAGACGCTGATCGGCTGCTTCGCCGGGTCGGGCAGGACCACGAGCGGCCAGATGAAGTCCTTCCACGCCGTGACGATGGACAGGATGGACACCACCGCGATGATCGGCCGGGACAGCGGCAGCACGACGCGCACCATGGTGGTGACGGGCCCGGCGCCGTCCATGCGGGCGGCGTCGAGGAGTTCGTCGGGGACGCGGTCGAAGAAGTTCTTCAGGATGTAGATGTTGAACGCGTTGGCGCCGGCCGGCAGCCAGACGGCCGCCGGGGTGTCGATCAGGTTCAGGCCGAGCAGCGGCACGTCGACGACGGTGAGGTAGACGGGCACGAGCAGCGCCGTCACCGGCATCATCAGCGTGACGAGCATCAGCCCGAGCACCAGGTTCCCGTACCGCGGGCGCAGCTTGGACAGCGCGTACGCGGCGGGGATCTGCACGGCGAGCTGGAACAGCCACGCGCCGCCCACGAGCAGCAGGGTGTTGAGGAAGTAGCGGGTCAGGTCCAGCTCCTGCCAGGCCTCGGCGAAGTTCCCGAGTTGCCATTCCCGCGGCACGTACGTCGGCGGGTTCTGGGCCACCTCCGGCGCGCTCTTCACCGCCCCGGTGCCCATCCAGTACAGCGGTATGACGAACGCGACGGTGAACAGCAGGAGGACGAGGGCCAGCACCGCCCAGTAGACGGTCCTGCCGCGCCGGGTGCGGAGCACGGCGGGTCGGATCAGGGTGCGCATCGCGTCGGCTCCTCACGTCTCTCGGGTCCGGGTGAGCCGCAGATACGCGGCGGAGAACAGCGCCAGGACGAGCAGGAGCAGCAGGCTGAGCGCGCTGGCGGTGCCGAAGTCGTTGTAGACGAACGCGTAGCGGTAGATCAGCAGCATCACGGTGACGGTGGAGTCCTCCGGTCCGCCTCCGGTCATGACGAAGGGCTCCGTGAACACCTGCATGGTGGCGACGACTTGCAGCAGCAACAGGATCAGCAGCACGAACCTGGTCTGCGGGATGGTGACGTGGCGGATCCGCTGCCACAGGTTCGCGCCGTCCAGCTCAGCCGCCTCGTACAGCTCCCCCGGGATGGTCTGGAGCGCGGCCAGATAGATCAGCGTGGTGGTGCCCATGTTCGCCCAGGTGGCCACGATGACCAGCGAGACGAGCGAGGTGTCGGCGGAGTCGACCCACGAGGACGTCGGCAGGTGTACGGTCCGCAGCAGCTCGTTGATCAGGCCGGGCCCCGGGTCGTAGAACCAGTTCCACATCAGCGCGACGACCACCGGCGGGAGCATCACCGGCAGGTAGACGAGGATGCGGAAGTACGCGCGGGCGTGCCGGAACTCGTTGACGACGACGGCGGCCGCGAAGGGCACGGCGTAGCCGAGCAGCAGGGCGTAGAGCGTGAACAGCGCGGAGTTCTTCCAGGCGGTGCCGACGAGCGGGTCGTCGGCCAGCCGCCGGAAGTTCTCCAGACCCACCCAGCTGTTCCCGGTCGCGAAGTTCACGTCCTGGAAGGCGAGCAGCACGTTCCGCACGATCGGGTACCAGGAGAACAGGGCGAAGACGGCCAGCGCGGCGCAGAGGAACCCGTACGCGGTGGCGTGCTCGCCGAGCCGCCTGCGGCGCCGTGCCCGCAGCTGCTCCGCCGGGCGGTACGGGCCGCCGGGTGCGGCGGCGGGCCGCGACGTCACGGAGGTGCCCGTCGTGACGGTCATCGGACGCGTGCGTAGATCTGGTTGACCTCGTCCTCGGCCTTGTCCAGCAGGCCGCCGATGTCGGCGTCCTCCTTGGTGAGCACCGCCTGCATGGTCTTGTCGAGGGCGGCGTAGACCTGTTGGGCCTCGGGCGGTTCGATCACGCCGGGCACGTTCTTGTCGGTGAACGCCGCGTAGTTGCCCACCGGGACGTTGGCGTTCGCCTTCTTGATCTTCTCCACGGCCTGCCGGGTCGCGCCGTTCCAGTTGTCCGGGGTGGGCGCGACGGGCAGCCCCACGGGGAGCTTCCGCTTGTGGTGCCATTTGGCGGTCCGCTCGATGGTCTCCGGGGTGAGGAACCGCCAGTGGATCCACTTCACCCCGGCCTTGATCTGCTCGGGGGACGCCTTGGGGTTGAACATGTACCCCTCGCCGCCGATCAGCGTGCCCCTGCCCTCGGGGACCGGGGCCAGGCCGTAGTCGTCGTACTGGCCGTCGAACTCCTTGACGACGACGGGGATGTTGTCACCGGCGGCGACGTACATCCCGAGCTTGCCGGCCCCCATCATGCGCTGCAGGTCGGCGTCCTCGAGCAGCTGCTTGCTGCCCATGGAGCCGTCCTTCCAGCGCATGTCGTGCAGGGTGCGCAGGACGGCCTCGCCCCTCGAGTCGTTGAAGGACGCCTTCCACGTGTCACCGTCCTGCTTCGCGACGGTGCCGCCGCGCGAGTACAGCTCGGCGGTGAAGTGCCAGCCGCCCTGGTTGTTCTTGGACAGATCGGCGTAGCCCACGTGGCCCTTGCCGAGTCCGGAGATCTTCTTGGCCGCGGCGCGCACCTCGTCCCAGGTGGCGGGCGGCCGGTCGGGGTCGAGCCCGGCCTGCTCGAACAGCTTCCGGTTGTAGACCAGGCCCATCGAGTAGTTGGCGGTCGGGAGGCCGAACTGGCGGCCCTCCTCGTCCTGGTAGATCTTCAGCAGCTCGGGCTTGATGTCCCCGTAGTGCGGCAGGTCCTTCACGTGCTCGGTGATGTCGGCGGCCTGCCGCTTGGCTATGAGGCCCGCGGGGTCCGTGAAGTAGGTGTAGAAGACGTCCTCGAGCTTGCCGCCGGCGAGCTTCGTCTGGAACGTCTTCGGCTCCATGAAGCCCTCGTGCGGCACCAGGTCGATGTCCGGATTGGCCTTCTCGAACGCCTTCACGTCGGCGTCGAAGAGCGCGCGCTCCTGCTGCTGGCTGCTGGGCGGCTGGCCGTTGATGTCCAGCTCGACCTTGCCGCCGCCTCCCCTGTCGCCGTTGTCGCCGTCGGAGCCGCAGGCGGCGGTGACGGAGAGGACGAGCGCGGTGGCGAGTGCGGTGGTGACCGCGGTCTGGATACGGCGGGACCCGGTGCGTCTCATGGGTGGTTCCCCTCGTGGGCATGCGGGGTGACCGCCACGGCATGCTGCTGTGGCGTGGCGCACACTCAACCACCGTCGACACGGATCCGCAATATCCAGAACACAAGCTGCAAAATTTTGACAGCCACGGCATCGGAGCCCGACGGCTCGTTGCCGTGGCTCCGCTCAGCCCTCCCCGCCGCCGTCCGTGCCGCCGTCCGCGGGGCCGTCGGCCGCCGGCCCGGTGGACGCCCGTACGACCAGCTCCGGCTCGAACAGCAGCTCGTCCCGCGCCACCTCCCGGCCCGCGATCTGCGCCGTCAGCAGGTCCACCGCGGCACGCCCCATCGCCTCGATCGGCTGCCGTACGGTGCTCAGCGGCGGGTCTACGCACGTCATCAGCGCCGAGTCGTCGTAGCCGATGACCGACAGGTCGCGGGGCACCTCCAGCCCGCGCCGCCGCGCCGCCCGCACCGCTCCCAGCGCGATCGGGTCGCTCGCGCAGATCACCCCGGTGACCCCGCGCTCCAGCAGCCGCGTGGTGGCGGCCTGGCCGCCCTCCAGCGAGTACATCGCCCGCGCCACGTACTCGTCCGGCAGCCGGCCGCCGCCGGCGCGCGCCACCGCGCGCGCGGCGTCCAGCTTGCGCCGGGACGGCACGTGGTCGGCCGGGCCGAGCACCATGCCGATCCGCTCGTGCCCGAGCGAGGCGAGGTGCCGCCACGCCTGCTCCACGGCGCTGGCGTCGTCACAGGACACGCAGGGGAAACCGAGCTTGGCGATGGCCGCGTTGATCAGGACGACCGGCAGCCGGCGGTCGGCGAGCAGCTGGTAGTGGTCGTGCGGCGCGTCGGCCTGCGCGTACAGCCCGCCCGCGAAGATCACCCCGGAGACCTGCTGCTGCAGCAGGAGGTCGATGTAGTCGGTCTCCTGGATGCCGCCGGGCGTCTGCGTGCACAGCACCGGGGTCAGCCCCTGCTGCGCGAGCGCGCCGCCGACCGCCTCGGCGAAGGCCGGGAAGATGGGGTTCTGGAGCTCCGGCAGCACCAGCCCGACAAGGCGGCCGCGCTCACCGCGCAGCTGCGTGGGGCGCTCGTAGCCGAGCACGTCCAGCGCCGTGAGAACGGCCTGCCGGGTGGCCTCCGAGACGCCCGGCTTCCCGTTGAGCACCCGGCTGACCGTGGCCTCGCTGACGCCCACCTTCTGTGCCACCTGAGCAAGTCGTCGTGTCATACACGCAAGATTAGCGCAAGACACGCAAGCTGCTTACGGAAAAGCCCGGGACCAGCGGGATCGTCCGCACCCGTACCGTAGGAACACCCCACCCGCGGCGTACGAGCCCCCACGCCGGCGCCCGTACGGGCTACCGTCCGCCTGTGAACGGAACGGACATACGGACCCGGCCCCGGCGCCGCCCCCGCCTCCGCCTCGGCTGGCCGAAGCGGGTCTTCTCGCAGGTGCTGCTCATGCAGCTGGCCATCGCCACCGGCGTGACCGCGCTCGCCACCGGGTTGTTCCTGGCGCCGCTCAGTGCCGAGTTCGACAACCGGGCGACCCAGCGCGCGCTGGCCATCGCGCAGTCCACCGCCGTCCAGCCCGGCCTGGCCGACCTCCTCGACTCGGGCACCGGACCCGATCCGGACGGCCCCGTGCAGCAGCGCGCCCAGCGCGTGCGGAACGCGTCCGGGGCGAGCTACGTGGTCGTGCTGGACACCCGCGGCATCCGCTGGTCGCACCCCACCGCCGCCCGCATCGGGCAGCGCGTCTCCACCGACCCCGGCCCGGCCCTGGCCGGACGGGAGGTGCGGCACATCGACGTCGGCACCCTGGGCCGATCCGCGCGCGGCAAGGTTCCGCTGCGCGACGAGCACGGCCGGGTGGTCGGCGCCGTCTCGGTCGGCATCGGCTACGACAGCGTGCACGACAAGCTTCTGGCCGCCGTACCCGAGCTGCTGGCGTACGCGGGGGGCGCGCTGGGAGTCGGTGCGCTGGCCGCGCTGGTGGTGTCGCGGAGACTCCAGAAGCAGACGCACGACCTGGCCTTCTCCGACATCTCCGCGCTGCTGTCCGAGCGCGAGGCCATGCTGCACGGCATCCGCGAGGGCGTGGTCGCGCTCGACCGGAAGGAACGCATCCGCCTGATCAACGACGAGGCCCAGCGCCTCCTCGAACTCCGCCCGGAGGACACCGGCCGCCCACTGGAGGACGCCCTCGGCCCTGGCCGTACGACCGAGGTACTCGCGGGCCGGGTCACCGGCGCGGATCTGCTGACCGTACGCGGCAGCCGGGTGCTGGTCGCCAACCGCATGCCCACGGACGACGGCGGTGCCGTCGCCACTCTCCGCGACCGCACCGAGCTGGAGTTGCTGGGCCGCGAACTGGACAGCTCCCACGGCCTGATCGACGCCCTCCGCGCGCAGGACCACGAGCACGCCAACCGGCTGCACGTCCTGCTCGGCCTCCTCGAACTCGGGCTGTACGAGGACGCCGTGGACTACGTATCCGACGCCGTCGGCGTGCACCGCGCCACCGCGGAGCAGATCACCGGCCGGGTACGCGACCCGCTCCTCGCCGCGCTCCTGGTGGGCAAGGCGACCGTGGCCGCGGAGCGGGGCGTCGCGCTGACCGTCGCCCCGGGCACGCTGCTGCCGGACCGGCTGGTCGACCCGCGCGAACTGGTCACGATGGTCGGCAACCTCGTCGACAACGCCCTGGACGCGGCGGCCGGTTCGCAGGACGCACGGGTGGAGCTGGAGCTGCGGCCCCTGGAGGCCACGGACGGCGCGGAGGGTACGGAGGGCACTGGGGACACCGGGGACATGCAGCACGCCGGGGGCGCGGACGGCGCGGACCGTACGGGCGCCTCCGCGGACGGCACCGGCCTGCGGCTGCGGGTGTGCGACAGCGGGCCCGGCATCCCGTACGAGCAGCGCGAACTCGTCTTCGCCGAGGGCTGGTCCACCAAACCGCCGCCCGCGCACGGCAAGCGCGGCCTCGGGCTGGCGCTCGTACGGCGGCTTGCGGAGCGGCACGGGGGCAGCGCGCGGGTCGGCGAAGGGGCGGGCGGCGGCGCCGAGTTCACGGTCGTACTGCCGGACGCGCTCCGTCCTGATCCGGCCGAGGACGGCGCGGCGGACGGTGCCGACGGGCCGGACCGGGCGGACGCCCCCTCCCGTACGGCTTCCCCCGCGCCTTGACCCGTGGCCGTACGGCCGGGCTACGCCGCGCCCGCGCCCGTGAGCGCCCGTACCTCCGTCTCCGCGTGCCGCGCCGGGTCGGCCGGTTCGCGCGAGGTGACCGTGCCGAGCCAGCCCGCGAGGAATCCGAGCGGGATGGAGACCAGTCCGGGGTTCTCGAGTGGAAACACCGCGAAGTCCACGCCGGGGAACAGCGACCGCCCGCCGCCCGACACCACCGGCGAGAGGACGACCAGCAGCACGGCCGGCACCAGCCCGCCGTACACCGACCAGACGGCGCCCCTGGTGGTGAAGCGGCGCCAGAACAGCGAGTACAGCAGGACCGGCAGGTTGGCGGACGCGGCGACAGCGAAGGCCAGCCCGACCAGGAACGCGACGTTGAGGTTCTGTGCCGGGAGCGCCAGCCCGATGGCGACCGCGCCGGTGCCGACGGCCGCCGCGCGGCCGACCGCGACCTCGCCGCGGACGCGCCGCTTGCTCAGCGATGCGTACAGGTCGTGCGACACGGCGGCCGAGGAGGCCAGCGTGACACCGGCGACAACTGCCAGGATCGTTGCGAACGCGACCGCCGCCACGACCGCGAGCAGTGCCGAGCCGCCCGCGGAGCCGGCGCCTCCGCCCAGCTCCTCGGCGAGCAGCGGAACCGCCGTGTTGCCCGCCGAGTTGGAGCCGCGTACGGCGTCCGGGCCGACCAGCGCGGCGGCGCCGAAGCCGAGCACGATGGTCATGAGGTAGAAGCCGCCGATCAGCCCGATGGACCAGACGACGGACCGCCGGGCGGCCGGCGCGGTGGGCACGGTGTAGAAGCGCGCCAGGATGTGCGGCAGCCCCGCGGTCCCCAGCACGAGCGCGACGCCCAGGCTGATGAAGTCGAGCCGCGCGGTCCAGTCGCCGCCGTAGCGGAGGCCGGGCGCGAGGAAGTCGCGGCCGTGGCCGCTGCGTTCGGCGGCGCCGGTGAGCAGCGCGCCGGGATCGCCCGAGTACCGCACCAGCACCAGCACGGTGAGGGTCACGGCGCAGCACATCAGCAGCGCGGCCTTGACGATCTGGATCCACGTCGTCGCCCGCATCCCGCCGCACGCGACGCAGACCACCATGAGGACGCCGACCACGATCACCGCCACGCTGCGCGCCGCACCGCCCGTACCGACGGACAGCATCGCCACGAGGGTGCCCGCGCCGACCATCTGCGCGACGAGATAGAGCACCGAGACGGTGACGGACGAGGCGCCCGCGGCGATCCGTACGGGCCGCTCGCGCATGCGCGCGGCGACGACGTCGGCGAGGGTGAAACGGCCGCAGTTGCGCACGAGTTCGGCGACGAGCAGGAGGACGACGAGCCAGGCGACGAGGAAGCCGACGGAATAGAGCATTCCGTCGTAGCCGTACAGCGCGATGAGGCCGGAGATGCCGAGGAAGGACGCCGCGG
This sequence comes from Streptomyces armeniacus, assembly GCF_003355155.1. Lineage (NCBI taxonomy): Bacteria > Bacillati > Actinomycetota > Actinomycetes > Kitasatosporales > Streptomycetaceae > Streptomyces > Streptomyces armeniacus. The sequence goes on along the minus strand of NZ_CP031320.1, from coordinate 2,925,071 downwards.
ACATGTAGTCGCCGGCGAGGGCGAACCCGTTCTCCACGGGCGAGAACAGCCGCCCGCCCGCGTAGAACTCCACGGAGGAGCCCTGCCGCCGGGACGCGGCCCAGCGCGTGATGGCCAGCGTGGCGGCGACGACCGCGGCGAACAGGAGCAGCGTGAGGGTCTGGTGGCTGCCGCTGCCGTTCAACGGACGGACTCCCGCTCCCGTACGGCGTCCTGCGGGGCGGCGTGCTCGGGGGCCGGGTGCTCGGGGGCGGCGTGCTCCGGAACGGCATCCTCCGCGGCCGTGGACGCCCCCGGTGCGGCTCCCGCGACCGGGGCCGCCGCGGCGCCGCGCGTCATGTCCTGGGTCTCCCAGCGCAGTTCGAGCGCGGCCCGGTCGCGGTGCCGCCGGGCGTGCCGCACGTACGCCCACGTGAGCAGGAACGTGGTGGCGAACTGCGCGAGGCCCGCGACCATCCCCACGTTCAGCACCCCGGCCACCGGGCGGGCCATCAGGCCGGGGGCGGCGGTCGCCACGACGACGTAGGCGAGGTACCAGCCGAGGAACGCCACCGTGGCGGGCAGCACGAAGCGCCGGTAGCGCCCGCGTACGCGCTGGAAGGCGGCGCTGCGCTGCACGGTGAGGTAGACGGCGGCGGTCGCCTCGGGGCCGCGCTCCGGTGGATCGTTCCTGCAGCCGTCCGCACGCCGAGCGCCGGGCGGGCCGGTCGGGCCGGGCGCGGGCGCACCGGATACGGCGGCCGGCCGGGGTTCCTCCGCCCGGCCGGAGGCGAGATCGTCGTGCCAGGGATCGTCGATGGGCATGTCCAAGGATGGACACGGACACAGGAGCGCAGAGGGGGCAATACGGCCCGCACCACTCGTTCAGGTGACAATGCCGTGCCGGTACGCGTACCGCACCGCCTGCGCCCTGTCCCGCACCCCGGTCTTGGCGAAGAGGTTGTTGATGTGCGTCTTCACGGTCGCGGTGCTGATGTGCAGCGCGCGGGCGACCTCCTGGTTGCTCAGCCCTTCCGCGACGAGCGTGAGCACCTCCGCCTCGCGTTCCGTCAACCCGTCCGGATGCCCGGCGCGTTGCCCCTGCCGCGCGCCCCCCGCATCCTCGCTCCGCGCCTCCTCCCGCGGCGCCCCGCCAGCCAGCCGGTCCAGCAGCCGCGCCTGCACGGAGGCCGCGAGCCCGGCCTCGCCGGACAGCACGGCGCCGACAGCCCGTACGATCGCGTCCGCGTCGGCGTCCTTCGTCAGATAGCCGCGCGCGCCGGCCCGCAGCGCGGGGAAGAGCGAGTCGTCATCGTCGTACGTGGTGAGCACCACGACCTGCGTCCCGGGATGCTCCGTACGCACGTGCCGCGTCGCCTCCACCCCGTCGCAGCGCGGCATCCGCAGGTCCATCAGCACCACGTCCGGGGCGAGTTCACCGACGAGCCGTACGGCCTCCTCGCCGTCCGCCGCCGACCCGACGACCTCGATGCCGGGCAGCAGCCCCAGCATCATCACCAGCCCCTCACGCACCACGGTCTGGTCCTCTGCGACCAGCACCCGCGCCGGGCCCGTACGTTCCGTCCGCCCGGTCATACGGGCACCCTCAGCCGCACCGCGAAGCCCCTCCCGTCCGGGCCTTCGTACGGGCCCGACTCCAGCGTGCCGCCGAGCAGTTCGGCGCGCTCCCGCATCCCCACCAGACCGTACCCGGCGCCGGTCGCCGCCAGCTCGCCCGGCGCCGGGCCGCCGCCCGAGTCCCGTACCTCGAGGGCCACCTCGTCCCCCTCGTCCCCGTCGAGGTAGTCCAGCCGTACGGACACCCGCGCGCCCGGGGCGTGCTTGCGCGCGTTCGTGAGCGCCTCCTGCACCACCCTGCGCACCGCCAGCCCGGCCTCGGCGGGCAGCGCGCGCGACTCCCCCGTCACCTCCAGAGCGGCGCCCTCAGTGGCCGCCACCGTCCGCAGGAAGTCCTCCACGGGGACCATCTCGCCGCGCAGCGCGGAGAGCGCCTGACGGGTCTCCGCAAGGCCCTCACGGGCCATCCCCCGGGCGACCACGACGCGTTCGAGCACCGCGTCCGGCTCCCCGCCGCGCTCGATCAGCAGCCGCGCGGCCTCCAGGTGCACCAGCTGGGCGCTCAGACTGTGCGCCAGGATGTCGTGGATCTCCCGTGCGATGCGCGCCCGTTCGGCCAGCGCGGCCGACTCGGCCTCCGCCGTACGCGCGGCGCGCTCCTGCGCCAGCAGCCGGAAGCCGGTGCCGCGCGCCTCCGCGTCCAGCCGGATCGTGTAGCCGGACAGCAGCGTGATGGCGAGGATCACCGCCGACTCCGTCAACTCGCCCCGCCCGCTGAGCGCGTAGCCGCCCAGCGGCAGTACGGCCGCGGGCAGCGCGGCGGCGAACGGCAGCCGCCGCATCGCCAGCCCCGCGGCCACGATCCACAGCGCCAGCCCGGGGGTCTCGGCCCCGGCCGCCAGCACGCCCGCACCGGCCGCGGAGATCACCAGCAGCAGGCCGAGCGCGGGCAGCAGCCGGTGCCGTACGGTCGCGACGTGGAAGCCCGCCATCGCGGCGGCCACGCAGACGGCGCCGGCGGTCAGGGCCGCCAGGCCCCAGCCGCCGAACGACCCCTCCCGCACGGCCCGCCAGACAAGCCACGCGCCCAGTCCTGTCCAGGCCAGCCCGTCGAGTACGCGGCGCGCGCGGGGCACGCCCTCGCCGGACAGGGCCTCACGCAGGGGCCATGCCAGCCATCGGTTCACCGGGTCGTGCGCCCCTTCCCGTGTACGCCGCCGTGACCTGCGGGGTGACCTGCGGGGTGACCTGCGGCATGTCCCGCGGCGTGCCCGTACAGGTCCCGGTCCCGGTCCGGGCCGTGCCCGCAGCCGCCACCGTGCCCGCAGTCGTGCGCGTCCTCGTGCACCGCCCGTACGAGCGCGCCGGGCCCGTCCGTACGCAGCACCACCACGGCACTGCGCGTGAGCAGCGCCGCCGCGAGTGCCAGCGTGGTCGCCGCGCTCCCCTGGTGCACGCCGGCGAGCAGCGCCAGCCCGTGCAGCGCCCCGCGTACCAGCAGGGCGCCGGCCCAGACACCGAGCGTGGTCAGCCGGCCCTGGGCCCAGTACGCACCACTGTCGTCCTCCCACACCCGCGTCGTCCACGCCCACGCCATCCCGGTCGCGGCACCGGCCAGCACCGAGGCGGCCAGCAGGAAGACGGACACCGTACGGTGCCGCGGATCGACCAGCCCGCCATCGCTCACCGTCGCCACCACGAGCACCGCGGGCAGCACCCACCACGCCCGCGCCTCCGTGGCCACGCGCTGCGGACGCAGCTGCGCGACCAGTACGACCACGATGATCCCGGCGATCACCACACCGTCAGGCACACCACCCATGACACCCGCCTCCGTCGGCCGAGGGACTTCCGAACGCCCTCGACGCTACGGAGCACGGCACGCCGGCGGATCGGCTCCAGGGTGGGGCCGCGGGTGGATTCCGCCGGGGCGCACCGGAGCGCGGCTCCACCCGCGGGTGGAGCTCAGACGTCGATACGGGACCGGTCCAGCGTCGCCGCCGAGCCGGTGATGAACTCCCGCCGCGGCGCGACATCGTTCCCCATCAGCAGGCTGAACGCCTCCTCCGCGGCCTCCAGATCACTGATGTTGATCCGCCGCAGGGTGCGGTGCCGCGGGTCCATGGTGGTCTCCGCGAGCTGGTCGGCGTCCATCTCGCCGAGGCCCTTGTAGCGCTGGATGGAGTCCTTGTAGCGGACACCGGTGCGTTCCAGCTCCAGCAGGGTCTGGCGCAGCTCGTTGTCGGAGTACGTGTAGACGTACTTGTCCTGGCCCTTCTTCGGATGCGTCAGCTCCACGCGGTGCAGCGGCGGCACCGCCGAGAACACCCGGCCCTGCTCGACCATCGGACGCATGTAGCGCTGGAAGAGCGTGAGCAGCAGGCAGCGGATGTGCGCGCCGTCGACGTCCGCGTCGGCGAGGAAGATCACCTTGCCGTAGCGGGCCTGGTCGATGTCGAAGGTCCGCCCGGAACCGGCTCCTATGACCTGGATGATCGAGCCGCACTCGGCGTTCTTGAGCATGTCCGAGACGGAGGACTTCTGAACGTTGAGGATCTTGCCGCGGATCGGCAGCAGCGCCTGGAACTCCGAGTTCCGCGCGACCTTCGCGGTGCCCAGCGCCGAGTCGCCCTCCACGATGAACAGCTCCGTACGGTCCACCTCGTCGCTGCGGCAGTCAGCGAGCTTCGCGGGCAGCGCGGAGGACTCCAGCGCGGTCTTGCGCCGCTGCGCCTCCTTGTGCTGCCGCGCCGCGATCCTCGTACGGGCCGCGGCGACGACCTTGTCCAGCACCGAACGCGCCTGCTGCTTCGCGTCCCGCTTCGTGGACGTCAGGAACGCCTTGAGCTCCTTGCCGACCACCTGCGCCACGATCCGCGACGCGGCCGAGGTGCCCAGCACCTCCTTGGTCTGCCCCTCGAACTGCGGCTCCGCGAGGCGTACGGTCACCACCGCCGTCAGGCCCTCCGTGGCGTCGTCCTTCGCGATGTCGTCCTCGGCCACGCGCAGCATCTTCGACGAACGCAGCACCTCGTTCACGGTCCTGGTCAGCGAGCGCTCGAAGCCGGACACGTGGGTGCCGCCCTTCGGGGTGGCGATGATGTTGACGAACGACCGCACGGTGGTGTCGTAACCGGTCCCCCAGCGCAGCGCGATGTCGACCGTCAGCTCGCGCTGCACCTCGGTCGGGATCATGTGGCCGCGGTCGTCCAGCACCGGCACGGTCTCCTTGAACGTGCCCGAGCCCTGCAGCCGCAGCACGTCGCACGCCGGCTTGTCCGGCGCCAGGTACTCGCAGAACTCGCTGATACCGCCGTCGTAGCGGAAGACCTCCTCGGACACCGGGGCGCCCTCCAGGCCGCGCTCGTCCCGTACGACGAGGGTCAGCCCCGGCACCAGGAACGCGGTCTGGCGGGCCCGCGCGTGCAGCGTCTCCAGCGAGAGGCGGGCGTCCTTGAGGAAGATCTGCCGGTCCGCCCAGTACCGGACGCGGGTGCCGGTGCGGTTCTTCGGCACCTTCTTGCCCTTGAGGAGCCCGCTGGACGGGTCGAACGGCGCGTCCGGGCCGGACTCCGTGAAGATGCCGGGGACGCCGCGCCGGAAGCTGATGGCGTGCGTACGGCTGTTCCGGTCCACCTCGACGTCGAGCCGCGAGGACAGCGCGTTGACCACGGAGGCGCCGACGCCGTGCAGACCGCCGGAGGCGGCGTACGAGCCGCCGCCGAACTTCCCGCCCGCGTGCAGCTTGGTCATCACGACCTCGATGCCGGACAGCCCCGTCTTGGGCTCGACGTCGACGGGGATGCCGCGCCCGTTGTCGCGGACCTCGACCGAGCCGTCCTCGTGCAGGGTCACGTCGATGCGGTCGCAGTGGCCGCCGAGGGCTTCGTCGACGGCGTTGTCGATGATCTCCCAGAGGCAGTGCAGCAGGCCACGGCTGTCGGTCGAGCCGATGTACATGCCCGGGCGCTTCCGCACCGCCTCGAGTCCCTCGAGGACCAGCAGGTGCCGAGCGGTGTAGTTGGAGCCGCCGTCCCGGTCTGCTCCGGACAGCAGGGCGGTGGACGACGGCACGGACGTCTCGGCGGTCACGCGGTTCGCTCCTCGCTGAATTCTGATTTCGTGGTGGCTGTGTTGCCGTCAGAGAGTACCGATGCCCAGGACAGCACGTGTGCAAGGGCGCTCAATCCTACCGCAGTCTCGCATGTACGTTCGAAAACACGTGGGCGTGACAGGTACATCACGTTCCCTTTGAGGCATGAACCATTTAGGCTCCGGGCACGTCCTCATGAACGAACCGGTAGCCGGTTCGGGGATCGACAACCAGACAACAACCGCCAGACAACGTGAACAGCAAGCAACCGACGTAAAACGGCTCATTCGCCGCCACCGGCAGCATCGGCCATTCCGCGGAGAGTTCTCCCAGAGTGAAATCTCCACGGGGAAGCCCAGAGCGGGAACGTTTTCGGCCTGGTTGGATGTTGACCCTGGTACGACAGCTCGTCGAGCTAGAGAAGAGGCGACGTGACTACTGTTCTGACACCCGCGACCCCGCTGACGGCCGCTGACCGCTGCGACCGCTGCAACGCACAGGCGTACCTGCGCGTCGTGCTCCTCAGCGGCGGAGAGCTGCTGTTCTGCGCCCACCACGGCCGCAAGTTCGAGCCAGAACTCAAGAAGATCGCCGCAGAGATACAGGACGAGACGGAGAAGCTGACCGCGACTCCTGCCACAGCGGACGACGACGGCCGATGACCGTCTGACCCGACGCAGCACGTCCCATCCGACGAGCTCGGACCGGCCCAGGGCCGGAGCGGCGGGCGGCCACCCCGGAACCCCGGGCAGGCCGCCCGTCGCCGTGTCTGCGTCCGATCACCGACCGACCACCCACCACGGGCGGCGCCCGCCGGACCGGCCTGGTTACGGCGCGTCACCCCCGTACTCCCCGACGGAACCGCGTTCCTTCACCGACCCGGACTTCCCGACGGACCCGTGTTCCCTGACGAGCGGCAGCGCGTCGGACATCCGCGTGTAGACGCCGGGCCGGCCCGTCTCGCCGCAGCCCGTCCCCCACGACACCAGCCCCACCAGCCGCCCCCGCGCGACCAGCGGCCCGCCGCTGTCGCCCTGACACGCGTCGCGGCCGCCGCCGGTGAGCCCGGCGCACACCATCGACTCCGCCTGGAACGTGCCGTCGGCGCTGCCCGGATAGGCGCTCTCACAGACCGTGTCCGCCAGCACGTCCACCTCTGCGGCGAGCAGCCGGGAGGCGTAGCTGCCGTTCCCCTGCGTGTCCCCCCAGCCGTACACGGTGGCCGGGGTGCCCGGCTTGTACGCGGCGTCGCCGGGGCCCGCGACGCCGATCACGTACGACTCCGGGAGCGGCTCGGCGAGCGTGATGACGGCGATGTCGCCCGCGTTCGTACGGGCGTCGTAGTCCGGGTTGACCCACACCCGCGCCGGTGCCGTCTCCCGCCCGGCGTCGCCGGTGAGGTCGCCGCGGCCGGAGACCACCCGCAGATCGCGGATCTTGGCGCGGTCGGTGCCCAGCACCTCGCGGCTGAGGCAGTGCGCCGCGGTGACGACCGTACGGGTGCCGACGACGGCCCCGCCGCAGAACTGGCCTGAACGTTCCTCGCCGAAGCGGTCGCGGCTGGCCAGGGCCACGACCCAGGGATGCTCGGCGGCTTCGACCGGCTGGCCCCCCACGACCACCCGGTCCTTCTCCGGTGCCCCCGCCGCCACCAGGGCGGTGAGCAGCAGGGGTATCAGACACGCGAGCGGGCGGCGGGAACGGAATGGGCGAGGGCGCATGCGGTCTCCTGTCCGTACGAGAGCACGTGACCACCCAGGGTCACCCCCGCAGCGGCACTCCGCATCTCGAACGGCGGCCCCCGTTCCCGGCTCTCTCCGCGGCCCCGGACACACGCAAGGGCCGGCACCCGCGGCGGGTGCCGGCCCTCGTACGCCGTGCGGCGTGCGCCGCGGCGCTCAGTCCAGGTAGTCCCGGAGGACCTGGGAACGCGACGGGTGGCGGAGCTTCGACATCGTCTTCGACTCGATCTGGCGGATTCGCTCGCGGGTCACGCCGTAGACCTTGCCGATCTCGTCCAGCGTCTTGGGCTGGCCGTCGGTGAGGCCGAACCGCATCGAGACCACCCCGGCCTCACGCTCGCTGAGCGTGTCGAGCACGGAGTGCAGCTGCTCCTGGAGGAGCGTGAAGCTCACGGCGTCGGCCGGGACGACGGCCTCGGAGTCCTCGATGAGGTCACCGAACTCGCTGTCCCCGTCCTCACCCAGCGGAGTGTGCAGCGAGATCGGCTCACGGCCGTACTTCTGCACCTCGACGACCTTCTCGGGCGTCATGTCCAGCTCCTTGGCCAGCTCCTCCGGAGTGGGCTCGCGGCCCAGGTCCTGGAGCATCTGGCGCTGGACGCGCGCGAGCTTGTTGATGACCTCGACCATGTGCACCGGGATACGGATGGTGCGCGCCTGGTCGGCCATGGCGCGGGTGATGGCCTGGCGGATCCACCACGTCGCGTAGGTCGAGAACTTGTAGCCCTTGGTGTAGTCGAACTTCTCGACCGCGCGGATCAGACCGAGGTTGCCCTCCTGGATCAGGTCCAGGAACAGCATGCCGCGTCCGGTGTAGCGCTTCGCCAGCGAGACCACGAGCCGGAGGTTGGCCTCCAGCAGGTGGTTCTTGGCGCGGCGGCCGTCCTCGGCGATGATCTCCAGCTCGCGCTGGAGCTTCGGGGCGAGCTTGTCGGCCGCGGCGAGCTTGTCCTCCGCGAACAGCCCCGCCTCGATGCGCTTGGCGAGCTCCACTTCCTGCTCGGCGTTGAGCAGCGGAACCTTGCCGATCTGCTTGAGGTAGTCCTTGACCGGGTCGGCGGTGGCGCCCGCGGCGGCGACCTGCTGGGCCGGTGCGTCGTCCTCGTCGTCGTCGGAGAGGACGAAGCCCTCGTTCTCGTTCTTGGCCTCGGCGGCCGGGCCGTCCTGGGCACCGGGCTTGCCGGGCTTGCCCACCAACGGCTCCTCCGGCGCCTCCTCGTCGCCCTCGAGCAGCTCGTCGACGACGGACTTCTTCGTGGTGGCGGCCGTCTTCTTCGCGGGCGCGGCGGCCTTCTTGGCCGTCTTCTTCGCCGCTGCCTTCTTCGCGGGCGCGGCCTTCTTCGCGGCGGACTTCTTGGCGGGCGCGTCCACATCCGTGGCCGGCTCCGCGGCGGCGGACTCCTGAACGCCGTTGGCCCCCGCGGCCGGTACCGGATCGCTCTCGGCGGTGACCGGGGCGGGTTTCTTGGCCGTGGCGGCCTTCGTCGCGGCAACCGTCTTGGTGGCGGTGCGCTTGGCCGGAGTCTTCGCTGCGACGCTCTTACGGGTGCGCTTGGGCGCCTCTGCGGCACTCACCATCAGCGTCACACCCTCCTCGTCGAGGATCTGGTTGAGGCTGCGCAGAACGTTCTTCCACTGGGTTGGCGGAATCTGGTCAGCCTCGAAGGCCCGACGCACGTCGTCGCCGGCGATCTGCCCCTCAGCCTTTCCCCGCTCGATGAGCGCCATCACAGACTCGGACTCGGCGATCTCCGCAGGGAGCGTACGGGATGTGCTGGCCGACACGAACAACCTCTCGGAACGATGGAAATGGCGGACCGTCGGCGGAGAAGAACCAACGGCGCGGGCTGAGCCGGGACGTCCTACAGCGGCCGGGACGGCCTCCGTATTCCTTTCACGGCTGTCACCTCTTGAGTCATCGCACTGCGGCGCGAAGCGTTACGTGCTATCCACGTGGCCCGAGTCACACCCAGTATCGGCCTGTATACGGTGAGAGTCGGGCGAAACCGGATCTTTTACCGGCTCCTTACATGCGGCAGCGCCGCCGGATTCCCGACGGCGCTGCCGGCACCGCTGCGGAACGCTCAGTGCTCGCGCGGAGCGGGCACCACGTGATCAGCACCGCCGGCTCCGGCCGCGCCGCCCGCGACTCCGGGCTGACCCGCGGTGGGCGGGGCCTCCACGTGCGCCGCGAGCAGCTGGCGCATCGCGCCCTCCGCGGTGGCCGACTCACCGGAGGCCACCGCCTCGACGATCTGCCGGTGCTGGGCGACGGCGGACTCGCTGGGGCGTACGCAGCCGCTGGCCGGGCCGCCGGAGACCTGCAGTGCGGACGACACGATCCCGGACAGGTGCTCGAGCATGCGGTTCCCGCCGGACTGCAGCAGCAGCGTGTGGAACTCCGCGTCGGCGCGCGAGAACGTCAGCGAGTCGCCCTGGCCCAGGGCCTGGCCCATGATCCCGACCATGTCGGCGAGGCGCTGCTGCACGTCGTCGCGGCAGCGGCCGGCCGCGAGGCCGGCGGCCAGCGGCTCGATCGTCCAACGGAGTTCGCAGAGCTCGCGGCGCTGGTCCTCACGCTGGGGACCGAAGGCGCGCCACTCGATGATGTCGGGGTCGAGGAGGTTCCAGTCGCTGACGGGGCGGACGCGGGTGCCGACGTTGGGGCGGGCGCTGACGAGACCCTTGGCCTCGAGGACGCGGAGGGATTCACGGACGACGGTGCGGGAGACCTCGAAGCGCTGGCCGATCTCTTCGGGGACGAGGGGGCGGTCGGCGCCCAGATCGCCGGAGACGATCATCTGACCGAGCTGCTGGACGAGTTGGCCGTGCAGGCCGCGACCCCGGCTGCCCGCGGCGCGCCGGCCGGCACGGCCCATATCGGCCTCCGGGCCTTCCCAGGCCGGGATGTTGGTGGTCGTGCGTGCCGAACCGGAGGACTCGGCGTACGCGTAGCGGTCCAGCTCGCCCGGGCCGACGAGGCCGGCTTCGAGGGGGCGAGCCGCGGTCATCGTGGAGTGCGCAAGGGTAGTCACGAGACCTTTGTCGGCGGGCCCCAGGACCGCCTTGAGGGCTTTGGTGAAAAGCACACGAAAGGGTGATCGCTGGCTTTCGCATAATTGACGCCTTATCGGAAAGAAACAGGCTTCAGGGCGCGGTGTTCGATCGTTTCTGCGGCTTGGGCACTGGGGCGGAACGTTGCCGCCCGCGGGCACGAAGTCCCACTAGCAGATAACCGCAGAGGAGCACGAACGCCGACAACACCGTTGCCTGGCCCACGGGTTGGCTGAGCACGCGCCAACAGGCGGGCGCCACGCGCTCGACGACGGACGGCCAGGAGACGAAGTACGCCGGCTCGAGGCGGCCCGGGAAGCCCTCGAAAGCGCGTCCGGACGGACCGGCGAACAACTCCCGTACGGACGGCACCACCAGCATCGGGACGGCGAGCACCGCGGCGAGGCCCACGAGCGTCGACCGGCAGACCGCGGCCGCGAGCAGACCCGCCCAGCCGCAGCCGACGGTGACGGCGAGCGCGGACAGCGCCTGGACCGACTGCGCCGGTGCGCCGGCCGGGACCGCCAGCACGTCGCCGCCGAACAGCAGGCTGAGCACAAGTGCGTTGACGGTGGCAGTGACGGCGACGAGGGCGGCGGCGGTCGCGGCCGAGACGGCGAGCTTGGCTCCGAACAGTCCGGGGCTGCGCGGCACGGGCGTGTTCGCGGGGGACAGCGCCGGATACGCGAACTCCTGGCCGTACGCGAGCGCGCCGAGCACTCCCGCCACCACCGCGGCGGGCGACAGCAGGAACGCCGGGCCGGGAGGCCAGCCCGCCAGCAGCGGCAGCGGGTGCGCGGGCCCGTGCCCATACAGGCTGCTCTCCATGGCGACCAGGGCGACGGCCATGCCGAGCGCGAGGAGCACCGCGGCGGCCATGGCCCACCAGGTGGCGCCCAGGCCGAACATCCGGTGCAGCTCGTAGCGGAACGGCGCGGCGGGCCCCGGCCGCGGAATGGCGGGCAGCCGGGGCGTCGTGTCGGTCCCGGCGCCGTAAACGGTCCCGGCGGGCACCGCGACGGCGCTGCCGATGCCGGCGTCGGCGTCGGTCGCGGCCGCGTTCACTCGGGGGCCGGTGCCGTTATGGGGCTCGTCCACGTCACGGGAACCGCCGGCCTTGCGCCCGTCGGCGCGTGCCAGCGGCGTCTCGAGGGTGACGCCGACGTCTGCCGTCTCGTCCGCGAGGCGGTGTACGAGGATGCCGTTGCGGTAGGCGATCTCGCCGACGGCCGCACAACTGCTGCCGTAGACCGAGAGCCGGGCACCTCCTTCCCTGACGACTTCCACCGTGTCGTGCGTACTGTTCTCTGTTTCCGCCGGAAGCGCGGCGCGCGCCTCTCGCGAGAGCAGCATCGCGAGCCGCTCGGCGTGCGGCGAGCTGACGGCCACGCGAGGGCGGAGCCTGGCGCGTGCGTACTCGGCGGTCTCCTGGTCGGCGATCAGGCGGCCGTTGTCGATGGTGACCACGCGGTCCGCGATCCGCGTCGCCTCCCGGGGGTCCCGGACGGTGGTGAGCACCGCCCCGCCCTGGTCCGCGTACTCGCGCAGCAGACCGTGCAGCCAGCTCGCCTCGCGCGGGGACAGCCCCTGCGACGGTTCGTCCAGCACCAGCGTGTGCGGGTCTCCCAGCAGGGCGGCCGCCACGCCGAGCCGACGGTCCATCCCCAGCGAGAAGTTGCCCAGCGGCTCGTGGGCGAGGCCGCTGAGGCCGACGAGGTCGAGCAGGTCGTCCGCCCGCTCGGCCGGGACGCCGGCGACCGCGGCGAGCATCCGCAGGTGTCCCCTGGCAGTTCGGGCCGGATGCCCGGGAACATCCCCGAGCAGCACGCCGACTTCGCGCACCGGGCACGGGACGCGGTACAGCGGCCGCCCGCGGAGGAGTGCCACGCCACGTCCGCTGTCGAGCCGCAGGATCAGCCGCAGCGCGGTCGTCTTGCCCGCGCCCTGGGGTCCGAGCAGGGCGGTGACACGGCCGGGGCGCGCCTCGAATGTGAGGTCGTCGACGCGCGGCCGCTCGTGCCGCCGGGGCACACTGGTGAGTCCGATGGCCTGGATCATCGCTGGCGTCGGGGAACGCGTGGACAGCACACGCGAGCACGATAGCGCGATATGTCCGATTTTCCGTGCAGGGCCCGGGGTTGTCAGACCTCGGGTCGCAGCATCGGCGGATTCAGCAGCGTGGCTCCGCCGGCCCTGAACAGCTGGGCCGGGCGCCCTCCCTGACGGGTCGTCGACCCGCCGGTCGGGACCAGGAAGCCGGGCGTCCCCGTCACCTTGCGGTGAAAGTTCCGCGGGTCCAGAGCGACACCCCACACCGCCTCGTAGACCCGGCGGAGCTCTCCCACGGTGAACTCCGGCGGGCAGAACGCGGTGGCGAGCGAGGAGTATTCGATCTTGGACCGCGCGCGTTCCACCCCGTCCGCGAGGATCCGGCCGTGGTCGAAGGCCAGCGGGGCGGGCTGGCCCGCGTCCCGGCCGCCGCCTCCCTGGGGCGCGATGAACGTATCGACGGGCGCCCACCGGACGCTGTGCGCGTCACCGCCGGGTGTGGGTGAGGGAAGGTCGGGCGCGAGCACCAGGTGGGCGACGCTGACGACGCGCATCCGAGGGTCGCGTTGCGGGTCGCCGTATGTGGCGAGCTGTTCCAGATGTGCCTCCGTGGTACTGCCGCCCGACTCGTGAGCGCGCAGGCCGGTCTCTTCGTTGAGCTCCCGTGCCGCGGCCGATCCGAGGTCCTCGTCGGCTTTGACGAATCCTCCCGGCAGCGCCCATCGCCCCTGGTAAGGCGGCTCACCGCGGCGGACAGCCAGGGCACAGAGAGCATGCCGGCGCACCGTGAGCACGACCAGGTCAACGGTGACGGCGAAAGGCGGGTAAGCCGACGGATCGTAGGGCATGGCGCGATGATAGTCGTCTCCCTGACGATAAACAGGTCCCTCCCGTCACTGGCGTCGCCCACTTCACCCACCTCCGTACGGCGCGCGTGGCACCGTGCGGCGCGTGCCCCTCGTCCGCCTGCGTCGCTTCCTGCGGCGCACGGCTCGCTCCTGGCGCATGCACCGCCGCAAGGGCTCCGGATCGAGCCCTTCGTTGCAGGCCCGGTGCATCAACTGCGCGAAGACGCAGTCCGGATCGGTCTGCAGGGCACGGCCGAGCGCCACGCGCGCCGCCGGTTCGTCCCCGGTGGACCACGCGATCCAGCCGGCGAGGCTGAGCGTCGCGACCGCGTGCTCGTCGTACGCCCCGACGCAGCGGCGGCAGAGGGCCCGCCACAGCCGCAGAGCGGTGGCGGCGTCCCGGCCCTCCATCCACTCCGCGGCCTGGTCGCGGGTGCGGTGGTCCTGGAGGCCGAGGATCAGCGTGGCGGCCTCCTCGTGCGAGAGCAGCGCGTCGTCCTGCGCGTCGGCCGCGGTCTGGCCGACCGAGCCGTCGGCCGCCGAAGCGGCGTGGAGCCGCTCCATCAGCCGGCGCGCCAGCCTGAGGGTCTCGCCGGCCAACGCATCGCGGCCGGCGGTGTTGAGCATGCGTGGCATGAGGGCCGCGGCGGCCTTGTCGAGAGCGCACTCCTGTGGTGTCGCGAACGGCTCCCCCAGCGGTTTCAGCCGGGCCTCCATCTCCTTCTGCGTGCCCCGCACCTGGATCCCCGCGAACGCGGCCGCGGCCGCCATGGCCGAGGTGCCGGGAGGCGAGAGTGGCTTCCCCTCGGCCGGACAGCAGGCCGCGTCCGGGCAGCAGTACGACCAGTACCTCTTGTCGGAGATGCACAGTGCCTCGTAGACGGGCATCTCCAGTCCACCGCAGGCGACGCGGAGCCGCTGCGCGAGCGGCCGCAGCCGCTCCGTCACGGCCCGGCCGGACTCGCCGTCGGCCGGGTCCTGGCAGAGGAAGAGCAGGGCGCCCTCCGGTGCGGCGCCGCGTGCCACGGAGTTCCCCTTCAGGCAGGCGGCGAGCTGGTCCGCCACCGCGGGCCATTCGTCCGGAGCCGTGGGAATGCCGATCCGGAGCCTGCCGCCGAAGCGACCGCGTTCGCCGTGCAGGGCGACGACGACGATGGAGTCGTCCGGCTGGAATCCCAGCAGATACGGCAGCGCGTCGGCCAGTTCGCCGGGGCTGCGCAGGGAGATACGGGGGCGGTGGGTCTCGGAGAGCAGGTGGTCAGGGCTTGGCTTGCTGCTGCCGTGTTGTGTCATGCGTCGAGAGTGACCCGAAGTGGGCTTCCGGCGTCGGCCGTTGTCCACAGGCAGCCTTGATAGTCATACAAGCGCACTTGTCAGGTGTTTTCCACAGGCCGGGTTCGCCACTGTCGGCGGCATGGGTTTGCATGGGGGTATGACCGACCCAGACCTGCGTGCCGCGGCCGATGCCGTCCTGTCCCGTCTCGTGGGCGAGCCCGCCGAAGGGGCCCGCCTCCGTGAGGACCAGTGGCGGGCGATTGAAGCGCTCGTCGCCCACCGGCGCCGTGCCCTGGTGGTGCAGCGCACGGGCTGGGGCAAGTCCGCCGTGTACTTCGTAGCGACGGCACTGCTGCGGCACCAGGGCAGCGGGCCGACCGTGATCGTCTCGCCGCTGCTGGCCCTCATGCGGAACCAGGTGGCGGCGGCCGAGCGGGCGGGCATCCGGGCGCGCACGATCAACTCCGCGAACACCGAGGAGTGGGAGACGGTCCGGACCGAGATGAGCGCGGGCGAGGTCGACGTGCTGCTGGTCAGCCCCGAGCGGCTGAACAACCCGGAGTTCCGGGACCAGGTGCTGCCGGAGCTCGCCGCGGCCACGGGCCTGCTCGTCGTGGACGAGGCGCACTGCATCTCGGACTGGGGCCACGACTTCCGTCCCGACTACCGTCGGCTGCGGACCATGCTGGCCGGGCTGCCGCCCGGCGTCCCGGTGCTGGCCACGACCGCCACCGCCAACGCCCGTGTGACGGCCGACGTGGCCGAGCAGTTGGGCACTGGTGCCGGCGTCGAGCAGGGCGGCGCGGGCGGTTCCGCGGAGGCCCTGGTGCTGCGCGGGCCGCTGGACCGCGAGAGCCTGAGCCTCGGCGTCCTGCAGCTGCCGGACGCGGCACACCGCATGGCCTGGCTCGCGGAGCACCTGGAGAAGCTGCCGGGCTCCGGCATCATCTACACGCTCACCGTCGCGGCCGCCGGCGAGGTGACGGCGTTCCTCCGGCAGCACAGACACGCCGTGGCCTCGTACACGGGCCAGACCGAGAACGCCGACCGCGAGGCGGCCGAGGGAGACCTGCTCGCCAACCGCGTCAAGGCCCTTGTCGCCACCTCCGCGCTGGGCATGGGCTTCGACAAACCCGACCTCGGCTTCGTCGTCCATCTCGGCTCCCCGTCCTCCCCCATCGCCTACTACCAGCAGGTGGGGCGCGCCGGGCGCGGCGTGGAGCACGCCGAGGTGCTGCTGCTGCCCGGCCGTGAGGACGAGGCGATCTGGCGGTACTTCGCGTCCCTCGCCTTCCCGCCCGAGGACCAGGTGCGCCGCACCCTGGACGTGCTGGCGGCGGCGGACCGGCCGATGTCGCTGCCCGCGCTGGAACCGCAGGTGGAGCTGCGGCGTTCGCGCCTGGAGATGATGCTCAAGGTGCTCGACGTGGACGGCGCGGTGCGGCGGGTGAAGGGCGGCTGGACCGCGACCGGTCAGCCGTGGTCGTACGACGCCGAGCGGTACGCCTGGGTGGCGCGGCAGCGCGAGGCGGAGCAGCGGGCGATGCGGGAGTACGCGTCCACGGACGGCTGCCGGATGGAGTTCCTCCGCAGGCAGCTGGACGACGAGGAGGCGGCCCCGTGCGGGCGCTGCGACAACTGCGCCGGGGCCCGTTTCACCACCGAGGTGTCGGCAGGCGCGCTCGATGCCGCGCGCGGCGAGCTGGGCCGGCCGGGCGTGCGGGTGGAGCCCCGCAAGATGTGGCCCACCGGGCTGCCCGCGATCGGCGTGGACCTGAAGGGGCGTATCCCCGCGGAGCAGCAGGCCGCACCGGGACGGGCGCTGGGGCGGCTCTCCGACATCGGCTGGGGCAACCGGCTCCGCCCCCTGCTGTCGCCGCAGGCCGCGGACGGCCCGGTCCCGGACGATGTGGTCAATGCCGTGGTGACGGTCCTCAGCGACTGGGCGAAGGGCCCGGACGGCTGGGCCTCCACCGCCCCGGGCCCGGAGGGCTCACCGGAAGCCGTTGCCCGCCCAGTCGGGGTGGTGGCGATGCCCTCCCGTACGCGGCCCGAGCTGGTGCGTTCGCTGAGCGAGCGGATCGCCGAGATCGGCCGGATGCCGCTGCTGGGCACGGTGGCGTACGCGGACGGGCAGCCGGACACGGGCGTCCCCCGGAGCAACAGCGCACAGCGGCTGCGCGCGCTCGACGGCGCCCTCACGCTGCCGCCGCAGCTCGGTCAGGCGCTCGCGGAAGCGGACGGACCGGTGCTGCTCGTCGACGACTTCACGGACACCGGCTGGACGCTGGCGGTGGCCGCGCGGCTGCTGCGCGGGGCTGGGGCGGCCGGTGTGCTCCCGCTGGTCCTCGCGGTGCAGGGATGATCTTTCCGGGCCCGCACATTGCCGCACGGCGGCAAGTGCGGGGACAATTGAACTGGTTCGACGGACGAAGGGAGGACCGTGAGCTTCGGTTTCAGCCCGCCTCCCGCCACCGACTCCGCCTCCCGGCTCGCCCGCACCCTCGAGCCCTCCGAATGGGCCGCCGCGGGCATCCCGTTGCTGCGGAGTCCGCGCGCGGTCGTCAACAACCTGTGCGAGCGCCACCGGCCCCGGCTCTCCACGGCGGTCGTCGCGGTCATCGGCCCGGACGAACGGCTCACCGCCAGCGCCTCGTTCACCCAGGACACGGAGCACCCGGACGGCTGGGAGTTCCGCAACGCCCTGCTCGACCGGCTCCGCCGGGTCACCCCGCACGATCTGCGGCGCCGCACTCCGGCCCGTACGGCCGTGCTGCTGTTCTGCCGGGACGGCGCGCCCCACTGGACCGAGGTGGACGGCGCCTGGATGTGGGGCCTGCGGGACGCCTGCACGCTGCACGGCCTGCGGTGCGGCGCGTACATCACGCTGACGCGCTCGGGCTGGCAGGTGCTGGGCGAGGGGCGCGGCGGACGGCGGCCGCACGCGACCCAGTCGGGCAGAACGGAGCCGGACGCACCCGCGGAGCCCGCTGTTCCGCTCCCCGTGCCCGTACGTTCCAAGGTCCCGCCGCAGCCCGGCGGCGAGCCCAGGGAGGAGCTGCGCCAAGCCGCCGGCTGACGGGCTGACGAACTGACGGGACGCGCACTCCGGCGGGACGCTCAGAGGAGGGCGCGCAGCCGCTCCGGGTCGCCGCAGACGATCAGTTCCCTGCCCGCCTTCGCGAGCGCCGCGGGGAGCGCCTTGGCGGCCTCCGCGTCCGTGCCGCCGTTGACGGCGAGCACGACCACGGACCGGCTGCCGACACGTTCGGCCGCGGAGGCGTGCGCGCAGAAGACGTCCTCACCGTCGGTGAGTTGGCGCCAGTACGACTCCTCGCCGAAGGACCGTTCGTGCTGCGCCCACGGGTGCTCCTCACCGGTGGTGAGCACCAGGATGTCGCCGGGGGCGAGACCGCCGTCCAGCAGCCTGTCCACGGTCTCGTCAGCGGTGTCCACGGCCGTCGCGTCGGTGGCCTCGACGAGCTGGATCTGAGCGGTGCCACTCGCCTCGGCGGTGGCGTTCTGTGCCGACGGGCTGCCGGCACGTCCGCTGCCCGGGCGGCTCGGGCCCGGCCGGTTCCGGTCCGCGCGCGGCGGCGCGGGACGGGGTGTGGGCCGGGGGCCGGGGAGCGGTGGTACGGAGCGGGAGGCCGCAGCGGTGCGGGATCCCGGAACACTCTCGTGAATCTGTGGCTCCTCAGGGGTGAGAGGCATGGTGAGTTGTCTATCAAACGCCGGTGCGGGTCGCGTCGGCGGGTTGTCCCAAGGTCGGTGCCGTACCGGCAGGACCGGCGGGGAGGTCCGCGGGTGTGCCGCGTGCCTCCTCAGAAGAGTTCGGCCTGCTCGACCGGCTCGACCCTGGGGCGCTTCAAATGCTTCCAACGCGGCAGGGCGTCCAAGTATGCCCAGGAGAGCCGGTGCTGGGGAGTGGGGCCGTGCTGTGCGAGTGCGGAGCGGTGCACGGGTGAGGGGTACCCGGCGTTGTCCTCGAAGGCGAACGGGGCGTGCTCCACGCCGAGTTCGGCCATCATGGCGTCGCGGCGGACCTTGGCCAGCACCGAGGCGGCGGCGACCGCGATGCACGACTGGTCGCCCTTGATCACCGTACGCACGCGCCAGGGGCCGCCCAGGTAGTCGTGCTTGCCGTCGAGGATCACCACCTCGGGCCGCACGGGCAGCTCCTCCAGCGCCCGCAGGGCCGCCAGCCGCAGCGCGGCCGTCATGCCCAGCCGGTCGATCTCCTCGGGCGAGGAGTGGCCGAGGGCGTGCGAGGTGACCCAACTCTCGAGTTCTCCGGCGATTTCGGCGCGGCGCTTGGGGGTGAGGAGCTTGGAGTCCGTCAGCCCCTCTGGCGGCCGGCGCAGGCCCGTGACGGCGGCGCACACGGTCACCGGACCCGCCCAGGCTCCGCGGCCGACCTCGTCAACTCCCGCGATCACCTTGGCGCCTGTGGTGGCACGGAGGGATCGCTCAACGCGGTGTGTGGGCGGCTCGTACGGCATGTCGGGTGCCAGCGTAGCCGGTGCGTCTTCCGTCGTTTCAGCCGGTCCGTGGGGCGAGCAGGGGCAGCATGACCTGGTCGACCATCTCGGCAATGTCGGACTCACCGAGACGTGAGCCGGTGACCTTGTGCCGGTACATCATCATGGCCGGGGCGACGTCGACGACGAGCTCTCCCGTCGCGTCCTCGCGCACTTCGCCGCGTTCGATGCCGCGGCGCACGATGTCACCGATGAGCCGCTTGCCGGGCTCCACGACACCGCCCATGACCAGTTCGTGGAAGCGCTCGGCCTCGGGGCGGTCACACTCGTCGAGGATCGCCCTGAGCGCGTTCCCGGAACGGGAGTACATGGCGTCGAGCATGCGGCCGCACATCTCGATCAGGTCCTCCCGCAGGTCCCCGTGGTCCGGCGGAAGGCCGGTCTCCGGCAGCCCGGCGCGCAGGGCGTCGGCGACCAGGTCGCCCTTGGTGGGCCAGCGGCGGTAGACGGCGGCCTTCCCCGTACGGGCCTTGGCGGCGACGCCCTCCATCGTCAGGCCGGTCCAGCCGTGGGTGCCCAGCTGTTCCAGCGTGGCATCGAGGATCGCGCGTTCGAGCTCGGCGCCACGGCGTCGTATGGCCGGTGGACGGCAGGTCACCATCGCCTTCTTTCTTTAGGGAACGCTTGCGTTCCCTACACGGGGTCATTACAGTGGTCGACTTAGTGAACGGTGGCGTTCACTCTTTCTCAAGTGGGGGATCTCCAGAGTGACAACCTCTTCATTGACGACGTCTGACAGCAGTCCACCGAAACCCGCTCCCCGCGAGAGCCGGCGGGGCATCGCGCTGGCCGTGATCGCCGCGTGCCAGCTCATGGTCGTTCTCGATGTCACCATTGTGAACATTGCGCTTCCGCACATCCAGGGTGCGCTCGACTTCTCCACCACCGGGCTGTCCTGGGTCGTCACGGCGTACACCCTGACCTTCGGCGGGCTGCTCCTGCTCGGCGGGCGGGCCGGGGACATCCTGGGCCGCCGGCGGGTGTTCATGGTCGGCATCCTGCTGTTCATCGCGGCCTCGCTGCTGGGCGGGCTCGCACAGGAGCCCTGGCAGTTGCTGACCGCGCGGGCGCTGCAGGGGGCGGGCGGCGCGATCGCCTCGCCGACCTCGCTCGCGCTGATCGCGACGACCTTCCCGGAGGGGCCGGAGCGGAACCGCGCCTTCGGTGTGTTCGCCGCGGTCTCCGCGGGCGGCGGCGCGGTCGGCCTGCTGGCGGGCGGCATGCTCACGGAGTGGCTCGACTGGCGCTGGGTGCTGTTCGTGAACGTGCCCATCGGCCTTCTGATCGTGGTCCTCACGCCGCTGTACATCTCGGAGTCGGCGCGGCACCCGGGACGGTTCGACCTGATGGGCGCGCTCACCTCCACCGGAGGCATGGCCTCGTTGGTGTACGGGTTCGTGCGCGCGTCGGAGGACGGCTGGACCGACGGATACACGCTCGCGGCGTTCGGGGCCGCGGTCGTGCTGCTGGCGGCGTTCGTCGTGGTCGAGTCGCGCGCGGCGGAGCCGATCACGCCGCTGCGGATGTTCACCGACCGCAACCGCTCCGGCTCTTACGTGATCATGCTGAGCCTGTCCGCCGCGATGTTCGGGATGTTCTTCTTCATCGTGCTGTTCGTGCAGAACGTGCTGGGTTACAGCCCGATCAGAGCCGGCTTCGCGTTCCTGCCGGTGACCGTCGCGATCGTGGTCGGGGCGGGGCTCTCCCAGCGCTATCTGCCGGTGCTCGGGCCCAAGCCGTTCATGGTGGTCGGCTCGCTGCTGACGGCGGTGGGCATGGCGTGGCAGACCCTGATCGAGCCGGACAGCGGCTATATGGGCGGCGTTCTCGGGCCGATGGTGCTGTTCGGGTTCGGCATGGGCCTCAACTTCGTCACGCTGACCCTGACCGCCGTCTCCGGTGTGGCCCCGCACGAGGCGGGTGCGGCGTCCGGGCTGCTGAACGCCACGCAGCAGGTGGGCGGTTCACTGGGGCTGTCGATCCTGCTGACCGTCTTCGGCACGGCGAGCCGGGACGAGGCCAAGGCGCAGATACCCGACTTCATGGCCAACGCGTCGCCCGCGGAGAAGGCCGAGTTCGCCAGAACGCACGAGCTGCCCGGGCCCTGGGGCAGCGAGGTCCTGGCGCACGGGATATCCACGGCGTTCATCGCCGCCGTGGCCCTGGTGGTCGTGGCGCTGATCACGGCGGCCACGGTGATACGGGTGCGGCGCAGCGATCTGGAGGCGCTCAGCGGAGTGGCGGGGCCGGGCGGGGTGGCCTGATCCGCGGCGGTACGGGTCTCGCCGCCCTGCGGGCCCGTACCACCGCGCCGCCGAAGACGGCCGGATCCGGCCTCCGCGGTGCGGAGGCAGCATCGGTCATCGGCCGGGACGGTCACACGGTCCAGTTCGGCTCCAGGTCGATCACGTCGCCCGCGATGGCCGCCACGTCCGCGCCCGTCTGGGCCCGCAGTGCCAGCCGTTCGACGCGTTCCGTCCGGTACTTGCCGTGTTCGGCGGCCGAGTCCCACATCGACAGCACCAGGAACTCGTCCTCCGGTTGCGCCTGGGCGAAGATGCCGCGGAGCATTCCCGGCGAGCCGGCCATCGCCGGGTTCCACACCTTCTCCTGCATCAGGACGAAGTGGTCCACGCGGTCGTGCCGGATCCGGCAGTGCGCCACCCGCAGCAGATCAGCCTCGGTGAAGACCGGCTGGAAACCGGTCTTCACATCGAAGCGGTATTCGAAGAGACGCACTTGGAGGTCTTTGTACGTGCCGACCTGTGAAGCGTTCAGCCGGTCGTGCGAGCGCGCCATGAAGGAGTCGTAGAAGGCCCTGCTCTCCCAGAAGCCGAACAGGTGCACCACGCCGGCCTTGGACCGGCTCCATCCGCCGCCCTGCCCGCGGAATCCCGGCTCGCCGAGCAGCCCCGCCCACTTTCGCTGAGCCCGCTCGAACCCCCGACGGTCGACGACGGTGCAGCGCATCCACTTGACCAGCACCGCGCCATGGTACGGCCATCCAGGTGACAGACCGTACGGTCGGGGCGCGCGAGCCGGTTCGCGCGCCCCGTTCCGCTGCCGTACCCCGGCCGTCGAGCCGGCCCGAACACCCCGCCGTACGCGCCCCGTTGGCCCGGCGGCAGGGCGCGGCGTGTCCGGTGTCAGCCGCGCGGCTCCACCGGTGTCAGTACGCCGACGCGCTCCTCGATCACCGCGGCGGCGTCCAGACACTGATCCTCACGGAAGAACCTCCCGATGACCTGCACACCCTGCGGCAGTCCGCCGAACACCCCGCCCGGCACGGCCACGGCCGGCACACCCACGAAGCTGGTGACGCTGCACAGCCCCAAAGCCCTACCGAAGAACTCGTGGCCCTCCGCGCTCGCCGACTCGGCCCCCGGCGCCACCGGCGGCTGTGCGAACACCGGCCCGAGCAGCAGCGGATACTCCCGCTGGAACTCCGCCCAGGCCCGCTGGATGTTCAGCCTGACCCCGGTGAGCCGCAGATACTCCGCGAGTTCCACCGGCGCGGACTTGTCCATCGACATCTCGATATAGCGGTGACCGTCCTTGCCCAGCAGGGTCCTGACCACCGGCCAGCTCCCGCTGAACTCCGTCATCACCATCGACGAGTAGGCGTCCAGCGCCTCCTGGAACCGCGGTACGTCCTGCACCTCCTCGACCGCGTACCCGCTGTCCGAGAGCGCCGACGCCGCCGCGTCCACCGCCGCCCGTACGTCGGGGTGCGTGTCCCTGCCGCCCGCCCGCGCGACCACGCCGACCCGAGGCGGCCGTCCTCCCGGCCCGCCGAGCCGGGTCGGCACCGGTACGGCCCGCGGGTCAGCCGGGTCGGCCCCCGGCCCTGCCAGCGCCTCGAAGGAGAGCCACAGATCGCGCACCGTACGCGCCAACGGCCCGTCCACCACGAACACCTGGGAGCACAGCGCCGGATCGTCCGGCCCCAGGCGGTGGTCGGCGGGAAACCGCCCGGTGGTCGGCTTCAGCCCGGCCGTGCCGCAGAACGCCGCGGGCAGCCGGACCGAGCCCCCGGAGTCGTTGCCGAGGCCGATCGGCACCATGCCGGCGGCCACGGCCGCGCCGTCGCCGCCGCTGGTGCCGCCGGGGCTGATGCCCCGGTCCCAGGGGTTCCAGGTGTCGCCGAAGAGTTCACTGCGCGGATGTACACCGGCGAGGATCAGCGTGGGCATGTTGCTGTGCCCCACGGGGATCGCCCCGGCGGCGCGGAGCCGGGCCACGGGCGGCGCGTCACGCGGCGCCACGTGGTCCTTGAAGCGGACGGCGCCGAAGGTGGTCGGCAGGCCCTCGATCGCGGTGGTCTCCTTGACCGTGAACGGCACGCCGGCCAGCGGCCCCAGCTCCTCCCCCGTCGCGCGCCTGCGGTCCAGGGCGGCCGCCTCCTCACGGGCCCGGTCGGCGAGGAGCTGGGTCACGGCGTTCACGGCGGGGTTCACCGCGGCGATCCGTTCCAGGTGACTGTCGATCACCTCGGCGGCCGTGACGTCCCCGGCCCGTACGGCGGCCCCCACGGCCGCCGCGTCCTGCTTCCACCACTCGCTGCCCATGCCTGCCGCTCTCCTCGTCGTTCCTGCCCGCGATCGTTCCGATGCGGACGCATCACAACGGGCAGGGTAACCTCGAACCGATACAAGCGCATCGGAATATGGAGTGAGCTGCCGCATGCCCCGTCAGATCGACCACGACAGCAGGCGCCGGCACATCGCGGACGCCGTCCTGCAACTAGCCGACGAGAGCGGCCTGGAGGGCGTCACCCTGCGCGACGTGGCAGCGCGGGCCGACGTGTCGATGGGAGCGGTGCAGCGCTGCTTCCGTACGAAGGAGGAGATGCTCGTCTTCGCCCTCCGGCAGGTCGGCGCCCGCGTCAGCTCCCGGATCGGCGCCAGCATCGGTGCGTCACCCGCGCAGTCGGCCCGCACCGTCCTCGGCCACGCGCTCACCGAGGTCACGCTGATCGGCGAGCCGCACCGGGCGGAGGCACGCGTATGGCTCGCGTTCGTCGCCCAGGCGGCCGTCACGCCGGCCCTGGCGGCCACCCTCCGCGAGAATTACGCGAGCCTGCACACCCTGCTCGTACGCCTCGTCACCGAGGCGGTCCCCGGCATCACCGCGGAGGACGCGGCGTGCGAGGCCCGTACGTTCCTCGCCCTCGCCGACGGCCTCACCACCCACCTGCTGATCGGCCACCTCTCCCCCGCCGACGCGCTCACCGTGCTGGACGACCGGCTGAACCGCCTGTGGCAGCGAGATGATCCTCGAAAGTGAGCCGCCCGACCGCCCTCTCCGGCGCCAGGTGCCCGCCCGCGCGGTACGCACCGAACGCCCGCCCCGGCAGCCGCAGCGGTACGACCCGGCGCCGCCTCACGTACGCGTCGAGGGTGCTGCGCGCCAGGTCACGGGCCGTACGCACCTCGGGCCCGCCCATGTCGGCGACGCGGCCCGCCGGTTCGGCCTGCGCCAACTCCACCAGCCGGTCGGCGACCTCGCCGGAGTCGACCGGCTGGAAGCTGACGCCGGAGAGCGTGAAGACGACCGGCAGCCGCCGCTGGCAGGTGGCCATGAGGGCGATCAGGTCGTGGAACTGCGTGGTCCGCAGCACGGTGTACGGCAGCCCCGAGCTTTCGAGTACGCCCTCGGCGGCCAGCTTCCTGCGGTAGTAGCCGAGGGGCACGCGGTCGATGCCGACGATCGACACGTAGACGAAGTGCCTGAGCTCGGTGTCCGATTCCCGCACCGCGCCCAGGAGCCGGCGTGCGGCCGCCTCGTCGTCGCCGGTGAGGGTGGTCGCACAGTGCACGATCGTGTCCACTCCCGCCACGGCCGCGTCGATGCCGCGCCCCTTCGCGAGGTCACAGGACGCCCACTCGTACGGCGCGCGGTCACCCGCCGGCCGGGCCCGCCGGCTCATGACCCGTACGGCGCGTTGCCGGTCCAGCAGCCGCCGCACCACCTGGCGGCCGAGCGTGCCGGTGCCGCCGGTCACCAGGACCGGCCTCCCCGGCGCAGCACCGCCCGTGCCACCTGCGCCACCCGTGCCTTCCGCACCTGCTGTGCTGTCCGTGCTGTCTGTGTTCATGGATACGGCCTCCGGGATCTCGTACGAGTGCCTTCCGGGAGGCTGACCGGGCAGCCGTCAGAAACGTGACAGCGCCTCCGCCTGCCGGGCCACGGTGCGGAGCTTGTCCGGGTTCGCCACGATCCGCAGGCCCGCTATCCGCTCGCCGTCCGGCTCCGCGCCCGCCACCTCCACCGTGACCACACCGGCCAGCCGCCCGCCGGCCCACGCCAGCGCCGCGGGGCCGCCGTTCACTTCCGCCACCGTGAAGTCCACACCGGCCGCGAACCTGGCCAGCCCGCCGGTGAGGTAGCGCGCGACGCGCTCGCGGCCGGTGACAGGCCGCCGTGCCGTGCCGACCACGCCGCCGCCGTCCGCCCACGAGGTGACGTCGGCGGCCAGCAGCCGTTCCAGGCCGGCCATGTCGCCGTCGCGGGCGGCCGCGAGGAAGCGTTCCACCAGCCCGTGCCACCGTTCCCGGTCGGCGGGCGCGGAACGGGACGCGGCCGACGGCGGTGCCGCGCCCAGCCGTTGCCGTGCGCGGCGCTGGAGCTGGCGGCAGTTCGCCTCGCCCAGCTCCATGATCCCGGCGATCTCCCGGTGCGGATAGCCGAACGCCTCCCGGAGGACGAACACCGCGCGCTCGGCCGGAGTGAGCCGCTCCAGCAGGACGAGAAGGGCCATCGAGACGGATTCCCGCTGCTCCACGGTGTCCAGCGGGCCGAGCGCGCCGCCCTCGGTCAGCACCGGTTCCGGCAGCCAGGCCCCCACGTACTCCTCGCGCCGCACGCGCGCGGAGGCCAGCCGGTTCAGGCAGAGGTTCGTGACGGCCTTCGTCAGCCAGGCCGCCGGGACCGCGATCGCCGCGCGGTCCGCTGACTCCCAGCGCAAGTACGCGTCCTGCACCGCGTCCTCGGCCTCCGCTGCGGAGCCCAGCAGGCGGTACGCGAGCCCGAACAGCCGTCCGCGCTGTGCCTCGAATTCACTCACCGTACGGTCGGCCACACGCAATATTCTCGCAAAGCCTCGGCGCGCGGCCCCGCGCGCCCGGCGCGTGAACAGCGTCGGTGAACGCCGCCCGCGCGGCCTTTCCGCCCGTTCCGGCGCCCCCGCCACTGCCCGTCTGACGTGGCAACATGGGTAATTCGCGTACAGCCCCTGGAAGTTACGGACATGATCTTGTGACGAGGTGTGTTCGCCAGGGGCTGCCGTCTGTCCGCGGCCGTGCTCCGGTCATCCGGTCCGCCGGTGTACGGGGAGAGGCGTACGCGCTCCACGCCGGCGGGGAATCCGAGGAAGGGAAGTCTCGTGAGTAGTCTCAACAAGGGCATCGGAAAGGTCGAGGTGACGCTCAAGTGGCAGCCCAGCCCCCTGGGTGAGCCGGACCACGACCTCGACATAATCGCCGCCACGTACCCGGCCGACGACCCGTACGGCGACCCCGCCTATCTGGTGCACTTCGACAGCCGGTCACCGGACGGCACGATCACCCTCAACCGGGACAGCAAGACCGGTCAGGGCTTCGGCTTCGACGAGGTGATGACCCTGGAGTTCGACCGGCTGGCCGAGTCGTACGGGCGTGTGGTCGTCGGGGTGGCGATACAGCAGACGGAGGTGCGTACGACGTTCGGCGAGGTCGCCGACACGGATGTACGGATCATGGAGGGGTATCACGAGCTGGCCGCGAACGATTTCGCCGTGGTCTCGGGGGCCACGGCCGCGACCGTCGCGGAGTTCACCCGGCAGGGCTCGGCCGAGTGGTCGTTCCACGACTTCGTGTGCGGATTCGACTGCGACCCGGCGGAGTTCGTCCGGGTCATGGGGCGCCGGCAGCCCTGAGGCCCCGCGGGCCCGCACCGCGGCCAGACAGGCCGTGGAACGGCACGGAGGGAGCCGGTCCAGGAACGGCTCCCTCCGTGTACCGCTTCCGGCGGCGGCCGTTGAGCCGGGCACGCGTCACGCGTGCCCGCTCGGCCCGGCCCGCTCAGCGCCTCAGGCCGACCCGGCTCAGCGCAGACCGCTGAGCCGGGCTCCCGCTCAGCTGCAGCCGCTCGTCGAGCCGCAGCCCTCGCAGAGGTAGCAGCTGCCCGCGCGGCGCATCTTCGTGCCGCAGGAGAAGCAGAGCGGGGCGTCGGCGTTCAGCCCCAGCTGCATCTCGACCAGTTCGGTGGAGCTGTGCGCCTCCACCGGGGCGGGGGTGGGCGCCTGCGGTTCCGTGGACGACCCGCCCGACCGGTTCTCGCTGTGCAGTGGCGCGGACTGCGCCAGGCTCTCGACATCGAGCTCCTCAGACGAGGACTCGTACGAGCCCGTCTCCAGGTGCCGCTGCCGTTCCTCGGCGGAGTGGATGCCGAGGGCGGAACGGGTCTCGAAGGGCAGGAAGTCCAGCGCCAGCCGGCGGAAGATGTAGTCCACGATGGACTGCGCCATCCGTACGTCCTGGTCGTCGGTCATGCCGGCCGGCTCGAAGCGCATGTTTGTGAACTTCGAGACGTACGTCTCCAGCGGCACGCCGTACTGCAGGCCCACCGAGACCGCGATCGAGAAGGCGTCCATCATGCCCGCGAGGGTCGAGCCCTGCTTGGACATCTTCAGGAAGACCTCGCCGAGGCCGTCGTCCGGATACGAGTTGGCCGTCATGTAGCCCTCGGCGCCGCCGACCGTGAAGGAGGTGGTGATGCCGGGGCGGCCCTTGGGCAGCCGGTTCCGCACGGGGCGGTACTCGACGACCTTCTCCGGCTCCGCCGCCTTCTCCTTCCGCTTCGCCGAAAGCGGCTGGCCGACCTTGGAGTTCTCGACGTAGACGGCGAGCGCCTTGGTGCCGAGCTTCCAGCCCTGGAGGTAGATCTCCTCGACGTCCTCGACAGTGCTCGTGGACGGCATGTTCACCGTCTTCGAGATGGCGCCGGAGAGGAACGGCTGGGCCGCGGCCATCATCCGTACGTGGCCCATCGGCGAGATGGAGCGCTCGCCCATGGCGCAGTCGAACACGCTGTAGTGCGCGGGCTTCAGGCTCGGGGCGTCGACGACGTTGCCGTGCTCGGCGATGTGCTCGACGATCGCCTCGACCTGCTCGGGCTGGTAGCCGAGCCGCTTGAGCGCCTTGGGGACCGTGTTGTTCACGATCTGCATGGAGCCGCCGCCGACCAGCTTCTTGAACTTGACCAGGGCGAGGTCGGGTTCGACGCCGGTGGTGTCGCAGTCCATCATCAGGCCGATGGTGCCGGTGGGCGCGAGCACGGACGCCTGCGCGTTGCGGTAGCCGTGCTTCTTGCCCAGCCGGACGACGTCCTGCCACGCCTCGGTCGCCGCGGCCCACACCGGGGTGTCCAGGTCGTCGGAGCGCTTGGCATCGTCGTTGGCGTCCGCGTGCTGCCGCATGACGCGCTGGTGCGCCTCGGCGTTGCGTGCGTAGCCCTCGTACGGGCCCACCGCGGCCGCGAGTTCGGCGGAGCGGCGGTAGGAGGTGCCGGTCATCAGGGAGGTGATGGCGCCCGCCAGGGCGCGGCCGCCATCGCTGTCGTACGCGTGCCCGGTGGCCATCAGCAGGGCACCGAGGTTGGCGTAGCCGATGCCGAGCTGGCGGAACGCGCGGGTGGTCTCGCCGATCTTCTCCGTCGGGAAGTCCGCGAAGCAGATGGAGATGTCCATCGCGGTGATGACCAGCTCGACGACCTTGGCGAAGCGCTCGGCCTCGAACGCCTGGTTGCCCTCGTCGTCGTCCCGCAGGAACTTCATGAGGTTCAGCGAGGCGAGGTTGCAGGAGGAGTTGTCCAGGTGCATGTACTCGCTGCACGGGTTGGACGCGCTGATGCGGCCCGACTCGGGCGAGGTGTGCCAGTGGTTGATGGTGTCGTCGTACTGGATGCCGGGGTCGGCGCAGACGTGTGCCGCCTCCGCCATCCTGCGCAGCAGCGCCTTGGCGTCCACCTCTTCGACGGTCTCGCCGGTCATGCGAGCGCGCAGCGGGAACTTCACGCCGGCCTGGGCGGCCTTCATGAACTCGTCGGTCACGCGGACCGAGTTGTTCGCGTTCTGGTACTGGACGGACGTGATGTCGTCGCCGCCCAGGTCCATGTCGAAGCCCGCGTCGCGCAGCGCGCGGATCTTCTCCTCCTCCTTGACCTTCGTCTCGATGAACGCCTCGACGTCGGGGTGGTCCACGTCGAGCACGACCATCTTCGCGGCGCGCCGTGTGGCGCCGCCGGACTTGATCGTGCCGGCGGAGGCATCGGCGCCGCGCATGAAGGAGACGGGGCCGGAGGCGTTCCCTCCGGAGGACAGGAGCTCCTTGGAGGAGCGGATGCGGGACAGGTTCAGACCGGCTCCGGAACCGCCCTTGAAGATCATCCCCTCTTCCTTGTACCAGTCGAGGATCGACTCCATGGAGTCGTCGACGGACAGGATGAAACAGGCGCTGACCTGCTGCGGCTGCTTGGTGCCGACGTTGAACCAGACCGGCGAGTTGAACGCGAAGATCTGGTGCAGCACGGCGTAGGCCAGCTCGTGCTCGAAGATCTCGGCGTCCTCCGGGGAGGCGAAGTAACCATTCTGCTCACCCGCGGTCCGGTAGCTCTTGACCACGCGGTCGATGAGCTCCTTGAGGCTCTTCTCGCGCTGTGGAGTGCCGACCGCGCCGCGGAAGTACTTGCTGGTGACGATGTTGACCGCGTTCACCGACCAGAAGTCGGGGAACTCGACGCCACGCTGCTCGAAGTTGACCGAGCCGTCGCGCCAGTTGGTCATGACGACGTCCCGGCGCTCCCACGTCACCTCGTCGTACGGGTGTACGCCGGGGGTGGTGTGGATGCGCTCGATACGCAGACCCTTGTTCGCCTTGCCGCCCTTTGCGCGGGAGCCGCGTGCCGGGCCGCTCGTCGTCTCTGTCATTCCGCCTCCCTGTACGGGCATAACGCCCCCATGTGTCCCGATTCTTCCCGGGACACGGTGTCTGTCTCATGGCCGTGGCACCGTGCTGCCGTGCCGTCGTAGTGCTGTGGAGCTGTGGCGCCTCGGCCGGTCTCGCTTGAGCCGTCAGCCGGCGGCCTGCGTCGCGGGAGCGGGGACCTCAGCGCCCCCACCCGCTCCGCTCTCCCCCGAGGGAGGCGGCGCGTCGCGGAGCTCCGCGATGGCGGCCTCGAAGTCCTCGAGCGACTCGAACGCCCGGTACACGGACGCGAACCTCAGATAAGCGACAAGATCAAGATCCTGGAGCGGACCGAGTATGGCGAGGCCGACGTCGTGAGTGGACAGCTCCGCGCTGCCCGTACTGCGTACGGCCTCCTCGACCCGCTGGCCGAGCTGTGCGAGGGCGTCCTCGGTGACCGGCCGCCCTTGACAGGCCTTGCGCACCCCCGCGATCACCTTGTCCCGGCTGAACGGCTCGGTGACCCCGCTGCGCTTGATCACCATCAGCGACGCGTTCTCGACCGTGGTGAAGCGCCGGGAGCAGTCGGGGCACTGGCGGCGGCGCCGGATCGCGGTGCCGTCGTCGGTCGTACGGCTGTCCACGACGCGGCTGTCGGGGTGCCGGCAGAAGGGGCAGTGCATCGTTCCCCACCCTCCTTGAGCCCTCACCGTGCATGACTGAACAGCCCTCTCGGGTGACCCTTCCGGGCCCCCTTGAGGTTGCCACCAGCATAGTCGAAACCCGAGCCCTTGAGCGACGAGGGACCACAACTTGTAGGTGACTCTCGTCAAACTACCCACTAGATCTGGTGCCGGGGAAGCAAGGAGGTCCTGCGCGTGTCGCGCCGCCGCCGGGCCCGTCGAGCGTACGTGAGCGGGCCCGTGCGGCCCTCGCCGGGGGCTCACACGGGGGCCGGCGCGGGGCCCGTACGGGACGGGCGCGGGAACCGGCGGGAGAGTGCACACGGAAGCCGGCGGCGGGGCCGGGCACGGAACGGCGACACCTCCGGGAGAGGGCGCGCCGGAAGGTCTCCGGTGAGCACCGAAGCTCTCCTCCTACACCGGCCCGCGTGATCACGTCAGACGAATAACGAATTTTCACTCGAACGTGTGTTTGGCGCAACCTTTCGAAACCAACTACCGTTGTCCAACTAGGGACAACCGCTCGAGAGGGGCTGACGTGACCACGACTGCAGACAGCGCCACCATCACCACTCAGGACCGTTCTACACCGGCGTCCGAATCCGCACACCAGATCCTGGAGAACCCGCCGGGCACGGACGGGGACGCGCCACCACCCGTCCGGGCGCTGCCCGGACGACCTCCCGGCATCCGGGCGGACAGCTCCGGGCTCACCGACAGGCAGCGGCGGGTCATCGAAGTGATCCGCGACTCCGTGCAGCGCCGCGGATACCCGCCGTCCATGCGCGAGATCGGCCAGGCCGTCGGCCTGTCCAGCACGTCCTCCGTGGCACACCAGCTGATGGCGCTGGAGCGCAAGGGCTTCCTCCGGCGCGACCCGCACCGCCCGCGGGCGTACGAGGTGCGCGGCTCCGACACCCCCAGCACGCAGGCGGCCACCGACACCACCGGGAAGCCGTCGGCGTCGTACGTGCCGCTGGTCGGCCGGATC
This sequence comes from Streptomyces armeniacus, assembly GCF_003355155.1. Lineage (NCBI taxonomy): Bacteria > Bacillati > Actinomycetota > Actinomycetes > Kitasatosporales > Streptomycetaceae > Streptomyces > Streptomyces armeniacus. The sequence continues at coordinate 2,893,295 of NZ_CP031320.1, read as the reverse complement.
GCCGCCGGTGGCCCGATCCTCGCCGAGGAGTCGGTGGAGGACGTCTTTCCGCTGCCGCGCCAACTGGTGGGCGACGGCGAGCTGTTCGTCCTCAAGGTCGTGGGTGACTCGATGGTCGACGCGGCGATCTGCGACGGCGACTGGGTCACCGTCCGGCGCCAGCCCGTCGCGGAGAACGGCGACATCGTCGCCGCCATGCTCGACGGCGAGGCGACGGTGAAGCGCTTCAAGCGGGAGGACGGGCACGTGTGGCTGCTCCCGCACAACGCGTCGTACCAGCCGATTCCCGGCGACGACGCCACCATCCTCGGCAAGGTCGTGGCAGTGCTGCGCCGCGTGTGACGGATGCGGCCAGTGCGACACGCGTGACCGGCTGTCCCAAGGACGGGCCCCGGAACCCCTGCGCCGGTTCCGGGGCCCCGAACACCTCGTTCTCCACGCGCTCCCGTTCGCCGGGCGGGATCGCGTCCGATCACGGCGCGGGGCCGGTCGACGCACTCACATGACCGCGCCTATGCGTCCTGTTCGTCCTGCTGGGCCGCCGCGTTGATGGCGGCCAGCGAACGGCGCACCTGGTTGCGGTCCGTCGTGTACCAGAAGTCGGGCATCGAGGCGCGCAGGAAGCCGCCGTAACGCGCCCGCTCCAGCCGGGGGTCGAGGACCGCCACGACCCCCCTGTCCCCCATCGCCCTGACGAGCCTCCCGGAGCCCTGCGCCATCAGCAGCGCGGCGTGCGACGCGGCGACCGCCATGAAGCCGTTCCCGCCGGCCTCCTCGACCGCCTTCTGCCGGGCGCTCATCAGCGGATCGTCCGGGCGCGGGAACGGAATCCGGTCCATCACCACCAACTGGCAGCTGGCACCCGGCACATCGACGCCCTGCCACAGCGAGAGCGTCCCGAACAGGCACGTGCCCGGATCGTCCGCGAACCGCCGGATCAGCTCGCCGAGCGTCTCCTCCCCCTGCAGCAGGATCGGCACGTCCAGCCGCCCGCGCAGCTCCTCCGCCGCCGCCTGCGCGGCCCGCATCGAGGAGAACAGGCCGAGCGTACGGCCGCCCGCCGCCTCCACCAGCTCGGACAGCTCGTCCAGCATGTCCGCGCGTGCGGCGTCCCGGCCGGGCTGCGAGAGGTGCTTGGCGACGTAGAGGATCGCCTGCTTGCGGTAGTCGAACGGCGAGCCCGCGTCCAGCCCCTTCCACGGCGGCTGGTCCTCGCCGCCCTGCCCCTCGGGAGCCAGCCCGAGGGACGCGCCGACACCGTCGAAGTCGCCGCCGAGCTTCAGCGTCGCGGAGGTCAGCACGACGGAGCGGTCCGTGAACAGCTTCTCCCGCAGCAGCCCCGAGACGGACAGCGGCGCCACCCGCACCGAGGCGCCGAAGCGGTCGTGCCGCTCGTACCAGATCACGTCGTACTCGGAGCCCTGCACGATCCGTTCGGCGACGTCGTGCACGTTCTCCATCGCGGCCAGCGCCTGCTTGCGGACGGCGTCCTCGTCCTGGACGGACTTGTCCCGCGTGTTGCCCAGCGCCGTGACGCAGGAGCGCGCGGCGTCGCGCAGCGCCATCAGCGCGTACCCGAGGTCCTCCGGGACGGTCTCCAGCCGGCCGGGGAGCGCCAGCTCCATCAGCCGCTCGAAGGACTCGGCGGCGGTCTGAAGCTGGTCGGCGGTCTTCTCGTCGATCAGCTTCCCCACGCGGCGTACGGCGCGGTTGACGCCGCCGGGCGACAGCTCGCCGGTGGCCACACCGGTGACCCGCGAGACCAGCTCGTGCGCCTCGTCGACGACCAGCACCTCGTGGCCTGGCAGCACGGGTGCGCCCTCGATGGCGTCGATGGCGAGCAGCGCGTGGTTGGTGACGATCACCTCGGCGAGCTTGGCGCGCTCGCGGGCGCCCTCGGCGAAGCACTCCGCGCCGTACGCGCAGCGGCTGGCGCCCAGGCACTCGCGCGCGGACACCGACACCTGGGACCAGGCGCGGTCGGAGACGCCCGGCCGCAGGTCGTCGCGGTCGCCCGTTTCGGTCTCGTCCGACCAGTCGCGCAGCCGCAGCAGGTCCTTGCCGAGCTTGCTGGTCGGCGCGGCCGCCTCGAACGGGTCGAAGAGGCCGTCCTCCTCTTCCTGCGGCACGCCCTCGTGCAGCCGGTGCAGGCAGAGGTAGTTGGATCTGCCCTTGAGCATGGCGAACTCCGGCCGGCGGCGCAGCTGCGGCTGCAGCGCCTCGACCGTGCGCGGCAGGTCGCGCTCGACGAGCTGCCGCTGCAGCGCGAGCGTCGCCGTGGCGACAACGACGCGCTCGCCGTGCGCGAGCGCCGGCACCAGATAGCCGAGGGACTTCCCGGTGCCGGTGCCCGCCTGGATGAGCAGGTGCGAGCCGTCTTCCAGGGCCTCGGCGACGGCTTCCGCCATGGCCACCTGGCCTGGGCGTTCCGTGCCTCCGACGGCGGTGACGGCGGCGTGCAGGAGATCGGTGAGGGCGGGCTCGCTCATAGATCAGACACCCTACGCGGCCCCACTGACAGCCGGCGCCGCTTCCCCTCCCGCTCCATCGGCGTACGGTGCCGCACCAGGCCCTCAGACGCCGTGCAGCGGGTTGGGGACGGTGCCGTGTACGGCGGCGTGCGGGCGCTCCGCCCGGTCGCGGTAGCCGTCGAGATGGAGCCGGTTCCGGTTGAGGCAGAGCCGGGCGATGCGGGGCGTGAGCAGGTCGAAAGTGCCGAAGCGGTCCTTGAGCTCGGGGAACCGCTCCTGATAGCGCAGGATCTCCGCCCGTACGAGCGACCAGAATTCGGCCTCGGCGACCCCGAGCTGCTCCTCGCACAGCGGCGCCAGATACCGGAAGACGCCCACGAACAGCCCCGAGTGGATGAACTGCGGGAGGAATCCCGCCTCTTCGGTGAGCAGCACCTCGCGCACGTCCGCGGGCATGGAGTCCTGCTCGGGCAGGCGCAGCGCGCTGACGTTGATGTCGTCGACGAAGTCCTTCACCGCCAGCCGTACGGGCACGTCCCGCTCGTCGAAGACGACGATGGCGTTCTCCCCGTGCGGCGAGAACACGGTGCCGTAGCGGTAGAGGAAGTGCAGCAGCGGCGGCAGCAGCGCGGCGAACAGGTGCCGCAGCCACACCACCGCGTCGAGGCCGCTGCGCGCCACCAGTTCGGCGGTGAACGCCCGCCCCTCCGGGGCGGTGTGCAGCAGCGCCGCGAGCGTACGGGCCCGCTCCCCCGGGTCGAGGCGCGTCGCCAGCGGCTCGCGCCAGATGCAGCCGAGGAGTTCGCGGTACTGGTACGGGACCGCCGGCAGCGCGTCGTACGAGGGGTGCGCCACCGTCACGGAGGCGACCTCGCCGAGCAGGATCACCCGGCACTCGTCGCGCAGGAACGCGTCGCCGTCGCGCAGCCCGTGCACCCAGGAGGTGACGGCGGGGGCGGCGAGGGTGCGTTCGGTCGGCAGGCCGCGCCAGACCAGGGTGTTGAGGACGGACAGCGGCAGCTTGACGGTGTGCCGGTCGGGGCGGGTGGTGTTGAGGAAGGTGCGGATGGACTGCTGCGGGAGGCGTTCGTCGGGGTCGGCGGGGAGCGGCACGACGGCGCCCCGCGCGATCTCGGGTGCGAAGAGCGGCACGACCGTTTCTTCCCACTGCCACGGGTGGACTGGAAGCAGGAGATGGTCCGCCGGATCGAGGCCGCGCTCCCTTAACACCGCGGCGAACCGTTCGCGGGTCGCGGCGTCCAGCTCGCGCGCGTACAGCTGCTCCGCGTCGGCGAGTGCGGGCACGCCTCGGTACACGGCGAGGTCCCGGTGGACGGCGATCCAGGGCAGCCGGTGGCTGCGGCGCGCCTCCGGGGCCCACTGCTCGGCGTCGGCGTCGGAGAAGCCGAGGCGGCCCTTGTTGGCGACGATCCAGGGGTGGCCGTCCATGTGGCCCTCCAACTCGGCGTAGCCGAGGTCGGCGAGCTCGCGGGCGCTCAGGGCGGTGCCGCTGATACGGGCGTCGGCGGTGAGCGTCGCGGTCAGCTCGCGGAGGAGGTGGCCGGTCGTGTCGCCGCACAGGCCGAGCAGCCCGTCGTGTGCCAGTGCCAGGAAGCGGAGGGGATCGCACTCCGGCGTGAGGGATGCGGGATCGATCCGCCAGTTTCCGTACGCGCCCCTGCGCGCGCGGAAGCGGAGGGTGAGGTCGGGGGTTACGGGGAGGCGGTATGTGTCCGGGCCCTCGGGCTCGGGCCGGATGATCTCCTCGTACGCGAATTCGGCGAGCATCTTGATGAGGAGCCGCCGTGCGGCGCGTGTCCACGTGTCCTGATCGAGGCCGGTGGGCAGCCGCAGGGCGGCGGGGTGCTGGGGCACCGGGGGTCTCCCTTGTCCGAGGTCGTCGGTTACAGAGGTGCGGTTCCGGAGGTGCTTTTCCAGGTGGGGGGGTTCCGTGTCGGGCTCGTCTCAGCGGTCGTTGCGGTGGGGTGGTCGCGATGGGATCGGCCAGGGGGTCGTCGCGGTCAGAGGAGGTCGCGCAGGGCGCGGTCGCGGATCATCAGTGCGGCGCGCTTCTCCGGCAGGTCCACCTCGGCGGACAGCCGGAAGCCCGCGCCGAGGAACGCCGCGACCGACGGGGTGTTCCGCAGGTCGGGCTCGGCGATCACACGGCGGCAGGCCGGCCGGTGGTCGAGGATCAGGTCGCCGACGGCGCGCAGCAGGGCGGTGCCGAGCCCGCGGCCCCGGTCGGCCACGCCTCCGACGAGGAGGTGGATGCCGGTGTCGTGGGGGCGCGCCGGGTAGTGGCGGGCGACCGGGTCGAGATCGGCGCGGTAGATCTCCCAGTAGCTCATCGGGGTGCCGTCGAGCACGCCGAGGCAGGGCACGCTTCTGCCGTCGCCGCCGAGCTGGGCGCGCAGATGGGCCGCCGTCGTCTCGGCGGGGCCGGCCAGCTCCCAGAACTCCGCCACCGCGGGGTCGTTCATCCAGGCACTGATCAGCGGCAGGTCGCGGTCGAGGCGTACGGGGACGAGCTGGAGCAGCCCCGCCGGGGTGTCGGCGGGGCTCCAGTCCGGCACGGAGTCGAGCAGGTCGGGCTCGGTGAGGTGGGTCAGGGTGCCGCCGCCCGTACGCGCGGTTGCGTCCGTACGCGCGGGGGCGCCCGTACGGGACGCGCTGTCCGTAAGGGCGGAGCTGTCCGTACCGGCCGGGGTGCCGGCGGGCGGCGCCATCGCCCTGACTTCGTCGGGCAGTTCGAGGTCCAGCGTGTCCGCGTTGCTGGGGTGTGTTCCGGTCTGCGGTGGCTGTGCTGCTGGTGTGTGCTCCATGTCGGGGCCTCCTGCCGGATTCGTCAGAGGCTGAGGGGGTTGCGGACGGGCACGTACACGGACTGCGTGTCGACGGGGCCGACGAGCTCGTCCATGCCGTGCAGCCGGGTGAGCAGGTTCGCCTTGCAGCGCAGCGTCGGCGCCCCCAGCAGCAGCGCAGGCAGCGGCGACACGGGGCCGCCGGTCACGCCGCGCGCCGCGCTGTCCAGGAACCGCCGGAACGCGGCCAGCAGCAGCCGCTCGTCCGCGAGCCCCTGGGAACCGAACGCGCCGATGAGGCCGAGGACGTTGTTGATGCCGAGGTAGTACGCGAAGCGCTCGTCGGTGACCTCGTCGGCGACGTACGAGTCGCTGGCGAGGCCGGCGCCGGGCAGCCGGCGTTCGATGGCGTCGCGGTGGGAGGCGCGGAAGTAGTAGCCCTGGTTGTCGCGGTAGCGTCCGCCGCGCGGCCAGCCGTCGGCGTCGAGCAGCACCAGGGTGTTCTGCTGGTGCGCCTCCAAGGCGATGCCCGCGTGTGCGTCCAGCCACAGGACGGGGGCGACGACGACGTCGAGGTAGCGCAGGAACCACTCGGTGGCCACCGCGGGCAGGGGGCGCTCCGTACGGTCCGCGAGCCGGCGGACGATGTCCGCGAGCCGGGAGCGCAGCTCCCGCCCGGGCGCGCCGGGCCAGGGCCGGGGCGAGGTGAGGGAGGCGACGCAGACGGCGTCGTCGTGCGGGCCGAAGGGGTTGTGCCGCAGGACGGTGTCGAGTCCGGGCACGGGCTCGCCGTACTGGTCGTCGACGCCGATCCAGGCCGGGTCGCGGACGATGTCGAAGCCGGGGTGTGCCGCCTGCCAGGCGGCCGCGAGTCCCGTACGGAGCAGCTGGTGCACCTCGGCACCGCGCAGCAGCTCCTTGCGGAGGTTCTCACGGCGGGAGTTGGTGATGCGCAGGCCGAGCGAGAGCTTCAGCATGGCGGGCGCGCCGGGCCGGTGGACCGTACGGACGGAGGAGGTGGGGTGCCACGGTCGGCCGCCGGGTCCGAGGTCGTGCAGCTGCCCGGCCGCCAGCAGCCGCGCCACGGTGGGCCGGTGCCGCAGCTCGCGGGCCTGCCAGGGGTGCAGCGGCAGCAGCGCGGCGCCCTCGGGGAGCCGCGCGGTCACCTCGTCGCCCGCGAGCCGGGCGGTGAGTTCGGCGGCGGACAGCGGGCCGTCCGCCGGGCCACCGCCGCCCGCGGGCTCCTCGTACCAGTGCGAACCGGTCGCGAGCACCGAGGCGTCGACCGCCATCCAGTACAGCGGGAACGCGCCGCGCAGCTCCGGCGAGTACGCCAGCGCCTCCGTCTCGGAGAGCCCTTCGCGGCTCTTGGGCGTGGGGTGGAGCGGGTGGCCGAGGACGAGAGCCTGCTCGGCGTCGAGGAAAGGGTCCGCACCCTCGGCGGCACCCGGCGCCACGCGCCGCTCGGCCAGGAAGACGGCGGTGCGCTGTACGGAGTCGGCCACCCGCCCGACGAGCGCGCGCCCCTCGCCCAACGCGTCGGCGCCGCCCCGGGGTTGCGCGGCGCCCGCGAGGTGCGCCGCCTCGCGGCCGAGCAGCGCGGCCAGCGTCACCGCGTCGAGCGGCGCCGCGTCCAGGGGTGCGCCGTCCAGCAGGGGCGGCCCGAACCGGTGCCAGCCGGTGGGCGACCAGCGGCGTACGGGGGCGCACAGGGTTGTGCCGGTGGCGTGCAACGGGATGCGCAGCGCGCCGTCGTCGGGGCACGGCAGGTCGTTCTCGCGGACCCAGCAGCGCAGCAGGTTCTCCGCCGCGGCGGCGTCGGCGACGGCGGCGGGGTCGGCCTGCTCCAGCGGGTCGGGGAGAGAGGGGCAGTCGGGGCGGTCGGGGCGGTCGGCGGTGGCGTCCTCGGCGGCGGGCGGTGCCTCCGTGACGGTACGGGTGCCGGTGCCCGTACTCGTCGCGGTACCTGTACTCGTAGCGGTGCCCGTGCCCGTACTTGGGCCCGTGCTCGTACCGGCGCCGGATTCGCCCGGTTCGGCGGCCGAACGCGACGGCTGGCGCGGGACGGAGGTCCCGATGCCGTAGGCGGAGCGATGACGGACCGGGAGCGTCCCGTCGGCAGGAGTTCCCTCGGGTCCGGAGCGCGCGTTCACTGCTGCAGCCTCCTGGTGCTGTCGAATCGGCGCGCTGACGAGCGGGCCGCTGTCCCCCGTACGTACCAACGAAGCAGGCGGCGGGGGATCACGGCCCGTAACAAGATCATCACCAACCGAGTCCGGACCACCCGGAATTCACGGGAACCGAGGACCCTGCCGCTTCCGTCCCCAACCTCACCGGGCATAGTGGGGGGCCGCCCCGCCCCGGCGAGGTGCATGACAAGTCCAAGGCACATTGATCCACACAGGGGGAGTTCATTCCATGTCACCCATTGGCAGTTCTGTGCGCCGCCGCCGGCGTGCGCTGGCCGCGGCGGCGGCCGTGGCCGCACTGGCGGTGACGGCGACCGCGTGCGGCCCGGAGGACGACGGCGCGGACTCGAAGCCGAGCGAGTCGAGTTCGCAGCAGCCCGAGAGCGACCTCAAGGAGGACCTCGGGCTTCCGGACAAGCTGCCGGATGACCTCCCCGACTCGCTGAAGGACCTCGAGAAGTGGAAGAACGGCGGCTGGAAGAACTGGGACAAGGACCAGTGGCTGCGTGAGGCCGAGGACTTCATCAACCCGATCATCGACGACTTCTGGAACCGCGACCGGATGGACGACGCGGAGGAGAACGACCGCAAGCGCGACGTCGACGACTCCGACATCGACCAGGGCGTCACCGACCCCGTGCCGGACCCGGTGAAGGCCGCCGCGGTGCCCTCGCCGTACACCGACAAGGCGCCGCCCGTCGGCAAGATCTTCATGGAGACCCCCGAGGGCTCCATGGTCTGCTCCGGCTCCGTGGTCAAGGACCCGAAGAACCCGGGCAAGTCCAACCTCGTCGCCACCGCCGGCCACTGCGTGCACGGCGGCCAGGGCAAGGGCTGGTTCCGGAACGTCGTCTTCGTCCCGCACTTCAACAGCAAGGGACTGGGGCAGGCCGAGCTGGAGAGCGCGCCTAAGACGGACATCGCTCCGCACGGCGTCTTCTGGGCCCAGCACGCCCGCACCACCGACCACTGGATCGAGAACGGTGCCACGCAGGGCGGCAGCGGCGCCCCGCAGGACTTCGCCGTGCTCAAGGTGAAGCCGGAGGACGGCGGCAGCAAGAGCCTGGAGGAGACCGTCGGCAAGGCCGTGACGGTCAACTTCAAGACCCCGGGCGTGAAGAACATCCCGACGCTGACGGCCCGCGGCTACCCGGCGGCGCCGCCGTTCACCGGCGAGAAGATGTACGCCTGCCAGGACAAGCCCAGCCGGCTCTCGCTCGACACCTCGCAGCCCACGATGTACCGCATCGGCTGCACCATGACCGGCGGTTCCTCCGGCGGTCCCTGGCTGAGCGCGGACGGTACGGAGCTGCTGTCCGTCACGTCGATCGGCCCCGTCCAGCACACGTGGCTCGCGGGCGCGGCCCTGGGCAAGGAAGCCAAGGGCGTCTTCGACGCCGTCGGCGGCCTGAGCTGAACCGAGGAGACCGTCAACTCATGTCATCCACAACGTATCCGCGCCGCCGGCGCCACGTGTTCGCGGCGACCGCCGTCGCCGCCGCCCTCGCCCTGACCGTCACCGCGTGCGGCGGTGACGACGGGGACGCCTCAGCCGAGGGCAAGCCCAGCGCCTCCGCCGAGGAAGCCGCCAAGAACGACGAGGGCCTCGCGGACAAGCTCCCCGAGGACCTGCCGTCCTCGCTCCAGGACCTCGACAAGTGGAAGAACGGGGGGTGGAAGAACTGGGACAAGGACGAATGGCTCCGCAAGGCCGAGGACTTCGTGAACCCCTACGTCCCCGACCACTGGAAGCCGGAGCGGCTGAAGGAAGCGGAGGGCAACGACAACACGGTGACGGCGGACGTCAAGACCTCCGCCGGCAGCACCGACAGCGAGCCCTCAGCGGTGCAGGCCAAGCCGGTCAAGACGCCGTACACGCAGAACGCGGCGCCCGCCGGGAAGATCTTCATGGAGACCCCCGAGGGCCCCATGGTCTGCTCCGGCACGGTGGTGAAGGACCCGCGGAACCCGGGCAAGTCCAACCTCGTCGCCACCGCCGGCCACTGCATACACGGCGGCCAGGGCAAGGGCTGGTTCCGGAACGTCATGTTCGTGCCCGCCTACAACAACAGCGGGCTGCCCGAGTCCCAGGTCAACGGCGCCCCGCAGAGCGATGTCCACCCGTACAAGGACTGGTGGGTGGAGTGGATCCAGACCACCGCGTACTGGATGGAGCAGGGCGCCGCGAGCGGCGGCGGGGGCGCGCAGCAGGACTTCGCGGTCATGAAGGTGCGTTCCGACCAGGACACCGGCAAGTCGCTGGAGGAGACGGTCGGCACCGCGGTGAAGATCAACTTCAACGCGCCGTCGATCGAACGGTTCACGGGCATGAGCTCGTACGGCTACCCCGCTGAGGCCCCGTACAAGGGCGCGCGGATGTTCCAGTGCACCGACAAGCCGGGCCGCTACACGCTGGACCCGTCCGAGGAGCCGATGTACCGCATCGGCTGCACCATGACGGGCGGCATGTCCGGCGGCGGCATCTTCGCCTCCGGCTCGGACGGCAAGGCCCAGCTGGTGTCGGTCAATTCGCTGATCAACCGGCCCGACGTCAGCTACGCCGCCGGGCCCCGGCTCGGTGCCGCGGCCAAGGGCGTCTTCGACGCGATCAGCAAGAAGTACGCGGGCAAGAGCTGACGCTCCCCCGCGCGGCGGACAGCACGGAGGCCCGCCTCCGGCCAAACGGCCGGGGGCGGGCCTCCGTTCGTGTTCCGTCCTGAGCTCCGTCCGGTGCTACGTGGCGGACGGCGCCGCCGGCGCGTACGCCCGCAGCTCCGCGGCCAGCGCCTCGTGCACCCGCGCCTTGAGCAGCGTGCCCTCCTCGGTGTGCACCTCGGAGATCACCTCGCCCTCGGCGTGCGCACGGGAGACGAGCGCGCCCTGCGTGTACGGCACCAGCACCTCGAGCTCGACCGAGGGCCGCGGCAGGTCCTGGTCCAGCAGGGCCAGCAGCTCGTCGATGCCCGCGCCGGTGCGCGCGGAGACGACCAGGGCCTGCTTCTCCAGGCGCAGCAGCCGCTGCAGGACGAGCGGATCGGCCGCGTCCGCCTTGTTGATCACCACGATCTCGGGCACGTCGGCGGCGCCGACATCGCGGATGACCTCGCGTACGGAGGCCAGCTGCTCCTCGGGCGCCGGGTGCGAGCCGTCGACCACGTGGAGGATGAGATCGGAGTCGCCGACCTCCTCCATCGTGGACCGGAACGCCTCCACGAGGTGGTGCGGCAGATGCCGTACGAAGCCGACGGTGTCCGCCAGCGTGTACAGCCGCCCGCTCGGCGTCTCCGCCCGGCGCACGGTGGGGTCGAGGGTGGCGAACAGCGCGTTCTCCACCAGGACGCCCGCGCCCGTCAGCCGGTTGAGCAGGGAGGACTTGCCCGCGTTCGTGTATCCGGCGATGGCCACGGACGGCACCTTGTGCCGCTTGCGGTCCTGGCGCTGGATGTCGCGGCTGGTCTGCATCTCCGCGATCTCACGGCGCATCTTCGCCATCTTCTCGCGGATGCGCCTGCGGTCCGTCTCGATCTTGGTCTCACCGGGACCACGCGTGGCCATGCCGCCGCCCGCGGAACCGGAACCGCCGCCGCCCATCTGCCGGGAGAGCGACTGGCCCCAGCCGCGCAGCCTCGGCAGCATGTACTGCATCTGTGCCAGCGCCACCTGGGCCTTGCCCTCACGGGACTTGGCGTGCTGCGCGAAGATGTCGAGGATCAGCGCGGTGCGGTCCACCACCTTGACCTTGACGATGTCCTCGAGGTGGATCAGCTGGCCCGGGCTCAGCTCACCGTCGCAGACGACGGTGTCGGCGCCGGCCTCGAGCACGAGGTCCCGCAGCTCCTGGGCCTTGCCGGAGCCGATGTACGTCGCCGGGTCCGGCTTGTCGCGCCGCTGGATCACGCCGTCGAGCACCTCGGCACCCGCGGTCTCGGCCAGCGCCGCCAGCTCCGCCAGGGAGTTGTCGGCGTCCTGCGCCGTGCCGGAGGTCCAGACGCCGACGAGCACCACGCGCTCCAGCCGGAGCTGCCGGTACTCGACCTCGGTGACGTCCTGGAGCTCGGTGGAGAGCCCGGCCACGCGGCGCAGCGCCGCACGGTCGGAACGGTCGTGCTGGTCGCCGTCGCGCTCACCGTCGACGTCGTCACTCCATGCCACGTCCTCTTCCATCAGGGCGTCGGCTCGGCGGTCCGTCTCGGCGAGGCGCTGGCCGGGGTACGGCTTGGAAGAAGAGGAGATGGTCATTGGATCCTTACGTCGTGGGATGGGTTATGTCCCGGGAACGCTTCCGGCACCGGGATGATTCCCCGGAGCGGCGGTGCGACCCGTCGGTGCCCACGATGGTGACACGGTGCGGTCCGGGCGTCACCGCAATTACGCGCAGGACCAGGACCAGGGCCAGACCCCGCCCAGCACTGCGATGAGGCCCGCGGCCGCGTTCAGCCCGCCGGTACGCGGCGTACGGCGCGGCTCACGTCGTACACACCCGGCACCCGGCGCATCGCGCGCATCAGGGCGGGCAGGCCCGTGGCGTCGGGCAGGTGGAGCGTGTACGTGTGCCGTACGCGCTGTTCGCAGGGCGGCTCCACGTCGGCGGAGACGACGGCGGCACCCTCTGAGGCGATCGTCTCGGTGAGGTCGGCGAGCAGCTGCGGGCGCCCGAACGCCTCCGCGAGCAGCGTGACCCGGCAGCCCGCCTGCAGCTTCCGCCACCGTACGGAGACGGACGAGCGGCCTGCCGCGGCCATCCTGACCACCGTCTGACAGGAGTCCCGGTGCACGGTGACGGCGCCGCCGCGTACGGGGAAGCCGGTCACGGCGTCGGGCGGCACGGGCGTACAGCAGCGCGCGAGACGGACCGGTGCGTCCGGGTGCGGGGTGACGACGGAGACGCTCTCAGCAGAGGATGCAGCGGAAGAGGCAGCAGCGGAGGACGCGGAGGAGGAGGCGGGGGCGGGGGTCGGCGGTGTGGTTGACGGTGGGCAGCTGGGGGCGGCCGGCCCGCTTGGGCGCCGTCTCTTGTACACCTCCGACGCGTGCCGCGAAGGGCTCGGGGGCGTCCTGGCTGGTTCGGGGTCACTTACCAATCACAATGGACCCGTCCGCGCATGCGTAACTCGACCTCGCTCGGCCTGCTCGGCTGCATCGACACCCGCACCCACCCCATACGACAACGTCGGCCTTCAAGACCACAACCGGGTCTTGAAGGCCGACGTCACGCGAGCCCCCGAATTAACCAACAGCGTCCGTCCGTCCGGTGCGGGGGCCGATCAGCGTGCGGGGAGCGGTACGGTGGCTCAGCCGGCGGGCGCCGCCGTACGCCGCTCCCGCGGACGCGCGGACAGCGCGGACAGCGCCTTCCGCACCGAGGCGATCACCTCGTCCACCGCCCCGTCCGTCATGTGCGGGCCGTTCGGCAGGCTCAGCACCTCCTCGGACAGCCGCTCCGACAGCGGGAACGCGCCCCGCGGGTACGCCAGTTCGGCGTACGCGCCGGACAGGTGCGCCGGCACCGGGTAGTGGATGAGCGTGCCGATGCCCGCGTCGGTGAGGGCCGTACGCAGCACCTCGCGCCGGTCCGTACGGACCACGAAGAGGTGCCAGGACGTCTCCGCCCACGGCTCCGTGTACGGCAGCGCCAGCCCGTCCACGTCCGCCAGCCCCGCCAGATAGCGGGCGGCGACGGCGGCGCGCCGCGCGTTCCACTCGTCCAGCCGGGACAGCTTCACGCGGAGCACGGCGGCCTGGATGTCGTCCAGCCGCGAGTTGGTGCCCTTGACCTCGTGCTCGTACTTGACGCGGCTGCCGTAGTTGCGCAGCAGCCGGACGCGGTCCGCCAGCGCGGCGTCCGACGTGACCACGGCGCCGGCGTCGCCCATCGCGCCGAGGTTCTTCCCCGGGTAGAAGCTGAACGCCGCGGGCGCGCGCCCCGAACCGACCCTGCGGCCGTGGTACCGCGCGCCCTGCGCCTGCGCCGCGTCCTCCAGCACGGCCAGGCCGTGCCGGTCCGCGGCCTCCCAGACGGCGCTCATGTCGGCGGGCTGCCCGTACAGGTGCACCGGCATGACGGCCTTCGTGCGCGGCGTGACGGCGGCCTCGATCCGGGCGGGGTCGAGGTTGCACGTCCGCTCGTCCGGCTCCACCGGCACCGGCACGGCGCCGCTCGCGGACACCGCCAGCCACGAGGCGATGAAGGTGTTCGCGGGCACGATCACCTCGTCGCCCGGCCCGACGCCCTGGGCGCGCAGCGTGAGCGCCAGCGCGTCGATGCCGCTGCCGACGGCCACACAGTGCCCGGCGCCGCAGTACGCGGCGAACTCCGCCTCGAACGCCTCCAGTTCGGGCCCGAAGAGGTACCAGCCGGAATCCAGCACCCGCCGCACGGCCGCGTCGATCTCCGTACGGAGCTCCACGTAGGCGGCGCGCAGATCGAGAAAGGGAATGGTCATGGCAGGCTCCGCGCGTCGCGTAGGAAGTCGTCGTAGTGCCGGTAGTAGTCGGCCTCGTCGTAGTGCTCGGAGGCCAGGACGAGCCCGACCGCCTCGGGGGAGAAGTTCACGAGGTTCCGCCACACCATCGGACCGATGTAGAGGCCGTACGTCGGGTTGTCCAGGTGAAACGTCGCCTTGCTGCTGCCGTCCTCCACGACGACGTCGAACGAGCCGTGCATGGCGAGGAGGAGCTGCTGCAGATTGCGGTGCGCGTGGGCGCCGCGGACGGTGCCGAGCGGCATGTTGTACAGGTAGTAGACGCGCTTGAAGTCGAACCCGAGTGCCTCGCCGCCCTCGATCGCCGACAGGCTGCCGCGGGAGTCCACGATCTCCGGCACCTTGATGATGCGGCACGGTTCGATCCGGCCGACGGAGACCTCGTACGGGTATGCCTCCTCCATGATCCTGTCCCTTCAGCCGAGCCACGGGGGCGTGCCGACGATCTCGACGACCGCGCTCGAGAGGGTGACCCCGGGCGCCATGCCGGCCAGCAGCACGCGGTCACCGGGCCCCAGTTCACCGGTCTCGAGCAGGTGGTTCAGCGAGACGATCTGGTCGCTGGCGCCGAGATGGCCGACGGTGCGCCCGTACTCCCAGGTGGACTTGGACAGCGGCAGGCCGAGGGCGCCCATGCAGCGCTCGCCGACGGTCTCCCGGTCGTTGTTCATGAAGATCACCCGGGCGATGTCCGCCAGTTCGACGTCAGCCTCGGCCAGCGCCCGGTGCACGGACTCCGCCAGCTTCTGGTGCACGCGCAGCCACAGCGAGGGCCCGCCGCCGGCCGCGCTCGCCCGCGCCTTCGCCTCGGCGAGGAACGCGGCAGCCCGCACGTTGAAGTCCATGGTGCTGCCGGTCGTGGCGCCGGGCGGGAACAGCGGCTCGCCCGCCCGGTGCAGTTCCTCGCCGTCCGGGACGGTGACGGACCCCACCGACAGCAGCCGCGCGAAGCCCTCGTCGCGGCTCAGGACGACGGACGCGGCGGCGTCCCCGACGACGAAGCCGGGGCCCGCGTTCCAGCGGTCCACCAGCGGCGTGCCGTAGTTGTCCGCGCTGACGATCAGCGCGGCCCGGCGCGCGTCGTCGGCGCCCAGGTAGGCGGCCGCCAGCTCCAGCGCGCTGAACATGCCGTTGCACCCGTGCTGGGTCTCCACGGCGAGCACGCCGTCACCGACGAGGTGCCGCTGCAGGTAGTACTGCGGCTGCCAGCCGTCCGGGCCCTGATGCCAGGTGTCCGTGTAGAGCAGCAGATCCACCTCGTCGGGCCGCTGCCCGCCCCGCTTGCACGCGTCCTCCGCCGCCCGCAGCGCCATCTCGGGGGCCGGGACGTCGCCCGCCACCGTGGCTCCCGTGAGCCCGTGCGCTGCGGCACTGCCTGCGGGGTGCAGCCCCTGGGCCACGGCCCACTCGACGCTGACGGGCTCCGGCAGACAGACGCCGATCCCCTTGACGAACACATCCGTTGTACGCACGTCTCTGCTACCTCGTTTCTCGGGCCCGTACGGCGGTCCGTCAGGCGCCGACCATGGGCATGGGCTCGTCGGCCGCGGCGGTGTCGGGAGTCGCGGTGGTGTCCTCTGTGTCCGCGGCGGACAGCAGCCCGGCCAGGTGCTCCGCGATGGCGAACACCGTCGGCTGGTGCCACAGCAGCGTCGCGGGCAGGCTCTGCCCGAACCGCTTCTCCAGGCGCCGCCGGATCACCACCGTCATCACCGAGTCGAGCCCCTGCTCGGCCAGCGACCGGCGCGGGTCCAGGCGCTGCGCGGACAGCCGCATCTCGGCGGCGATCTGCCCGCCGACCTCCTCCAGCAGCCGCTCCCGCAGCTCCTCCGGTGCCAGCCCGGCCAGTTCGTCCGCGGCGCCCGGCGAACCGGCCGCCGCGCCGGCCTCCGTACCGGCCGACAGCTCGCTCAGCAGCGGCAGCCGTTCGCCGCCCGGCTCCAGCGCCGTCAGCCCCAGCACCGCGTACGACCCGGCGCCGTGCCGCGCCGCCAGGTCCCAGGCGCCGAACGCCTCCGGGACCGAGATGTCCGTGACGCCGCGCGCCTGCAGCTCCAGGTCGACGACCTTGTTGACGGCCATGCCCTTGCCGCGCCACGACGTCCAGCCGAGGCTGAACGTGTCCGCGTGGCCCGCCGTACGGCGGTGTACGGCGAGGGCGTCCAGGAACGCGTTCGCCGCGCCGTAGCTGGCCTGGCCCGGCAGCCCGAGCAGCTGGCCGCAGGAGGAGAAGAACGCGAGGAAGTCGACGCTGCCGGGCGGGAACAGCTCGTGCAGCGTCCACGCGCCCGCCACCTTGGGCCGCATCACCGTACGCAGCGACGCCTCGTCCACGCCCGCCAGCATCCGGTTGTCCAGCACACCGGCCGCGTGCACCACACCCCGTACGGGCGGCAGGCCCAGCGCGTCCGGGTCCAGCACCCGCGCGGCCTCCGCGGCGTCGGCGACGTCCAGGGCGACCGTACGGACGGTGACTCCGGCCGCCTCCAGGGCGCGTATGCCGTCGATCTGCCGCCGTACGTCCGCGTCCGTCCGCCCGTCCCAGTCCGCGCGGACTGGGAACGGCCGGCGGCCCGCCAGTACGAGGCGGCGCGCGCCCCGTTCGGCCAGCCAGCGGGCGACCTCCAGGCCGAGGATGCCCAGGCCGCCGGTGACCAGATACGTGCCGTCGGCCCGGCACTCCACCGGGCGGCCCGACGGCTCGCCCTCCGGCCTGGCCAGCCGGGCGGTGAACGCGGCGCCGTCGCGCAGCGCGACCGCGTCCTCGCGGGGCGCCGCCCGCAGCGTCTCCAGCAGGGTGCCCGCGACCGTGCCGGGCCCGCCGGCCGGCACGTCGACCAGGCCGCCCCACAGCTCCGGGTGCTCGCCCGCGACGATCCGGCTCAGTCCCCACAGCGGCGCCTGCGCGAGGCCCGCCGCGTGCGCGCTCTCCCGTACGCCGGAGGTGACGCACCACAGGCGCGGCGGCTCCGCCGCGTCCAGGGCCGCCAGGCGCTGCGCGGTGCGGGTGAGCAGCCACGCGGAGCGGACCGCGGCGTCGGCGACGGGACCGTCCCCGTGCTCCGCGGCGGGCAGCAGGAGTACGTCGGCGGGTGCGGCGAAGTGCGCGCCCGCGTCCAGGTCTTCGGGGCCGGAGACGACGGCGCAGTCGGCCCCGGCCTTGGCCAGCAGGGCGCGCAGCTCCTCCGTCCGGTCGCCGTCCGCGCCGACCAGGACGACGCGCCGCGCGGCCTCCTCCGGGTCCGCGGCGGCGAGGTCCAGCGGCCGCCACACCATCTCGTGCACCAGCTGCTCCGGCGTCGCGGTGGCCGACGGATCGCGGTCCATGCCCGCGTACCGCAGCCCCGCCAGCCGGGCCAGGACACGGCCGCCGGCGTCGGCGATCAGCACGTGCACGGCGTCGTCCTCGTCCGGGTCGAGCGCCACGTCGACGACCGCCTCCGCGGGCGGCTCACCGGCGACGTGCACCTCGTCCACGTGCGCGACCATGCGCAGCACGGCCTCGCCCGGATACGCGGCGGGCGCGATGGACAGGGCCGCGTCCAGCAGCGGCGCCCAGGTCGGCGCGGCGTGCTCCGGCTGGTCCGTACGCACGCGGGCGCGCAACCCGCCGCCCGTACGCGTCAGTTCGTCCACCGTCCATTCGAAGCCCATCGTGGGCACCCCGACCGACGTCAGGTGCCGCCGGACCAGGCCGGGGTCGGCGGGCTCCGCCGCGCCGTCCGGCTCCGGCAGGGCCGCGGGCGGCGCGCCGGCCGGGCCGGCGGCGACATGCGCGGTGGTGTGCGTGAGCCACTGCCGGGTGCCGGCGCCCGGTCCGTCCTCCTCCTGCACGCGGGACGCGATCCGCGCCCCGGCGTCGTCGTACAGCACCTGCACCTCGCGGCGTTCCGCCGTCGTCAGCGGGAGCCGCAGCGACACGTCGGTCAGCGTGGGCGTGCGTACGCCGTCCGAGGCCGCGGACAGGAAAGAGTTGACGAGCACGGCGGCGGGCACGATCTCCACGCCGTTGATGGTGTGGCTGCCCGGGTACGGCCGGTTCGCGTCCTCCAGCAGCGTCCGCCACAGCCGCAGCTGCCGCCCGGCCACCGGCGACTCCGCGCCCAGCAGCGTGTGCGCGTCCACGTCGTGCCGCAGGCCCGCACCGCCGCCGCCCGGCACCGCGTCCCGCCAGTGCCGCGCGCGCTGCCAGGCGACCTGCGGCAGCGCGACCAGGTCGCCGCGCGGGTGCAGCCGCGCCCAGTCCAGCGGCACGCCGTGGCAGTGCAGCGCGCCGGCGCCCGCGAGGAGCGTCGCGCGCTCCGGCTGGTCGCGCCGCAGCGAGGAGCCCGTGAACGCGTCGTCGAAGCCGAGTTCGGGCAGCGTCTCGTTGACGGAGTGCGCCACCACGGGATGCGCGGAGACCTCCAGGAACGCCCCGTACCCGTCCTCGGCCGCCGCCTGGACGGCCGCGGCGAGCCTTACGGGATTCCGCAGGTTCGCCGCCCAGTACGCGCCGTCCGCCGTGGGCGTCGCCCGCGGGTCCTCCAGCGCCGTGGAGTACATCGGGATGACCGGCCCGGTGGGGGAGAGGTCCCCTGCGGCGGCGGACAGTTCGGCGAGCAGCGGGTCCATGTGCGCGCTGTGGAACGCCACATCGGAGGCCACCCGGCGCATCGGGATGTCCTCCGCCTTCCACTGCGCGATCACCTTCTCGACGGCCGCCGTGTCTCCCGCTATGACCGTCGACAGCGGCGACGAGGCGATCGCGGCCACCACGTCCGTACGCCCCGCCAGCTTCTCCTGCGCGTCGGCGAACGACAGCGACGCCATCGCCATGGCGCCCTTGCCCGCCACCCGGCGCAGCAGCACCGAGCGCCGGCAGATCAGCCGGGCGCCCTCCTCACGGGTCAGCGCGCCGCAGGTGACGGCGGCGGCGATCTCGCCGACGGAGTGCCCGATGACGGCGGCGGGGGTGACGCCGCGGGCGCGCCAGACCTCGGCCAGGCCCAGCTGCATCGCGAAGATCATGGTCTGGACGCGGTCGACGTCCTCGAAGTCGCCGTCCGCCAGCACCTGGCGCGGCGAGAAGCCGATCTCCTCCAGGAAGACCGGCTCCAGCGAATCGATCACCGACGCGAACGCCGGCTCCGTGGCGAGGAGTTCGCGGCCCATCCCCGTCCACTGCGAGCCGTGCCCGGAGAACACCCAGACCAGGCCCGCGTCCTGCGCCGTGGCGGCCGGCACCGTACCCGTGAGGAGGCCCGGGCCCGCTTCGCCCTCCGCCAGCCGGCGCAGGCCCGCCACCAGCTCCGTACGGTCGGACGCCACCACCGTCGCCCGGTGCGGGAGATGGGAGCGGCGCTGCGACAGGGTGTGCCCGACCGAGTCCAGCGACGCGCCGGAGCCCAGCCCGGTCAGCCAGCCGGCGAGATCGCCCGCGTACTGGCGCAGCGCCGCCTCGGACGCGGCGGACAGCGGGAACAGCCGGGGCGCGGGGCCGTGTTCGCCGGCCTCGGCGCCTGCCGCGGCCTCGGCGAGCTCCCGGCCCGCCGCATCCCCCGCCGCATCCTCCGCGGTGGTCCCCGCGGCTCCGCCGGCGGGGGCCGGGGCCTCCTCCAGCAGGACGTGGGAGATCGTCCCGCCGTAGCCGAAGCCGGACACCCCGGCCCGCCGTGGCCGCTCGCCGCGCGGCCAGGGGGTGCGGTCGGTGACGACGCGCAGGCCGGCCGTGTCCCAGTCGACGGCCGGGTTGCCCGCGGTGTGGTTCAGGGTCGGCGGGATCTCCCCGTTGCTCAGCGAGAGCACCGCCTTGATCAGGCTGGCGACGCCCGCGGCGGCCTCCAGATGCCCGATGTTGGACTTCACCGAGCCGATCAGGCACGGCTTCCCCGCGTCGCGGCCCGCCCCGTACACGGCGCTGAGCGCCGATGCCTCCAGCGGGTCGCCGAGCCGGGTGCCGGTGCCGTGCGCCTCGACGTAGTCCACCGTCGCCGGGTCCACGGCGGCCTGGCGGCAGGCCCGTTCGAGCACGTGCTGCTGCGCGTCTCCGCTCGGCGCCATGATGCCGTTCGTACGGCCGTCCTGGCTGACCGCGCTGCCCGACACGACGGCCAGCACGCGGTCACCGTCACGCTCCGCGTCCGCGAGCCGCTTGAGTACGAGAACGCCGCAGCCCTCGCCGCGCCCGTACCCGTCCGCCGACGCGTCGAACGACTTGCAGCGGCCGTCCGGGGCCATCGCGCCCGCCGCGTCGAGGGTCAGCGTCAGGCCGGGCGACACGATGAGGTTGACGCCGGCCGCGATCGCGACGGAGCTCTCCTCCAGCCGCAGGCTCTGGCACGCCAGATGCATCGCCACCAGCGACGCCGAGCAGGCGGTGTCCACGGCGAGGCTCGGGCCGCGCAGATCCAGCGCGTACGAGATGCGGTTCGCGACCGCGCACATGGCGGCGCCGATGCCCGTCCACGCCTCGATGCGCGGCAGGTCCTCCAGCATCCGCCGGCCGTAGTCGTCCGAGCCGACCCCGACGAACACGCCGGTGCCGCCGCCCGCCAGCTCGCGCGGCGGGATGCCGGCGTGCTCCAGCGCCTCCCAGGTCACCTCCAGCAGGATCCGCTGCTGCGGGTCCATCAGCTCCGCCTCGCGCGGAGTGAGGCCGAAGAACTCGGCGTCGAAGCCCTCGATGTCCGACAGGTAGCCGCCCCAGCGGGTGGCGCGGCGCAGCGCGGCGGCGTAGTCGGGGCCCATGGCCTCGTAGAACTCCCACCGCTCCGGCGGCACTTCGCCGATGCCGTCGCGGCCGTCGAGCAGCAGCTCCCAGAACCCCTCGGGCGAGTGGACGTCCCCGGCGAACCGGCAGCCGAGCCCGATCACCGCCACGGGTTCCGCGCCTGCTGCGGGCGGTTGTACGGACCGGTTCCCCTTGACCATCGCTGTGTGCCCCTTCTGACCTCTGCCGGGCTGGCTGTGCGCCTTCGGACGGGCGCTGCTTCTCACGGGCGTGTCGCGCCCGTCGTTCTGACTGGCCGGTACGTGACCGCCGCCGGGACGTGCTCGTACGTGACCGCCCGCCGCGGTGTGCTCAGGCGGTCCACGGCGGCGGTTCGAGGATCTTCACCACGGCGCACGAGATGGTGATGCCGGGCCCTACGCCGACCAGCAGCATGTGGTCGCCCGGGCCCAACTCGCCCGCGGCGAGCAGGTGGTCGAGCGAGACGATCTGGTCGCTGGCGCCGAGATGGCCGACGGTGCGGCCGAACTCCCAGGTGGACTTGGACATCGGCAGACCGAGCGCCAGCATGCCGCGCTGCTCGACGATCTCCCGCGAGTAGTTCATGAACGCGGCCCGCGTGACGTCGGCGGTCCCGATCCCGGACTCGTCCAGGCACCGGTTGACGGCCTCGACCATCTTCTGGTGGACCGTCATCCACACCCTGGAGCCGACACCCTCGGCCATGGAACGGCGGTTGAAGTCCGCCGTACGGCCGCTGAAGTCCAGCCGCCGCCCCGCAGTGGGCCCCGGCGGGAACAACGGCTCGCCGCTGCGGTGCACCTCCTCGGCCTCCGGGACGGAGGCGGTGCACACGGACAGCAGCTGCGCGAAGCCCGGTTCGGTGGTGAGCAGGACGGCGCTGGCGGCGTCGCCCGCGATGTAGCCGGGGCCGAACCGCCACCGGTCGATCATCGGGGTGCCGAAGTTGTCGGTGGCCACCGCGAGCGCGGCGCGCATCGAGGGCGCGCGCAGATAGCTGGCGGCCAGCTCCAGCGCGCTGAACATCCCGTTGCAGCCGTGCCGGATCTCCACCGCCAGGGCGTCGCCGCCGACCAGATGGCGCTGCAGGTAGTACTGCGGCTGCCAGCCGTCGGGCCCCTGGTACCAGGAGTCGGCGTACAGCAGCAGGTCGATCTCGTCCGGGCGGTGACCGCACCGTTTGAACGCCTGCTGCGCGGCCCACAGGGCCATTTCGGGCGCCGGGGTGTCACCGGCGACGGCCGCTCCGGCCAGCTCGTGCAGTTCCACGTCCTCGGCGGGGTAGCGCCCCTCCGCGACGGCCTGCTCGACGCTCACCGTTTCCGGCAGAAACACCCCGAGCCCTTTGACGAATACGTCGGGTGTGCGCACGCGGCCTCCTCGATTGTCAGGCTGAAACGACCTTCTCCTGACGCACTTAAGGGGCCCTAACAGCAGGCCAAACCAGTCGGCAGCACGCTCCGGGACGGCTCGGACCGGAGCGCTGAGACCGCGAGGGCTCGGACCACGGGGCTCAGACGTCCCGGCGGCGGAACAGCACGTACGCCGCCGCCAGCACCGCCCCCACGCCCGCCGCCATCATTCCGAACGCGGCCCAGGCGGGTATGCCCAGTTCGATGTTCGTCGACATGATCATCATGCCCGACATGACCGGCCAGGCGCCCCGCGCCAGCGGCGGCAGCATCGGTCCCACCATGTACGGGATGATGACGGTCGCCACCACCAGCAGGATGATCGCGCCCGCGGTGGACCGGACCAGCAGCCCCAGCGCCAGCCCGAGCAGCGCCACCATCGACAGGTACAGCCCGGTGCCGATGACGGCCCGCAGCACGTGCGGCTGCCCGAGGGTGGCGTATGGCACGTCCATCCCCTTCAGCACCGGCTGGCTGATCAGGAACCCGGCGAAGCCGATGAGTTCGCCCGCCACCAGCGCCACCCCGCCGATCACCACGGCCTTGGCGGCCATCAGCCGGCCGCGCCGCGGCACCACGGTCAGACTCGTACGGATCATCCCGGTCGCGTACTCGCCGCTGCTGCTCAGCACGCCCAGCGCGCCGATTGCCAGCTGCGCGAACAGCGTGGCGCCCAGCAGCGAGGTCAGCGTCGGATCCCACTCCTCCTTCTCCGACGCGGACGAGCCGGCGTACCCCTCGCCCGTCCCGCTGGTGAAGAAGAACGCCATGGCCACGCCGAGGACGACGGCGCTCAGCAGCGTGTACGTGGACGAGCGCAGCGTACGGAGCTTCGTCCACTCCGAGTGCACCGCGTCCGCGAAGGTCGCCCGGTCGTCCAGCGGCACGTCGGCGGGCCCGGAGGCGGTGGCGGACCCGGACCCGGCGGCGGTGATCGGTGGGTTCATCACCCGGCTCCTTCGGTGACATGGAACTGGACGCTGTCGTGTGTCAGATTCATGAAGACCTCCTCGAGCGACGTGCGCTGCGGCGTGAGTTCGGAGAGCACGACGCCGTTGGCGGAGGCCACCTTCCAGATCTCGGTGCTGGCCATCCCGGAGACGCACAGCGCCCCCTCGGGCGCGAACCGTACGGTCGCCCCCAGGCCCGTCAGCCGCCGCGCGAACACGTCCGCGTGCTCCGTGTGGACGAGCACCTGCTGCCGCCCGGCGGACCGCATCAGCTCGTCCACGCCGGTGTCGGCGAGCAGCCGGCCGCGGCCGATGATGACCAAGTGGTCGGCGGTGAGGGCCATTTCGCTCATCAGATGGCTGGACACCAGCACCGTGCGGCCCTCGTCCGCCAGCTGCCGGATCAGGGCCCGTATCCACACGATGCCCTCCGGGTCCAGCCCGTTGACCGGCTCGTCGAAGATCAGGATCGCGGGGTCGCCGAGCAGCGCGGCGGCGATGCCGAGGCGCTGGAACATGCCCAGCGAGAACGTACGGACCCGGTGCCGCGCCACCTTGTCCAGCCCGACCTGCTGCAGCACCTCCGGCACCCGCCACGCGGGGATGCCGTTGCTGTGCGCCAGGCACAGCAGATGGTCGGCGGCCCTGCGGCTGCCGTGTACGGCGTGCGCGTCCAGCAGCGCGCCCACCTCGCGCATCGGCGCGGGCATGTCGCCGTACCGGCGGCCGCGGATGGTCGCGCTGCCGGCCGTCGCGGTGTCCAGCCCCAGCAGCACGCGCATCGTGGTGGTCTTGCCGGCGCCGTTGGGGCCCAGGAAGCCGGTGACCACCCCCGGCTGGACCGTGAACGTCAGATCGTCCACCGCCAGGGTCGGCCCGAAGGTCTTGGTGAGGCCCTTGACCTCGATCATCAGCGTCCTCCGCGTCGGTGGGGCGGCCTGGTGGGAGCGGTGGCGCGGCCCCGGCGCCGCCTTGGGGGAGAAGGAAGCGCCGGGGCCGCTGCTCGGTGGGCTACTCGTTGGTGGCGATGGCGTCCAGGACGTCCATGTTCGACGCCCGGCGGGCCGGCCAGAGCGCGGCGACGACGCCGATCAGCGCCGCGGTCAGGACGTACAGCCCCAGCTGGGCCACGGGGATGGACAGGACCTTCATCCCTTCCGCGGCCGCCGCGTTCTGGATGCTCCACGCGAGGACGACGCCGACCGCGAGGCCGAGCACCGCGCCGAAGGTGGAGATCACCACGGACTCGTAGCGGATCATCTGGCGGACCTGGCGCCGCTGCATGCCGATCGCCCGCAACAGCCCGATCTCCCGGGTCCGTTCGACTACCGACAGGGCGAGCGTGTTGAGGATGCCCAGCGCGGCGATCGTGATCGACAGCGCGAGCAGCACCAGGACCATCCGCAGCAGCAGGTCGATGCTGCTGGTGTACTGCTTCTTGATGGCGTCGCGGTTCTTCAGGTCCACGTTGGGCCACGGCTGCAGCGTGGTCTCCAGCGCCTTCTCGGTGGCCGCCGCGTCGGCTCCGGGGCTCTTGATGATGTCGACGGTGCCGATCTGGTCCGCAGAGTAGTGCTCCCGGTAGCTGTTCATGCCGAGGATCAGCGTCGGCACGGTCTCCAGCACCGTCTTGACGTCGGTGTAGATCCCGCCGATACGGAACGTGGCCGGTGAGCCGTCCTGGTACTCGCCCTCGAGCCGGTCACCGGTCTGCCAGCCCTGGTCCACCGCCGTCTGATGGCTGATCAGCAGCTCGTCGCGGCCGAGCGCGGTGTCGCCCGACTCCAGCTTCAGCTTGTACAGCTTCACCAGCTGCGCCGGGTCGCCCGCGGCGGCCTTGCTCACCTTGCCGTCCAGCCGGAAGCGGGCGTCCTGCGACGCCACGGCCTCCTCCACGCCGGGCGTACGGGCCAGCGCCCGCTGTACGTCGGCGCTCAGCGGCGACTGCGAACTCGGCGCGTCCACGCGGTAGTCCGAGGTGAGACCGCTGTCGATCTGCTTGTTCGTCGACGCGATCATCGACGACGCGATCACGCTGACCCCGCTGATCAGCGTCAGGCCGATCATCAGCGCCGAGGCCGTGGCGGCCGTACGGCGCGGGTTGCGCTGCGCGTTCTCCCGGCCGATCCGGCCGGTGGCGCCGAAGAGGCGCGCGAACGGCCAGCCGAGCGCGCGGGTCACCGGCTTGCTGATGATCGGGCTGAGCGTCGTGATGCCGATGAAGAACACGCCCGCGCCGCCGCCCGCCAGGGTCAGCGCCGCCGTACCCGTGCCCGTGAAGCCCACGGCCATGCCGACCGCGCCCGCCGCCATCGTCGCCGTGCCCGCGACGGCGCGGAACTTCAGCGACCGGTCGGTCGGCGCGAGCTCCGTACGCATCGCCGCGACCGGCGCCACCTTGGACGCCCGCCGCGCCGGCAGATAGGCGCCGACGAGCGTGACGAGCATCCCGACCGCGTACGACCACACCACGGCCGAGACCGGGAACGTCAGCTGGCTGGCGGGAATCCCCAGGTCCAGCGTGCTGAACAGCCACCGCAGGCCGAGGCCGAGGCCGCCGCCCAGCGCCAGCCCGAGCGTAGAGCCGACGAAGCCGATGCCGAGCGCCTCGCCCATCACCATCAGCGTGACCTGCGACCGCGAGGCGCCGACCGCGCGCAGCAGGGCCAGTTCGCGCATGCGCTGCGCGACCAGCATGGAGAAGGTGTTGAAGATGATGAACGAGCCGACGAAGACCGCCACCCCGGCGAAGACCAGGACGAAGTTCTGCAGCAGCCCGAGGATGTCCTTGACCGCCTCCGTCTTCTCGTCGATGGCCTTCTGCCCGGTGATCGCCTCGTAGCCGCCGGGCAGCGCCTTGGTCACCGTCTCGGTCAGCTCCGACTGGGACACGCCGTCCTCGGCGTGCAGGTCGATCTCCCGGTAGCTGTCCGGGCGTTCCATCAGCAGCCGCTGCGCGGTCTCGGGCTCGAACGCCGTCACCACCGTGCTGCTCAGGTCCTCCGACTCGCCGTACCGGAAGACGCCGGCGAGCGTGAACGTACGGGTGCCGTCCCCGAGCACGATCTTGATCTTGTCGCCGACCTCGTACCCGGTCTTCTTCGCCGTACGGGCGTCGATGGCGACCTCGCCGGCGGTCCGCGGTCCGCGGCCCTCCTTGAGGGACATCGGGGACACGTCGGCGTCGTCGTTCCAGTCCACACCGGTCTGCGGGGGCGAGCCGAAGACCTTGCCGCTCTTGTCGACGGGCGCGGCGTAGCCGTTGGCCACGCCGCGCGCCTTCTCGACACCGGGCAGATCGCGTACGGAGTCGAGAACCGAGCTGGGCACCGGTTTGTCGGGGGCGTCGGTGCCCAGCTCGGTGGCGAACGCCTGCTTCGTACGGACCACGGTGTCCGTGCCCTCGCCGATCTCGGCGAAGACCCCGCCGATGGACTTGTCCATCGTGGCGGAGAGGATCATCGTGCCGGAGACGAAGCCGACACTGAGAATGACCGCGAGCGAGGTGAGCCCCAGTCTCAGCTTGTGCGCGGCCAGCCCGCGGAGGGCGAGTTTGGCCATCATCGGGACGTGCCCCCCGACAGGTCGAAGCCCTTCATCTGCTCCAGGACGCGGTCGGCCGTCGGGTTGTACATCCGGTCGACGACCCTGCCGTCGGACAGGAACAGGACCTGGTCGGCGTACCCGGCGGCGTCCGGGGCGTGGGTCACCATGACGATGGTCTGGCCCAGGTCCCGTACGGAGTCGCGGAGGAACGACAAGACCTCGGAGCTGGAGCGCGAGTCGAGGTTCCCGGTCGGCTCGTCCGCGAAGATGATCTCCGGCCGGGAGGCGAGGGCCCGCGCGCAGGCCACCCGCTGCTGCTGGCCGCCCGACAGTTCGCCGGGCCGGTGCGACAGGCGCTGCCGCAGGCCCACGGTCTCGATGATCCGGTCCAGCCACTCCTGGTCCGGCTTGCGGCCCGCGATGTCCATCGGCAGCGTGATGTTCTCCAGCGCGCTGAGCGTCGGGATCAGGTTGAACGCCTGGAAGACGAAGCCCACCTTGTCCCGGCGCAGGCTGGTGAGGCGCTTGTCGTTCAGGGTGGACAGCGCGGCGTCGCCGATGTAGACCTCGCCGCCGCTGATCCGGTCCAGCCCGGCCATGCAGTGCATCAGCGTGGACTTGCCGGAACCGGAGGGCCCCATGATCGCGGTGAACCTGCCCCGCGGGATTTCGACGCTGACGCCGTCGAGCGCGGTGACCTTCGTGTCGCCGCTGCCGTAGACCTTGGAAACGTCCTCGGCCCGGGCGGCCGCGGCCGTCTCCGGCACGGAACGCGGTGGTGTTTCCGCGGGTGCTGTGCTCATCGGTGCTTCCTTTGCTGAAGGCTGACGAAAATGCCCATCGGGGCGTGCTGGACGCCTCGGGACAAATTCCAGCCGCCGGCGTACGGCGCCGGTAGCGAGCAAGGCAGGGGATGCGGTTGTCGAAGGTCGGGGCTGCGCGGAGCCGTATATGACTTTCGTAGGGTCTTGGTCCCGCGGTCCGGCGGCCGCCCTGGCGGAAACCGGCCCGCTGCGTACTGTGGGTGTGTGAAGCGCCCATACGGGAATCCGCGGTTCGAACCGTGGCGGGACGCCGTCTTCGACGCCGTCGTCGTGGTGACCACGCTGCTCATCGGCCTCGGTCTGGCACCGGCCTCCGGCTCGCCGCTGAAGCCGTTCGGCGGCGCGACTGCCGTGCTCCTCGGCGCGGTGGCGCTGCCCCTGTTCTGGCGGCGCCGCGCCCCGCTCGCCGTCGCCTGGATCGTCGCCGGCACGGCCGTCCTGGTCCCCGTGGCGGAACTCGTCGCGGAGGGCTCGGTCATGCGCGCGGGCGAGTCCGTCGACTTCGAGACGATGCTGATGTGGACGCCCGCCGCGCCGTTCGCCGCGTTCGCCGCGATGGCGTTCGCCGGGGACCGCCGGGCCCGCTGGCTGCCCGTGGCGGGCATGCTGCTGGGCGCGCTGCTCATGGGCTGGGCGCTGCCGCTGGGCCCCGGGATCTCCGCGGCCGAGGAGGAGAACGCCGGGCCGACCGGCGAAGTGGCCTTCCGCAGCCTCATGCTGATCGTCGTCGGCATGCTGCTCGGCATGTACGGCGCCGCACGCAAACGGGTGCTGCGCGCGCTCACCGAGCGGGCCGACCGCGCGGAGCGCGAGCGGTACATGCTCGCCGAGCAGGCCCGCGCCGAGGAACGCGCCCGGCTGGCCGCCGAGATGCACGACGTGGTGACCCACCGCGTCAGCCTGATGGTGCTCCAGGCGGGCGCGCTGCGCGTCACCTCGCAGGACGAGAGCGTGCACGCGGCGGCCGAGGCGCTGCGCGCGACCGGCTGCCAGGCTCTGGAGGAACTGCGGGACGTGGTCGGCCTGTTGCGCCGCGACGACGGTGCGGACGCGGACGCCGGGGCGGCGCCCGGCGCCCCGGACGCCGCCGGGGACGGCGGCGGCACCGGGGAACGGGCTTCCGTGCCGGGTCTGTCGGAGCTCATCGCGGAATCCGAGTCGGTAGGTGTGGCGGCGGAGTTGACCGAGGAGGGCGATCCGCCGCTGGCCTCACCGGTGATCGGCCGTACGGCGTACCGCATCGTGCAGGAGGCGCTGACGAACGTGCGCAAGCACGCGCCCGGCGCCCGCGTGGAGGTACGGGTGCGCTACCGCCCCGACGGCGTACGGCTCAGCGTGCGCAACTCCGCCACCGACCGGCCCGCCGACTCGCTGCTGTCCGCGGTCGGTTCGGGCATGGGCCTGACCGGGCTGCGGCAGCGCGTCGAGCTGATCGGCGGCACGCTGACCGCGGGCCCGGACGGCGGCGGCTTCCACGTACAGGCCGAACTGCCCGCGTACGTGCCCACGACGGCGGCACCGGCGGAGCCGGCGCCGCTGCGCGCGTGAGGCGTGGCGGCCGGGCGGGGGGTTACGGGGTGTCAGCGTCCCCGCAGCCGGTACGCCCGCACCGCCAGCGGTACGAACACCACCAGCAGCACCGCCGCCCACAGCAGGCTGGCCTCCACCGGGTGCTGGAGCGGCAGCGGGGCGTGCTCCGGCAGGTTGCCGGGGCTGCCGAACAGCTCGCGGCAGGCCTCGACGCCCGCGCTCACCGGATTCCAGTTCGCGATCGTCCGCAGCCAGGCCGGCATGTCGTCGGTGGGCACGAACGCGGTCGAGATGAGCGCCACCGGGAAGAAGAACGGCGCGAGCCGCCCGGCCATCTGCTCCGACCCGGCCACCAGCCCGATGTACACGCCGACCCAGCTCATCGCGTAGCGCAGCAGCATGATGATGCCGACCGCGGCCGCCGCGCGGATCATGCCCTCGTGCGGCTGCCAGCCGACGGCCAGCCCGCAGCCCACCATCAGCGACAGCGCGATGCTGCCGATCACGATGTCCGCGCCGGTCTGCCCGAACGGCACGGCGAGCCGTGACATCGGCATGGAGCGCAGCCGCTCCATGATGCCGCGCGCGTTGTCGGCGGCCACGTCGGTGGCGTTGGTGGACACGCTCGTGAACGACATCATCACGAACAGGCCCGGCATCAGGTACTCGCGGTAGTCACCGCCGCCGGGCACCTCCACGGCGCTGCCCAGCACGTAGCCGAGCAGCACCACCATGATCACCGGGAAGGCCAGCGCGGCGATCAGCACCTGCGGCCGGTGCCGCAGCTGCACCAGCGGCCGTACGGCGAGGGTCATCCCGTCCGTGAGCGTCCAGCGGACGCGGGAGAGGGGCGACAGGGGAACGGCGGGGGCCTCCATCAGACCGTCTCCTTCTCGTGGGTGCCGTGCGCCGCGAGGGCGCCGGCCTGGTCAGGGGTCTGGTCGGGGGCCTGCTCGGGGGCGGCGGTCCGCTTCGTCAGATGCAGGAACACCTCGTCGAGGGTCGGGCGGCGCAGCGCCACGTCGGCGGCGGCCGCGCCCGCCCGGTCCAGCTCCCGTACGACGTCCACCAGCGTGACCGCGCGGCCCACGATGGGCAGGCTGATGCGCTCGTCCGCCACCTTCGGTTCGCCCGTGCCCGCGAACTCGGCGAGCAGCTTCGCCGCGCGCTCCAGCCCCGAGGGGTCCTCCAGCACCACGTCGAGCCGGTCGCCGATGAGGGCCTTCAGCTCGTCCGGCGAACCGGAGGCGATGATGCGGCCGTGGTCGACCACGGCGATGTCGTCGGCCAACTGGTCGGCCTCGTCCAGGTACTGGGTGGTGAGCAGCACCGTCGTGCCCTCGGCGACCAGCTCCCTGACGGTGGCCCAGATCTCGCTCCGGCTGTGCGGGTCGAGCCCGGTCGTGGGCTCGTCGAGGAAGAGCACCTTGGGCGCGATGATCAGGCTCGTGATCAGGTCGAGGCGGCGGCGCATGCCTCCGGAGTACGTGCTGACCAGCCGGTCCGCGGCGTACTCCAGGCCGAACCGGTCCAGCAGCTCGTCCGCCCGCTGCCGGGAGGCGCGCCGCGACATGTGGTAGAGGCGGCCGAACATCCGCAGGTTGTCGCGGCCGGTCAACGCCTCGTCCAGGGCGGCGTACTGGCCCGCGAGACCGATCCGCGCCCGCACCTGGTAGGCCTCGCGCACGACGTCGTGTCCGTCGATCCGCGCCTGCCCCTCGTCGGGGTCGCAGAGCGTGGTGAGGATGCGGACGGCGGTGGTCTTGCCGGCGCCGTTGGGCCCGAGCAGGCCGCACACGCGGCCCACGGGCACCTGGAGGCTGAGCCCGTCGAGTGCGGGAGCTCCGTCGAATCGTTTGTACAGCCCCTCGGCCCATATCATCGCGTCATTCATTGATCCTCCGAGGAGATGTACGCCGATAATGTTCGTCAGGCTAAGTCGGGGGACTCGGAATTCGCAACAAGAACCGGCCCTGAATATCGGCTGGTTCGGCCGCTTGGGAGAGACTTTGGCGGCGCCTTACGGGGGCTTCAGAAGGCCGCCGTGTAATAGCGTTCAAAGACGCTGACGGAGGCGCCCGGTGACCAAGGAAAATGCCACCTCGCAAGCTGGCTCCGATGGGGAAATCGCCTCGGAGTTCACCTTGTCGGCGACTTCCGCGGGCCGCGAGGTGCGGCCGCTGTCCCACTTCCACGAGTGGTGGGCCGACCGGCACCGGAACGGGAACTTCGAGGTCACCCGGGTGCCGTTCGAGCAGCTGGACGACTGGCACTTCGAGTCCGGCACCGGCAACCTGCGGCACACCAGCGGCCGTTACTTCACGGTGGCCGGGCTGCGGGTGCGGGACGGCTCGGCCGGAACGCCCTGGGAACAGCCGGTGCTGAACCAGCCGGAAATTGGGATTCTGGGCATCCTGGCCAAGTATTTCAACGGCGTGCTGCATTTTCTGATGCAGGCCAAGATGGAGCCGGGAAACGTCAACTCGTTACAGCTCTCACCGACCGTGCAGGCCACCCGCAGCAACTACAGCCGGGTGCACCGCGGCGCGCACACCCGTTATCTGGAGTATTTCCGGGAGCCGCGCCAGGGCCGCGTACTGGTCGATGTGCTACAGTCCGAGCAGGGCGCCTGGTTCCTGGGCAAGCGGAACCGGAACATGGTTGTGCGGACGGACGGCGACGTCCCGGAGCACGAGGACTTCCACTGGCTCACGCTCCGTCAGCTGCGCGCCCTCCTCGGCGTCGACCACCTGGTGAGCATGGACGCCCGTACGGTGCTGGCCTCTCTCCCGCTGGCCCCGCCGCGCGCCTCACTCGCGCGGACCGGCGCCGCGCCCGGCACATCCGGAACGACCGCGCACCCGCGCCCGTTCACCGACGCGCTGCTGCGCTCGTACGA
Organism: Streptomyces armeniacus; assembly: GCF_003355155.1. Taxonomy (NCBI): domain Bacteria; kingdom Bacillati; phylum Actinomycetota; class Actinomycetes; order Kitasatosporales; family Streptomycetaceae; genus Streptomyces; species Streptomyces armeniacus. Next base: position 2,861,455 of record NZ_CP031320.1, on the reverse strand, counting down.
GCCGGAGCACGAGGGGGGCGGCGCGCTGCACACCCGCTACGAGCTGCTCAGCTGGTTCACCGAGCGGAAGACCGCGCTGGACTGGTCCGTCGACCTGATCCCGCTGGCCGACGTGCGGAACTGGCGCCGCGACGCCGACGAGATCGCCGACGACGAGCGCCGCGAGTTCCGCATCATGGCCGCCCGGGTACTGGCCGAGAACCGCGAGGTCAGCAAGTGGTCGCAGCCACTGCTCGCACCGCGCGGCGAGGCCGCTGCCGTCTTCCTCACCCGTACGATCCGCGGCGTGCTGCACGTACTCGTGCAGGCGATGCCGCAGCCGGGCCTGCGGGACCTGGTGGAGCTGGGCCCCACCGTGTACGTGCCACCCGGCGGCGACCCGGCCGCGGCCGCCGCCGGACTGCCGTTCGGCGGCGCGGCGACGGGCACCGATCCGGAACGGGTGCGCTTCGACACCACGCTGTCGGAGGAGGGCGGCAGGTTCTTCCACGCCCGTACGCGCTACCGCGTGGTCGAGGCCGGACCGGACTTCCCGGTCGAAGTCCCCGCCACGCACTGCTGGATGACCGTCCGCCAGCTCAACGACCTGGTGCAGCACGGTCATTACCTGAACATCGAGGCACGCAGCCTGCTGGCCTGCGTGCACAGTCTGTGGTGACGGGATGGTGCGTTGACGATGGGGCCGAGCCGGACGCCGCTGCGGATGGGGCTGCTGGGCTGCGCCGAGATCGCCTGGCGGAACGCGCTGCCCGCCATGGCCCGCGTGCCCGAGATGGAGCTGACCGCCTGCGCGAGCCGGGACCGGGCGAAAGCGGAACGGTTCGCGACGCGCTTCGGGGGCGTGCCCGTGGAGGGCTACGAGCGGCTGCTCGCCCGCACTGACATCGACGCCGTCTACATCCCGCTGCCCACCGGGCTGCACCACCGGTGGGCCCACCGCGCGCTCAGCGAGGGCAAGCACGTACTCGTCGAGAAGCCGCTGGCCGGCACCCTCGCGGAGGCCGAGGACCTGGTGAAGCTGGCCGCGCGGCGCGGGCTGTGGGCCGCCGAGAACTTCACCTTCGTCCACCACTCGCAGCACGCCTTCGTCCGCGAGCTGACAGCCGGCGGCGCCATCGGCCGGCCGAGGTCATTCAGCGCCGCGTACGGCATCCCGCCCCGCGAACCGGACGACATCCGGTACCGGGCGGACCTCGGCGGGGGCGCCCTGCTCGACCTCGGCTCGTATCTCGTACGGGCGGCCCGGCTGTTCCTCGGCGACGGCCTGCGCGTGCTGGGTTCCGTGCTCCGTACGGCCCCGGGTGAGGGCTCGGGTGGGGGCCCCGGAGACGGCGTCGACCTCGGTGGAAGCGCCCTGCTGTGCTCGGGCGAAGGTGTGCCCGCCGATCTGGCGTTCAGCTTCCAGACCTCCTACCGGTCCGCGTACACGGTGTGGGGCAGCTCCGGACGGCTCACGCTGGAAAGGGCGTTCAGCCCGCCGCCCACGCTGCGCACGGTCCTGCGGGTGGAACGGCAGGACCATGTCGAGGAGCTCACGCTGGCCGCCGACGACCAGTTCGCCAACGGCTTCCGGCGGTTCGCGGAGGCGGTGCGCGGCGGCGCGGACTTCGGGCCGCAGGGACAGGAGCTGCTCGAGCAGGCGGAGTTGCTGGACCACGTGCGCGACAGCGCTTGCCGGGTTCCGGCGCACGGCTAGCGCGGAGTTGCGGCCCGGCGAGTTACGGAGGCTTTTCATTCCCATTTGCAATGGATTTGCACCTGAAGCCTCAGGTCACGCCCGATGCATCACCGTGCGAAGGCGTGCCATCACGGATTGCGTATGGTCCGCGTCCCGTCCTTGTGGCAAGCTCAACACAGAGTGTCCTCAACGCCCTTCATTTCCGTGAGCAGTTGAGGACGGGGGGAGCCTGCGGGCCGCGGCCGTTAAAGGCATGAGTACGGGGGACCGCCGTGAGCGGGGGAGAAGATGTCCGGGGGAGAGCGGGCCAGTGGACGCCGGAACCGGCGCCGGATGCCGTGGTGGCTCCGGCGTGACCGGTGTGCGCGCCACAAGTGGCCGCGAGATTGTCGCGTACAGGTCAGGCCGCATGCCGGGCCGGCTGCCCGGTCCGGCATGCGCCGGGCGAGCGGCCCGCGCACGGCCCGCCGGACGCGGGGCCTGATCCCGCCCGTGTACCCAGGAGTCCGTTTCGCTGAGTGCTCGTGCGCGCCCGCGCACGCGGTGGCTCGCCCGGAATTCGTTCGGAGTACATCGACCACACCGGCAACCTTGCGGCCTGCGAAGGGATGTGTGAACTACGGGTGTGCCCCATAAGCTTGGTGGAACGCGCCGAAGAAATCTCATGCCTGGAACAGCTTTACGCCGAGTGCGCCCAGGGCCGGGGGAATATCGCGCTCATCAGCGGACCGGTCGCAGGCGGGAAGACCGCGCTCCTGCAGCGGTTCGCGGACCACGTGGAGTCTGTCGGCGGCGTTTTCCTCAAGGCCACCGCCTCCCTCGCGGAGTACGTCCTGCCGCTCGAGGTCGTAGGGCAGCTGACCGCCGCGGCCGGACTCCTCGCCGAACGCGGTGACGTCGCCGCGCCCCCGCCCGGCGCCCGCGCCGCCGCACCGCCGGCAGTGGAGTCCGTCGTGCAGTCCGTCCTCGGGGTGTCCGAGGAGACGGCCGAGCCCGATCCGCGCCGGCTCGGCAGAATCCTGTTCGGCCTCGCCGAACGCGGCCCGCTCGTGGTCGGCGTGGACGACGTCCACTACGCCGATCCCCGCTCCCTGCAGTGCCTCCTCTATCTCGCCCGCCGCCTGCCCTCCACCCGCGTGCTGCTCGTCCTCACCGAGGAGGCCCTGCTGCAGCGCGAGTACCCGCGGTTCCGCGCCGAGCTGTTCCGGCAGCCGCACTGCCACCACCTCAGACTCAAGCCGCTGTCCAAGTCAGGCGTGGCCGCCCTGCTCGCCGGCTATGTGGGCCGGTTCCGCTCCCGCCAACTGGCCACCGCCTGCCACCGGATCAGCGGCGGCAACCCGCTCCTCGCCCGCGCCCTCGCCGAGGACCACCTCAACGACGCCACCGAGAACGGCGAACTCACCCCCGGCCCCGCCTTCAGCCAGGCCGTGGCCACCTGCCTCTACCGCTGCGAACCCGCCATGCTGCGCACCGCCAAGGCGCTGGCCGTCGTCGGGGACTACGCGTCACCCGAGGTCCTCGGCGAAGTCGTCGCCCTCGACCCGGAGATGACCGAGCAGGCGCTCAGCGGCCTGAACGCCGTGGGCCTGCTCGACGGCGGCGGCTTCCGGCACCCGGCCGTCACCGCCGCCGTACGGCAGACCACCCGCGCCGGCGAGAACGCCGCGCTGCACGGCCGCGCCGCCCGCATCCTGCACGGCCACGGCGTCTCCGCCGCGCGCCTGGCCCCGCACCTCGTCGCCGCGGGCCGCGTCAGCGAGCCGTGGGGCGTACCGGTGCTCCGCGAGGCGGCGACCGAGGCGCTGGCCGGCGACCGCATCGGCTTCGCCGTCGACTGCCTGTCGGCCGCGGCGCGCGCGGCCACCGACGAGGACGAACAGACCGCGATCCGGATGGCGCTGGCCCGCGCCAAGTGGCGCGTGAACCCGCTGGCCGCCGCCCGGCACCTGCCGGAGCTGACGGCCGCGGCACGCGCCGGGCGGATGACACCGGACGACATGGCGACCCTGATCGGCCTGCTGGTCTGGCACGGGAGCAGCGACGAGGCCACGGCCGTACTCGAACTCCTCGACCAGCGCGAGCGCGCGGGCACGTGCGCGGAGACCGTCGAGGGCGCCGAACTGATCCGGCTGTGGCTCGGGTTCGCGCACGCCGGGCAGTTCGGCCGGGTCAGACCCGAGGTCGAAGCGGCGGAGGCGGCCCCCGCACCGGGCAGCCGGCCCACCCGGGCGGCGGCGCTGCTGAGCGCCGTGCTGACCCGCGGCGCCGACGAGGACACCGTGACCCGCGCCGAACAGATCCTCCAGGGCGCCCGGCTGGACGACGCCACGCTGCTCACCGAGGTCGCGACGCTCAGCGCGCTGATGTACGCGGACCGGCTGGACGAGGCCGGGCACTGGTGCGACACGCTGCTGCGCGAGGCAGGCAAGCGGGGCGCGCTGACGTGGCAGGCGTTCTTCGCGACCGTACGCGCCGACATCTCCGTACGGCAGGGCCGTATCGCCGCCGCCGAGGAGCCCGCGCACCTGGCGCTCAGCCTCATCTCACCCGGCAGCTGGGGCGTGGCGATCGGCGCGCCGATCGCCAACATGGTGCTCGTCACGACGGCACTCGGCCGGTACGACGAGGCCGCCGCGTATCTCAACATGCCGGTCCCCGAAGGGGCGTTCCAGAACGTCGCCGGACTGCGCTACCTCGCCGCGCGCGGCCGCTACTACATGGCCGTCGACCGCCCGCATGCCGCCCTCGACGACTTCTGGACCTGCGGCGACCTGATGCGCAAGTGGGGCGCCGACATCCCCACCGTGCTGCCCTGGCGGACCGACCTGGCCGGCGCCTGCCTGGCGCTGGGCAAGCGCGACCAGGCCCGTGACCTGGCGCTGGAGCAGCTGGCCCGGCTCGGCGCCGAGTACCCCTCCGTACGCGCCCAGTCCCTGCGCGTCCTGGCCCGCGCCGGCGACGCGGCGAAGGCACCGGCGCTGCTGCACGAGGCCGTCGAGAACCTGAGCAGCGCCGGCCAGGGCTACGAGCTGGCGCTGACCGTCGCCGAGCTCAGCCGCGCCTACCACGCGCTGCGCGACGAGACCCGCGCCCGCCTCCAGGCCCGCCGCGCCTACCGGATCGCCGAGGACTGCGACATGGAGCTGCCGCGCGGCATCCTGCCCCGCGAGATCGTCGGCGCGGCGCTGCCGTTCGACGGCGTCGGCACCCCCGTCGACGACCCGGTCAACGAGCTGAGCGACGCGGAGCTGCGGGTCGCCGCGCTCGCCTCGCAGGGGCACACGAACCGGCAGATCGCGAGCAAGCTGTTCGTCACCGTCAGCACGGTCGAGCAGCATCTGACCCGGGTGTACCGCAAGCTCAACGTGAGCCGGCGTACGGACCTGCCCCTCGAACTCCCCGTGCCGGGCGACGAGTCGGCGGCCGCGGGCGGCTGACGCGGGGGCAGCCCGCGTACGAGAGCAGCCCTGTACGAGAGCAGCCCTGTACGAGAGCAGACCGCGTACGAGAGCAGCCCCCGTACGGGCGCGGGCGCACCTCCGCCCGGCGTCCGGCCGGCCCTGGCGGGGCAGGCGGACACCGGGCGGGCGGCGACGGCTGCGGAGGGGTCAGCCGTTGCGAGGGCCAGGGAAGATCCCGGGCCGTGAGTCGTGCGGGGCGGCCGTGGCGGTGCGTCCCGGCACGGAGCGCGCCGCCGGGACGGCGGGCGCGGGTGGCGCGCCGGCGGGGCCCTCGTCCGGCCGCCCGGGGGCGTCACCGGAGCCGCCCGGGTGCTGGCCGCCCGGGTGCGCGCTCGGCACGTGCTGGTCCGCCGTGTGCTGGGCCGTGCCGCGCCGGGTGCCGTAACGGCGGTGCACCGCCTGCTTGGTGACACCGAGCGCCGAGCCCACCGCGTCCCAGGAGAAGCCCAGCGACCGGTCGAAGTCCACCGCGGCGGTCACCAGCGTCTCCACGCTGTCGCGCAGCTCCTGCGCGAGCCGCACGGTGGGCGCGGGCGCCCGGCCGTAGACGACGAAGCCCGCCGAAGGGCCGGTGCGCCGGGGGCGGTAGACGTTGCCGAGCTGCGCCGTCAGCGTGCGCAGGGCATCCACCTGCCGGCGGACCCGTTCGATGTCCCGCACCAGCAGATGCAGGCTGGCCCTCGCCTGGGCGTCGTTGGTTGCGTGGTCGGCCATGAACAAGCCTCTCGAACCGGCATGGAAAGGACAGATCAGGGATATACGGGTAACGACGGCCGCTGAGCGGCCCGTTGCGTCCCGTTCGGTCAATCCCTCTTGACCAACGTCGGAACGCCCGCTCTGGTCACGCACCGGGGGCGCATCGCACCCCGCGCGGGGCGCACGCGCCGGGACTGCGAGGGTGCGTGCGCCCCCTTCGAGCGGCGGGTCCGCTGACGGACCGTAGACTGAACCGCCGTCCGCCGCCGCCGTTCGCGAGAGGTTGCTCCCCACCGATGAGGCTCGTCTTCGCCGGGACCCCCGAGGTCGCCGTACCGTCCCTGGACGCCCTGCTCGCGTCGGAGCGGCACGAGGTGGCGGCCGTCGTCACCCGCCCCGACGCGCCCTCCGGGCGCGGCCGGCACCTGGTGGCCAGCCCGGTCGCGCAGCGCGCGCAGGAGGCCGGCATCGAGGTGCTGCGCCCGGACAGGCCCCGCGACCCGGACTTCCTCGCCCGGCTGCGCGAGATCGCCCCCGACTGCTGCCCGGTCGTCGCGTACGGCGCGCTGCTGCCCCGTACGGCGCTGGACATCCCCGTACACGGCTGGGTCAACCTGCACTTCTCGCTCCTCCCCGCCTGGCGCGGCGCCGCCCCCGTGCAGCACGCGGTGCTCGCGGGCGACGAGACGACCGGCGCCACCACCTTCCTGATCGAGGAGGGCATGGACTCCGGGCCGGTCTACGGCGTCATCACCGAGGACGTACGCCCCACCGACACCAGCGGCGACCTCCTCACCCGGCTGGCCTTCGCCGGCGCCGGGCTGCTCGCCGCGACCATGGACGGCATCGAGGACGGCACCCTGGAGGCCGTGCCGCAGGCCGCGGACGGAGTCAGTCTCGCCCCGAAGATCACCGTCGAGGACGCCCGCATCGCCTGGACGGACCCGGCACTCCGCGTCGACCGGCTCGTACGCGGCTGCTCGCCCGCCCCCGGCGCCTGGACGGTCTTCCGCGGCGAGCGCCTCAAGGTGCGCGCCGTGGCCCTCGACCCGGAGCGCACCGGGCAGGCGCCGGGCGAGCTGCACGTGGCGAAGAACTCCGTGCACGCCGGGACCGGTTCGCACGTCGTCGAGCTGCAGTGGGTGCAGCCCCAGGGCAAGAAGCCGATGCGGGCCGCGGACTGGGCGCGCGGGGTGCGGATCGAGAACGGCGAGCGGCTGGGCGAGTAGCCCCCGAGACGGCGCGGGCGGCGCGGGGACGCCCGGCCCGCGCCCCTCCCGTACCGCCTACGCTGGGACGCGAGCACATACGCCCTGGCGCGCACCCGCCACCGCGCCCCCGGGGTCGTCCCCCGACAGTCACCGCAGACCGGAGCACCTTCACCCGTGAGCACTCGGCCACGCCGTCCCGCCAAGCCCTACCGCCGCCCCCGCAAGGACCCCGTACGGATCCTCGCGTTCGAGGCGCTGCGGGCCGTCGACGAGCGGGACGCGTACGCCAACCTCGTGCTGCCGCCCCTGCTCGCCAAGGCCCGCGAGAAGGGCGAGCTGGACACCCGGGACGCGGCCCTCGCCACCGAGCTCGTCTACGGCACGCTGCGCTGGCAGGGCACGTACGACGCGATCATCGCCGACTGCGTGGACCGGCCGCTGCGCGAGGTCGACCCGCCCGTGCTCGACGTCCTCGCGCTCGGCGCGCACCAGCTGCTCGGCACCCGCATCCCCAGCCACGCAGGCGTCAGCGCGACGGTCGAGCTGGCACGGGTGGTGCTCGGGGACGGGCGCGCCAAGTTCGTCAACGCCGTCCTGCGGAAGATCACCGCCGACGGCATCGGCCTCGAAGGCTGGCTGGACCGCGTCGCGCCGCCGTACGAGGAGGACGCCGAGGAGCATCTCGGCGTCCGCCACGGCCACCCCCGCTGGATCGTCTCCGCCCTGTGGGACGCGCTCGGCGGCGGCCGCGCCGGCATGGAGGACCTGCTGACGGCGGACAACGAGCGCCCCGAGGTCACCCTCGTCGCACGCCCAGGCCGTGCCGGCACCGACGAGCTGCTGACCGGCGGCGGCGTGCCCGGACGCTGGTCGCCGTACGCCGTGCGGCTGGCCGAGGGCGGCGAACCGGGCGCGGTTGCCGCCGTACGGGAGGGCCGCGCCGGAGTGCAGGACGAGGGCAGCCAGCTGGTCGCGCTCGCCCTCGCCGACGCCCCGCTGGGGGACGGGCCCGACCGCCGCTGGCTGGACGGCTGCGCCGGACCCGGCGGCAAGGCCGCCCTGCTCGGCGCCCTCGCCGCGCAGCGCGGCGCCGCGCTGACCGCCGCGGAGAAGCAGCCGCACCGGGCCCGGCTGGTCGCCCGCGCGCTGGCGGGCAACCCCGGCCCGTACCAGGTCGTCGCCGCCGACGGCACCCGGCCCGCCTGGCGCCCCGGCACCTTCGACCGGGTGCTGGTCGACGTCCCGTGCACCGGGCTCGGCGCGCTGCGCCGCCGCCCCGAGGCGCGCTGGCGGCGCCGGCCCGAGGACCTGGACCGGTTCGCGCCGCTCCAGCGCGGGCTGCTCGAACGGGCCCTGGAGGCCGTACGCGTCGGCGGCGTCGTCGGCTACGTGACGTGCTCCCCGCATCTCGCCGAGACCCGCGCCGTCGTGGACGACGTACGCAAGCGGCACCCCGGCGCCGAACTCCTCGACGCGCGGCCCCTGTTGCCGGACATGCCCGCACTCGGCGACGGGCCGGACGTACAGCTGTGGCCGCACCTGCACGGCACCGACGCGATGTACCTCGCGCTGCTGCGCCGCACCGCCTGACCCGCGCGCCCCCGCCCCGTACGCGCCCGCGCCCTCCCGCACGCGCGCCAGCGGACGTCCGTACGCGCGCCCGCACCCCGGCCCGCCGCGCGCCCCGCGCGGACGACATACTGGAGGCATGCCCGCGCAGATCAGCCCCAGCATCCTGTCCGCCGACTTCGCCCGGCTCGCCGAGGAGGCCCGTGCCGTGGACGGCGCCGACTGGCTGCACGTCGACGTCATGGACAACCACTTCGTCCCCAACCTCACCCTGGGCGCCCCGGTCGTCGAAGCGCTCTCCCGCGCGACGGCCACCCCGCTGGACTGCCACCTGATGATCGAGGACCCGGACCGCTGGGCACCCCGGTACGTCGAGGCCGGGGCAGGATCGGTGACCTTCCACGTGGAGGCCGCGGCGGCGCCCGTACGGCTCGCCCGCGAGATCCGCGCCAAGGGCGCGCGGGCGTCGATGGCGCTCAAGCCCGGCACCCCCGTCGAGCCGTACGAGGACCTGCTGCCCGAGCTCGACATGCTGCTCGTGATGACGGTGGAACCGGGCTTCGGCGGGCAGGCGTTCCTGGACATCATGCTGCCGAAGATCCGCCGGACCCGGCAGCTCATCGACAAGCACGGACTGGAGATGTGGCTCCAGGTGGACGGCGGCGTCTCCGCCGAGACCGTCGAACGCTGCGCCGAGGCCGGCGCGGACGTCTTCGTGGCGGGCTCCGCGGTGTACGGCGCCGACGACCCGGCCGCGGCCGTGCGTGCCCTGCGCGGTCAGGCCGAGGAGGCCGCGCACCGTACGGGCGTGAACTGATCCCCAGCCGTGGCCGGAATCCGTCGGAACGGGGGCCGCACGTACGGGAAACCCTTGAATGCCCTGTGCATCGGACCGATCAAGGCGCCCCGGATCTGCGAGGATGAACACGCGGCGCAAAAGCGCCTGTACGGCTGAACAGTGAGGTGAATGCGGTGTCGACGGGTCGAGCCACAAGAATGGGACCCGCCGAGCTCATGCAGGCTGCGGCGATGGCCCGCCGTTTCTACCTCGAGGGCAAATCGAAGATCCAGATCGCCGACGAGTTCGGGGTCAGCCGCTTCAAGGTGGCCCGCGTGCTGGAGACCGCGCTGGAACGGGACCTCGTACGGATCGAGATCCGCGTCCCCGCCGAGCTGGACGCGGACCGCTCCGACGCGCTGCGCGCGCGGTACGGCCTGCGGCACGTCGTGGTCGTCGAGTCCCCGACCGAGGTCGCGGACGCCGACGACGCCGCCGCCGACCCCGAGAACCTCGGCGAGGTCGCCGCCGACCTGCTCGGCGAGCTGGTCACTGACGGGGACGTGCTCGGGCTGGCCTGGGGCCGGTCCACCATCCACATGGCGGCCGCGCTGCGCCAGCTGCCGCCGTGCACCGTCGTGCAGCTCACCGGCGTGTACGACGCCGGGACTGCCGACCGCGGCTCCGTCGAGGCGGTCCGCCGCGCGGCCGAGGTCGCCGGGGGAGAGGCGCACCCGATCTACGCCCCGATGCTGCTGCCGGACTCCGCCACCGCGGCGGCGCTCCGCAGCCAGACAGGCATCGCGCGAGCCTTCGAGTACTTCGACAAGGTGACCGTCGCGGCCGTGTCGATCGGCTCCTGGGAGCCGGGCATCTCCACGGTCCACGACATGCTCAGCGACGAGGAGCGGGACCACTACTCCTCGCTGGGCGTCGCCGCCGAGATGTCCGCGCACCTCTTCGACGCCGAGGGCCGCCGTATCGGCCGCGACCTCGGCGAGCGGTGCATCACGGTCGAGGCCGAACGGCTGCGCCGGGTGCCGGAGGTCGTCGCCATCGCGGGCGGGCTGCGGAAGGCCGCCGCGATCGACGCCGTCCTCCGTTCCGGGCTGGTGACCAGCCTCGTCACGGACACGGCGGCGGCGGACCAGCTGCTCGAGACGCTCCCCGGGCCACGCCCGGCGCTCGACCGCGCGGACCCCGACGGGCGCTAGGCTCGGCAGCGGCAGGCGGCCGGGAATGCCCGGTCGGCCCGGATCGTTCCCCGGACCGCCGGTGCTCACAGGGCGCCCCGGAGGTCCGGTCTTCCGGGCGGCCCGCCGGCCGCAGTCCGCGAGGAGAGAGAGCCATGACCACCCGTAAGACCTCGCTGCCGGGTGTGGGCGTGCAGTACGACATCGCCACCCGCGCCGACGACAGCCGCCACATCTCGGTGGTCGTGCACCAGGACGGCCGCCGCTTCCTCGGCTTCTACGACCCCGAGGACCCCGACGCCTGCCAGGCCACCGTCGCGCTCGACCCGGACGAGGCCGCCGCGCTCGCGGAGCTGGTGGCGCCCGGCGACACCACGTCGCGCTGGGGCGGCGACGAGATCGACCTCGACCTGGTCACCGAGCGCATCGCCGTCAGCGCCCGCTCCCCGTACCGCTGCCGGCCGCTGGGTGACACCCAGGCCCGCAGCCGTACGGGCGCCTCGATCGTGGCGGTGCTCCGGCGCACCGGCGCGTACCCCTCGCCGGCACCCGACTTCCGGCTGGAGGCCGGCGACACCCTGGTGGTGGTCGGCACCCGCGAGGGCGTCGACGATCTGACGCAGCTCATCGCCGAGTCCTGAGGCCGCCGCGTGCACGACATGGCCGTCATGCTCATCGAGCTCGGCGCGGTCATCCTCGGCCTCGGTATCGTCGGCCGGTTCGCCGGGCGCATCGGGATGTCGCCGATCCCGCTGTATCTCGCGGGCGGGCTCGCGTTCGGCAACGGCGGCCTCTTCCAACTGTCCACCAGCGAGGAGTTCTTCGAGGTCGGCGCCGAGATCGGGGTCATCCTGCTGCTGCTCATGCTCGGGCTGGAGTACAGCGCGACGGAGCTGTTCAGCAGCCTTCGCACCCAGTACCCGGTCGGCGTCCTCGACTTCCTCCTCAACGCCACCCCCGGGGCCATCGCCGCGCTGCTCCTCGGCTGGGGCCCCGCGGCTGTCCTGGCGCTGGCCGGAGTCACCTGGATCTCGTCCTCCGGCGTCATCGCCAAGGTCCTCACCGACCTCGGCCGCCTCGGCAACCGCGAGACCCCCGTCGTGCTCGGCATCCTCGTGCTCGAGGACCTCTCGATGGCGGTCTACCTCCCGCTGCTCACCGCCGTACTCGCCGGCGCGGGGCTGGCGGGCGGCAGCGTCACGCTGCTGATCGCGGTCGGCACGGTCGGTCTCGTGCTGTACGTCGCGCTGCGGCACGGCCGGGTGATCAGCCGTGTCGTCGGCACCGACAACCCCGAGATGCTGCTGCTCGTGGTGCTCGGGCTGACCCTGCTGGTGGCCGGGGTCGCGCAGCGGTTCCAGGTGTCGGCGGCCGTCGGCGCGTTCCTTGTCGGCATCGCGCTGTCCGGGGAGACCGCCGAGAACGCGCGGAACCTGATGGCGCCGCTGCGCGATCTCTTCGCCGCGGTCTTCTTCGTCTTCTTCGGCCTGTCCACGGTGCCCGCCGAGATCCCGCCGGTGCTGCTGCCCGCGGCGCTGCTGGCCGTCGTCACGGCCCTCACGAAGGTCGCCACCGGCTGGTACGCGGCCCGGCGCGCGGGCATCGGCACGAAGGGCCGCTGGCGTGCGGGGGGTGACCTCGTGGCCCGCGGCGAGTTCTCCATCGTGATCGCAGGGCTGGCGGCCGGTACGGACACCCGTATCGGGCCGCTGGCCACCGCGTACGTGCTCCTGCTCGTCGTCCTCGGCCCGCTGGCCGCGCGGTGGGCGGAGCCCGCGGCGGGGGCGGTGCGGCGCCGTCTCGGCCGGCGCTCGCCCCATTCAGCCCCGTCCGCCTCTTGAGGACGGCCCTGGCCCAATCCAGCCCGTCCGCTTGCTGGGGGCGGCGCTCCGCCACATCAAGCCCGTCCGGCGATTGAGGACGAACCCCGGCCCGTTCCCGGGCCGCGCCCGGCGCACAATGCGGTGACCGCCCACTGGCGGCTGCCGCGAATCGCTGGCTGAGGGCCGTCCTCAAACGCCGGACGGGCTGGATTCGGCTGGGCGCCATCTTCTGCTGCCGCGCCGGACGGGCTGGATTCGGCGAGGGCCGTCCTCAAGCGCTGCACGGGCTCGTTCTCAAGGCGTCGACGACGACGCCTTCTCGCCGTCCGGCGTGACGGCCCACCACAGACCCATCTTGCCGTGCCCCTCCGTGTCACCGGCGCCCTTGTCGCCGGTGAACCAGTAGACCGGCCAGCAGTCGATCGCCAGCTGCTTCGTGCCGTCGGCACGCTCGTACGTGCTCACGAGCTTGCGCGCGACTCCGTTCAGCTTGTCCTTGTCGACCGGCTTCGCGGGCTTCCACGTGTCCAGGCACGCGCCCGTGCAGTTGGACTTCATGGGCCATGCGGAGTCCTTGTCGAAGCGGTAGAGCGTACGGCCCTTGGCGTCCGACACGATCTCGCCCAGCGCCGGGTCGTCCTCGGCGCGCAGCTGCGTCGTGTCCCGCGGTGGTGCCTTCTTCTGCTGACCGGCCTTCTTGCCGTCCGGCGCGAGCGCGTTCCACGTCCCGGCGACGCCGTGGCCCTTGGTGTCGCCGGGGGCGGTGTCCTTCGCGTAGCGGTACACCGGCCAGCCGCCCAGCGTCAGCTGCCGGGTGCCGTCCGGGCGTTCGACCTTGCCGAGCTTCTCGGCCTTGATGCCCGCGGAGGCGGCAGCGTCCTCGGCCGGTACGGGCGGCCAGGCGTCGGCGCACGCGTCCTCGCAGCTGGAGGCGGGCGGGTCGGTGCTGTCGTCGTCGAAGCGGTAGAGCGTCCAGCCCTCGCTGTCGGTGACCACCGGGCCCAGCTCCGCCACGTCCCGTACGGCGAGGGTCTTGGCGGCGCCGGTGCGGGCGCCGCGGTCCGCGCGGTCGCCGTAGCCGTCGTCGCCCTCTCCGTCCCCGTACGCGCCGCCGTCCGTGTACCCCCCGGCGCCGGGGTCCGCCGCCGAACTGTCGCCCGCGGGCCGCACCCCGCCGTCGTCCTTGGCCTCGCCCTGGCCGTAACCGCAGGACGCCGTCATCGCCACCAGTGCGAGCGCCGCGCCTGTCACCGCCGCCGGACGCCTCTTCCTCATGGTCACTCCCTCGGTCCCGGAACGGCTGTGTGCCGTTCCTCTGCGGAGACCTGTAGTCTGGTGCGGATGGGGCGGAAGTGGCAGGAAGTTAGCGGGAGTTGCTAAAAGCTGAGATGCCGGTCATGGGAGGCAGCGCGGCAGCCCGAAAGGGATCAGCCCTCGAGCCGCAGCGCCAGCGCCGGACAGCGGCGTACGGCGCGCTGCGCCTGCCGGCGCAGGTGCTCCGGTACGGGCGCGGCGGCCCGCGCCGGATAGCCGTCGGCGTCGAGCCGGATCGTGCCCGGCGCCACGCCCGCGCACAGCCCGTGGCCCTGGCACAGCGTCCAGTTCACCACCAGCCGCGCGGGCTCCGCCGGGTCCGCCGGGCCCGGCCGTGCGCCGTCCCCGCCGCCCGTGTCCTCCGGCAGCCCCAGCGTCCCGAGCACCGGTCGCCCGCAGCCGGAGCCGTGCGCGTGCAGCCGGAAGTCGTCGTCGAGCACGTCGAGGGCGGACCGTACGAATCCGGCCGTACCGTCCGGGTGCGCGCACGCCCCGCGCCGGTCCACGGCGTCGGCCCGGCGCCGTACGGCCTCCAGCGCGGCGGTGCCGCCCCCGTCCGCCGCTCCCGCCAACGCGCGTGCCAGCGACGGCAGTCCGAGCACGCACGGGCCGCACTGCCCGGCCGACTCGCCGGCCAGCCAGTGGGCGACCCGTACCGTCTCGCCCACCGGGCACGTGCCCTCGGGCAGCGGCAGCACCGCGCCCGCGCCCAGTGTCGCGCCGAGCGCGGACAGCGAGGCGCGCGACACCAGCGCGCGCCGGGCGTCGTACGGGCGCAGCCAGCGGCCGTGGTAGCCGCCGAGCAGCACGCCCTGGCCGTGTCCGAGGCCGCACAGCTCCAGCACGTACGGCAGCGGCACGCCCGTGGGGGTCTCCACGACGTGCTGCCCCGCGACGGTGAGGAGGGCGGTGCCGGGCTCGTCGGGCAGGCCCGTCTCGCGGTAGCCGAGGGCGCCGAGGCGGGCGGCGACGGCGAGTTGGGCGAAGGTCTCGGTGTTGGAGAAGAGGGTGGGCAGGCCGCCCAGGCCGCGTTCGCTCGTACGGACGCCGCGGCCCGCGGGCAGCGCGGGGCCCTCGTCGAGGCCGCGGGTGAGCGCCGAGGACTCGCCGGTGACAAACCGCTCCGGCAGCCGGGTCACGCTCAGCGGCGGGCGCACCGGACCGCGTTCGGCGATCGCCGCGCCGACCGATGCCTCGACGTCCCGGCGGGTCACCCCGACCCGTACGGTCTCGGCCCGCAGCGCCCGCGCCACCAGCTGCGCGCCGTCCAGCACGAGGTGCGGTGCGTGCAGCAGCAGGGCGGTGTCCTTGAGGCAACTCGGCTCGCCCTCACTGCCGTTGACCACCACGGCCGTACGCCCGTCGGTGCGGCGCCGCGCCGCCGCGAGCACCGCGCGCAGCTTCCGCGCGAACGGGAAGCCCGCGCCGCCGCGGCCGCGCAGCGAGATGTTCTCCGCGAGGTCCACCAGCTCCGCGGGGCGCAGGTCGGGGAGCGAGCCGTGCACCGTCAGGTGCGCGACGCGGTCGAGCCGCGCCGCCTGGTCCAGTCCGGCCAGCAGCCGCGGCGGGCCCAGGCAGGCGAGCGAGGGCGCGGCGGCGGGCCCGTGACTGCGCGGGACGAGCGGTTCGACGGACGTCACACGGCCCTCCTCGCGTGCGGCTCGGGGGCGGCCGGCGACTCGGGCGTACGGGACCAGGGCACCCCGGCCGCGGGCGCGCGCGGGCCGCTCGCGGCGGGGGCCGGAGCGCCGGCCGTACGGGCTTCCTGCGTACGGCCCTCGGGTGCGGGAGCGGGTGCTTCCGGCGTACGGGCCTCGGCCGTGCGCGCTTCTGGCGTACGCCGCCCGGGCGTACGCGGCGGGTTGCGCCCCGGCGCGAGCCGCAGCGCGAGGACGACGGCTGCCCCCGCGACGCACAGCACGTACGCGCACGTCACCCATGTCCCGGGCGTACGCCCGGCCTTGAGGCCGTGCACCAGCGCCAGCGCCCACGCCAGATACGCGCCCATGTGCAGCGCGCGCCACCACCGCGAGCGCCCCGTGGTGGCGAACGCGCTGCGCGCCGCGCCCGTCACGGCCACCGCCACGAACAGGTAGCCCGCCAGCGTGCCCAGCCCGATGAGCACCGGCCGCTGCCCGTCGGTGAACGGCACCGCGGCCGCCCGCCCGCCGGTCGACTCCTCCGCGACCTTCACCCACACGTGCAGTACGAGGAAGCCCAGCCCCGCCACGGCCGTACCCCGGTGCACGCCCTGCGCGAGCAGCCGGTGGTCCGCGCCGAGCAGCCGCCGGTCGGCGGCGGCCAGCCCCCACAGCGCGGTGAGGGTGAGCGAGACGAGCGCGAGCACGCCCGCGCCCCAGTCCAGGAAGGCCCAGGCGCGCCCGGCGGCGCTGCCGCTGACGGTGAGGAACAGCGACAGCAGGAGCGCGACGGCGAAGACCGCGTTCAGCCGTGCGGGCCTCCCTGCGGAGGCGATCCGTACGGCAGCACGCGCACGTGACGTACGGAGGCCGGGCATACGGCGGCTCCGGGACCGGTGGGTGCGCGGAACACGGGAGGAGGGGGATGTGCGGGGGTTCTGCAGCTGGCCTGTGGGCATCTCGATCTCCCCATCAAAACCATGAAGTTCATTCTTGTACGGAATCTGCCCGGCGGCGGTCGGTACGGCCTCCGGTGCTCTCCGCTTTCCGTGCCAATGCGGCGGCACGTGAGTCGCAGCATCTCGGAAGGGCACGAGACCTTCACGAGTTTTATCGCGCTGTGACAAATTCCTGCATGGGGATCGCCGCTGGACCCGGCGGCTGCCGATGATGCCCCCCCAGGGGATGCAGGGGGACCCTCAACTCCGGTGCCGGGCCGGGAAACCGGGGCCGGAGGCAACCTCCGCGGGCCTGACCGTCCCGTGCCGGGCGGGCCCAATCCGGCAGGAACGAGGTAGAGATGTGCGACCTTCTTAACCGCATCTGGGCACGCCCGCGCGGCGAGTGGACGCGCGTTCTGAGAAAGGAACTCCCCACCATCGCCGACCGGATGGTGGATGTCCTGCAGCAGAATATTCCGGGTATATCCGCGCTTCTGGAGGAAATGGAGCGCGAGGACCTGCAATGGGCAGTCGAGCAGGCTCTGCTGACGGCACTCGGATACCAGCGGAAACGTACCGGAACTGCCGAGGAGCCCGTCCGTACACAGCCGCAGGCCGTACGGCGCGTCGCCGCGGCCGTGCCCATCGACCGGGCGCGCAGGCACCTCTTCGCCGTCCTCACCGGCGCCGCCGAGGCGTCCGAGGTGCCGCTGCCCGAACTGGCCAGATCCGCCCGGTGGCCGCTGCCCGACACGGTGCGCGCGGTCGCCCTCGGCTCGCCCTGCGAGGCGCCCCAGCTGGCGGCCGCCCTCGGCAACGTCCTGGCCAGCCCCGTCGAGGGTGAGCTGTGCCTGCTGCTTCCGGACCCCGCGACAGACGAGCACGCGGGCGCCGCCCTGGAGACCGCGCTGCGTGGACGTACGGCAGCGGTCGGGCACGTCGTGCCCCTCAGCGACGCCGCGTCCTCCGTACGGTGGGCGCGCCGGCTGCTCCAGCTGGGGCCGCCGCGCGGCGCCGAGCACGAGGTCGCGTTCGTCTCCGACCACCTGTCGATGCTCCTGCTGCTGCAGGACGAGTCGCTGGCGCGCGCCCTGTCCTCCCGCTGGCTCGCCCCTCTGGCGGACCTCACCCCGAGACAGAGCGAACGGCTCGAAGTCACGCTGCTCGCCTGGCTGGAGGGCGGCGGCGCCCCCGAGGCGGCGAAGACCCTGCGGGTGCACCCGCAGACGGTGCGGTACAGGCTGCGCCAGATCGAGAAGCTGTTCGGTGCGGCCTTACGGGACCCGTACACGCGCTTCGAGCTCGAAATGACCCTGCGCGGACGGCGGCTGATGGCCGAGATGCGCTGTCGCCCCGCGCGGGCGGCCCGCCGGGCCCGTGCCGTCACCGCGGGCATCCGCTCGCTGGGCGTGGCCCGCGAGGCCCGCGTCAACGGGCTGTGACCCTGCGGGAGTTCGTACCGTAGGCCCCGGCCCCCGGCCCGTACGGCGGCATTCCGTACGGCGGCGGCCCCGGACACGGGATGCGTTCCGTGTCCGGGGCCGCCGTTTCCCGTGGCCGGCCGCGGCATCAGCCGCAGTCGCGGCCCTCGTTGATGCAGTCCACGGCCTCGTCCATCAGCTCCTCCGGCATCACGTTGATGAAGTCGCTGTGGTCGGTCACCGGCTTGTGCAGTTGCTCCGGGAAGCTGTCCACGGCGAACGGCGTGTCCTCCGCGGCACCGGCGCCGCGCGGCACGTCGTACGTGATCCGCTGCACCAGCTTCGGCACCGCCGTGAAGCCCTCCGGGCACGAGCCGTCCTCGGCGGCGAACGCCACATGGTCGCGGTGGTTGCCGCTGTCGGTGTTCCGGCCGTCCCAGCAGCTCTGGAACGAGAACGTCCGGACGACCTCGCTGCCCTCGGGGCAGAGCGGGTACCTGTCACGGAGCTGACGGTCCTCGAAACCCTCGCAGCTCCAGGAGGCGTTGGCGTTCGCGTCGCCGTTCGTGAACGCCTTGGCGTCGCCGGTGATGATGCGCAGGAAGCGGGGCATCGCGGTCACGTCGCCCTGCGGGCTGCCCTCGAACTTCAGGGACACGCTGGCGGGTTGGAGGACCTCGCCGACGTTCCCGTCGTCGTGGCCCGCGCCGCCGCCGTGCTGCTCCTGCTGCCCGCCCTGCTGCTCCTGGCCCTGCTGCTCCTGGCCCTGCTGCTCCTGCCCGTCTTGCTGGTCCTGCTGGTCCTGCTCCTGGCCTTGGTCCTGGGCGCCGTTGAGGGAGCGCAGCACCGGCCAGTAGTGGCTGGACAGGTCACCGTTCTCGCAGGTCGTGTCCGCCGCCGCGAGGCTCTCGTCGGTCGAGAAGGCGTCGGTGGACACGTTCCCGACGTAGTCGTGCACGTGGTGGGCGCCGTTGGCGACACCGGGGGCGGCGATGACGTTGTCCGAGTTGAAGTGCCCGTTCTCGTTGCGGCCGCACTCCGTGGTGAACGAGCCGGAGGACGCGTTCTCGCCCTCCTCGGGCGCCGGGGCGTTCGGCTGCACGGTGGTGATGTCGACGAAGTCCTCGGGCACGGGCCCGGTCTGCTGCTCGCCGCCGTCCCCCTCGCCGCCGCCGTCCTCGTTCCCGCTCTGGTCCCCGTCGCCGTCGCCGTCAGCCGGCTGAGCGGTCGTCACGTCGTTCTTCATCCGGCACTCGTTCATCGTGTCCAGCCCGCGCGGAGGCTGCGCGCCCCCGCGCGTGATGCTGTCGGCGATGCCGTCGATGGTCCGGGCGCGCTGCTCGCCGAGTCTCCGCAGCGCGCCGTCCGGAGCGGCGTCGTCCGTGCTCACCTGCCCGTACGCGCCGGCCACCTGCTTGTCCAGCTCCGCCAGCCCCTTCGCGACCTCGGTCTCCGCGCCCTCGGGCACCCGGCCGAGTGCGAGGCCGACGTCGGGGCAGTCGACCGTACGGACCTGGACCCGGCCGTCGCGCGGCGGGCCCTCGTCGTCCTCCGGTCCCGCCGAGGCGTTGGCGGCCAGTGCGGCGATCCCGCCGCCGCTCAGCACCAGTGCCGAGACGACCGCGACCGTCCTGCTCGTCCTGAGTGATCGTTTGTGCGCCTTTTCTCTCATGTGCGGTTCACTCCAGTTCACTTCGCGAGTTCACTTCGCGTCGTCCAGTGCGTCGAAGTCCACGAGTCCGGTGTTCTCGAGGACCGTGATGTGGTCCAGAACGACCGTGTTGGCGCGGTCCGCCAGCGACCGCACGAGCGAGTTGCGCGTACGGTCGCGGACGATGCCGATCAGGCCGAAGACCTTGCCGTGCGCCCGGCGCAGCAGGTTGACGAGCACCCGGTCGAACTCCTCGCCCTGCGCCGCGTCCATCCGGGAGAGCCAGCCGCGCTGCTGCTCGGTGGGCTGGTTCGCCAGGGAGATCCCGAGCGAGCGGCCCGCCTCCACGGCGCGCCGGTCCAGCTCCGTGTGCCCGTCGACCAGGTGGTCGCCCGCCGTCCGTACGGACTTGCGGGTGCCGCGCTCCTGGGCCTGGCGGCCCGAGGGCAGTTCCCACAGCCCGGCGAGCCGCACCTTGCGTACGAAGTCCCGGTCCAGCGCGGTGAGCGGCCCGTACGAGGTGCTCTCCGTGCCGCCGCCGTCGTCGTCCCAGCCCTGCCGGGCCGCCGCCACCGAGCGGTTGCCGTTGAACATCTGGGCGGGGAGCAGCAGCGCGACCACGGTGGCCGCGAGGGCGACGACGATCAGCGCGGTGCCGACCGCCCGTCCCGACGCCAGCGGCGTGCCGGCGATGACGCGTCTCATCCGTCCACCTTCCGCAGTCGTCCTTCGGAGTGCAGACGGACGCTAACGGTGCGGAGGGGCGGCTCGTTCAGGGTTCGTCGTCACCTGACAAAGACCCGCTGAGGGGCGTACGGCGCTGCTACATTGCCGCGCGGACCGGCGTACGGGCATGACGCCGTGCCCGGACGACGCCGTGCCGCCGCGTCAGGCGTACAGCTCGTCGATCTCCGCCGCGTACATGCGGACGATCGCGCCCCGGCGCAGCTTCAGCGACGGCGTCATCATCCCGTTGTCCACGCTGAACTCCTCGGACAGGATGCGGAACGCGCGGATCGACTCGGCCCGGGAGACGGCGCTGTTCGCGGCGGCCACCGCGCGGTCGATCTCCCGCCGCAGCTCCTCGCCGATGGAGCGCCCGTGTACGTTTCCCTGGCCGTACCCGGAGCCCCGGCCCGTACGGCCGTACCGCTGCCAGTGCTCCAGCGCGTCGGGGTCCAGCGTCACCAGCGCCGCGATGTACGGCCGGTCCTCGCCCACGACCAGCGCCTGCGACACCAGCGGGTGCGCGCGCAGCCGCTCCTCCAGGACCAGCGGGGCGACGGTCTCGCCGCCGCTGGTGACGATCACGTCCTTCTTGCGGCCGGTGATCACCAGATAGCCGTCGTCGAGGTAGCCCACGTCGCCGGTGGCGAGCCAGCCGTCGGGCCGCGGCCCCTCGTCCGCCGCGCCGGCCACGTAACCGGCGCAGATCGTGCGCCCGCGCACCCACACCTCGCCGTCCCGCGCGATGTGCAGCGACGTGCCCGGCAGCGGCCTGCCCACCGTGCCGAACCGGGGCCGCTCGGGCGGCTGCGCGGTGACGGCGGCGGTCGTCTCGGTCAGCCCGTAGCCGTCGTAGACGGTGATGCCCGCCCCGGAGAACACCAGCCCGAGCTCGCGGCTGAGCGTCGAGCCGCCGGAGACGACGTTGCGCGTACGGCCGCCCAGCACCGCCCGTATCCGCCGGTACACCAGCCGGTCGGCGAGCGCGCGCCGGACGCGCAGCGCCGGGCCGGGTCCGGGGCCGGTGCCCAGCGCGCGCTGCTCGGCGGCCTCCGCATACTGCTCGGCCGTACGCACGGCCTGCTCGAACAGCCGCAGCCGCCCCTGCTCCTCCGCCGCCCTGCGGGCGCGCGCGAAGATCCGCTCGAAGATGTACGGGACGGCGAACACGCACGTCGGCCGGAACGACGCCAGCGCGGGCAGCAGCGCCTCCGGCGCCGGGTCGCTCTGGTGCCCCAGCAGGACGCCACCGCGCAGGCACAGCACCGACACCATCAGCCCGTACACGTGGCACATGGGCAGGAACGCCAGGATGGCCGGCTGCTCGCCCGGCTCCGCCATCAGCTGCCGCCAGCCCTTGAGCAGGGTGTCGCACTCCACGGCCAGGTTGGCGTGCGTGATGACGCAGCCGCGGGGCGGCCCGGTGGTGCCCGAGGTGTAGATGAGGGCGGCGGTCGAGTCGGGCGTGACCGCCCGCCGGTGCCGGTGCACCTCCTCGTCCGCGACCGGGGTGCCCGCGCTGGTCAGCTTCGCCACGCAGCCCGTGTCCAGCTGCCAGACCCGGCGCAGCGACGGCAGCGTGCCGCAGGCCGAGCCCAGCGTCATCGCGTGCTGCTCGTTCTCGACCACGATGGCGCACGCGCCCGAGCTGGCCAGGATGCGCCGTACCTGGTCCGGGGACGACGTGGGGTAGACGGTGACGACCCGGGCGCCGACGGACCACAGGGCGTAGCTGAACAGCGTCCACTCGTAGCTCGTACGGGCCATCACCGCGACCGGTTCGCCGAACCGTATGCCGTCCGCGAGCAGGCCCTTCGCCAGCGCCAGCACCTCGTTGCGGAAGGCAGCGGCGGTCATCGGGCGCCAGGCGCCGTCCCGTAAGCCGCCCGCACCCTCCTCGCGCCGTGCCAGCTGCGGCAGCCCGGGCTCGCGGGCGGCGGTCTCGTACACCGAGTCGGCGAGGCCGCCCTCGTACACCGGGTCCACCAGGGGAGGAAGGCTGTATTCGCGCATCGCATGCCCCTCCTTCCCGCACGGGTCCTCCCGCTCGGGACGCCGCCCCCGAGTCGGTGGCGGGGGAGCGAAAGGTACCCCTCGCCGGGGCGGCTGCCTAGAGCGTGCGGGGGGCTCGGGACGTCGTGTGATCCGACAAACGCGCCCGTCGGCGCCTGGGGGATCGTCCGTTCTCGTTCTGGTGTGCGGACGTGGGACACTGAGGTACGTGCGTTTTCTCAATGATCAGCGGCCCCCGTACGACCTCACGTACGACGACGTCTTCATGGTGCCCAGCCGCTCCGCGGTCGGGTCCCGGCACGGCGTGGACCTGTCCGCGCCAGACGGCACCGGCACCACCATCCCGCTCGTCGTGGCGAACATGACCGCGGTCGCGGGCCGCCGGATGGCCGAGACGGTCGCCCGGCGCGGCGGACTCGTCGCCATCCCGCAGGACATCCCGGTCGAGGTCGTCGCCGAGGTGGTCGGCTGGGTCAAGCAGCGGCACCTCGTGTACGACACGCCCATCACGCTGGACCCGCACCAGACCGCCGCCGACGCCCTGTCACTGCTGCCCAAGCGGGCGCACGGCGCGGGCGTCGTCGTACGGGACGGGCGGCCCGTCGGGGTCGTGACCGAGTCCGACCTGACCGGCGTGGACCGCTTCACGCAGCTGTCCGAGGTGATGTCGCGCGACCTGTTCCTGCTCGACGCGGGCACCGACCCGCAGGAGGCGTTCAACCAGCTCGACGCCGCCCACCGCAAGCTCGCCCCCGTCGTGGACGGCGACGGCCGCGTCGTCGGCATCCTCACCCGCAGGGGCGCCCTCCGGGCCACCCTCTACACCCCGGCCACCGACGCCCGGGGGCGGCTGCGGATCGCCGCCACCGTCGGCATCAACAACGACGTCGCCGGCCGGGCCAAGGCCCTGCTGGAGGCCG
This sequence comes from Streptomyces armeniacus, assembly GCF_003355155.1. Classification (NCBI taxonomy): domain Bacteria; kingdom Bacillati; phylum Actinomycetota; class Actinomycetes; order Kitasatosporales; family Streptomycetaceae; genus Streptomyces; species Streptomyces armeniacus. The sequence goes on along the minus strand of NZ_CP031320.1, from coordinate 2,838,417 downwards.
GGGTCGACACCCTCGTCGTGGACACCGCGCACGGCCACCAGGAGCGGATGCTGGATGCGCTGCGCGCCGTACGCGCACTCGACCCGCAGGTTCCCGTCGTCGCGGGCAACATCGTGTCGGCCGCGGGCGTACGCGACCTCGTCCAGGCCGGCGCGGACATCGTGAAGGTCGGCGTCGGGCCCGGCGCCATGTGCACCACGCGCATGATGACCGGCGTCGGCCGCCCGCAGTTCTCCGCCGTCCTCGAATGCGCCGCCGAGGCGCGCAAGTACGGCAAGCACGTGTGGGCGGACGGCGGCGTACGGCACCCGCGCGATGTCGCGATGGCGCTCGCCGCGGGCGCCTCGAACGTGATGATCGGGTCCTGGTTCGCGGGCACCTACGAGTCGCCCGGCGACCTCCAGCAGGCGTCGGACGGCCGGCTGTACAAGGAGTCGTACGGCATGGCCTCCGCACGCGCCGTACGCAACCGCACCAGCGAGGAGTCGGCGTACGACCGGGCCCGCAAGGCGCTGTTCGAGGAGGGCATCTCCACCTCGCGGATGTTCATCGACCCGGTACGGCCCGGCGTCGAGGACGTGGTCGACTCGATCGTCGCGGGCATCCGCTCGGCGTGCACGTACGCGGGCGCGGGCACGCTCGAGGAGTTCGCGGAGCGGGCGGTCGTCGGCGTGCAGAGCGCGGCGGGCTACGCCGAGGGCAAGCCGCTGCACAACAGCTGGTAGCAGTCGGCGGGGCGCCGGGCCGGGCTCCCGTACGCGCCTCGCCCGGCTCCGTACGCCCCGCTCAACACCCCACCACGGCCCGTACTTTCGGCCTCTCCCGAAACACTTCCCCCGCCCCGCCGCCGCTGCTGCCATGGCCCCATGACCGACACACCCCTGAGGGAAACCGAACACTCCGGCACCGGCCCCGGCGACATCACCCCGGACGGCTGCTCCGTCGAGCTGTACACACGGCTGCCCGCCAACGGCGAGCCCGAGATCATCGCGGCGGCCGTGCCCCCGGGCGCCACGCTCCTCGAACTCGGCGCGGGCGCCGGCCGGATGACCCGCCGGCTGCTGGAACTGGGCTTCCAGGTCACGGCCGTCGACGAGTCCGCCCCGATGCTCGCCCACATCCGGGGCGCCCGCACCGTACGCTCCACCATCGAAGGGCTGGCGCTGGGGGAGCGGTTCGCCGCCGTCACGCTGACCTCGTTCCTCGTCAACACCGCCGACCGCGCGCTCCGTACGGAGCTGCTGCGCACCTGTGCCCGCCATGTCGCCCCCGGCGGCAGCGTGATCGTGCAGTGCGAGGGCGAGTGGCACGCCACCCTCGAGCCCGGCTCCGCGTGGGAGCGGAACGGCATGCGGGTGCGGCTCGCCGTACGGGAACCGGCCGGTGACGCCGCGGAGGAGGGCGCCAAACGGGTCACGATGGAGTACGCCTTCGAGGACGCCGCGTGGAGCCAGACCTTCCTCTCCCGCCACCTCACCGAGGGGCAGCTGCGGGAGGCGCTGGAGGAGGCCGGGCTTGTCCTCGACGCGTGGCTGACCGACGACCACACCTGGCTGCGGGCCGTACCGGCGGCACCCGGCGACCCGGCGTGAACGATCCCGCGGCATCGGCCTGTCCGCGCAACGAATCGCCGCGTACGCGCAAGACTCCCGCATTACGGGCCGCCGAGAACGCCTCGTAGGGTTCATCGCTGTACGTGGAGTGGCGGGGACCGCCTGCTCGGCGGTCCCCGGTCGCGACGTGGCCCTCGCCGCGCGGCGCCGGTCCGCCGCGGCCCGCCGTCGCCGTCACCGGACCCACCGCAGCCGACCGCTAGGAGCCACCCCGTGCTGGACCAGGGCGCAGCGCCATCCGCACCACCTCCCGCCCCCTCCTCCCTCGGGGCCCGGCTGATGCGGCGCAAGCCCGTCGACGTGCTGGTCGCGGAGGGCGGCCACGGCGAGGGCGGCAGCCTGCGCCGCACCCTCGGGCTCTGGCAGCTGACGATGATCAGCATCGGCGCCACCCTCGGCACCGGCATCTTCGTGGTCCTCGGCGAAGCGGTGCCGGAGGCGGGCCCCGCGGTCGTCGTGTCGTTCGTGATCGCCGGGCTCACGGCGCTGTTCTCCGCCCTGTCCTACGCCGAGCTGGCCGGCACCATCCCGGTCGCGGGCTCCTCGTACTCGTACGCCTACGCCACCCTGGGCGAGCTGATCGCCTGGGTGTGCGGCTGGTGCCTGATCCTCGAGTACGGGGTGTCGGTGGCCGCCGTCGCCGTCGGCTGGGGCGAGTACCTCAACGAGCTGCTGGACGGCACCCTCGGCCTGACCATCCCGGAGGCCGTGGCGGGCCCGCCCGGCGAGGGCGGGATCTTCAACCTGCCCGCGCTGCTGGTCGTGCTCCTCGCGATGGCCTTCCTGCTGGGCGGCGCCCGCGAGAGCGCCCGCGCCAACGCGGTGATGGTCGCCGTCAAGATCGCGGCGCTGCTCCTGTTCTGCGCCGTCGCCTTCAGCGGCGTACGCGCCGGGAACTACGCGCCGTTCATGCCCCTGGGCATGGCCGGGGTGAGCGCCGCCGGAGCCACGCTGTTCTTCTCGTACATCGGTTTCGACGCCGCCTCCACCGCTGGCGAGGAGGCGAAGGACGCGCAGCGCGACCTGCCCCGCGCGATCATGCTCTCGCTGGTCATCGTCACCGCGCTGTACTGCCTCGTCGCGGTCGCCGCGGTGGGCGCGCTGCCCTGGCAGCGGTTCGACGGCTCCGAGGCGGCCCTCGCGGGCATCATGCACGACGTCACGGGCCAGAGCTTCTGGGCCACCATCCTGGCGTTCGGCGCGGTCGTCGCCATCGCAAGCGTCGTGCTGACCGTCCTCTACGGCCAGACCCGCATCCTGTTCGCCATGTCACGCGACGGGCTCATGCCCCGCGTGCTCTCCAAGGTTCACCCCCGTACGGGCACGCCCCGCGCCAACACCGTGCTCGTCTCGCTGTTCTGCGGCGGGCTCGCGGCGGCCGTACCGCTGGGCCAGCTGGCCGACGCCACCAGCATCGGCACGCTCTTCGCGTTCGCGCTGGTGAACGTCGCGGTCATCGTGCTGCGCCGCACCAGCCCCGGCATGCGGCGCTCCTTCCGGGTGCCGCTCGCGCCGCTCTTCCCGGCGGTCGGCTTCGGCCTGTGCATCTGGATGATGACCAGCCTGGACATCGTGACCTGGGCGGTCTTCGGAATCTGGATGGCGGCCGGGCTTGTGTTCTACTTCGCGTACGGCATGCGCCGCTCCCGACTGGCCACCGCAGAGAAGTGACCCGACCCGCCGTGCGACACCTGAACCCACTCGACGAACGCATCGTCCACGTCCTCGCCGAGGACGCCCGCCGCAGCTACGCCGACATCGGCGCCGAGGTCGGCCTGTCCGCCCCCGCGGTCAAACGGCGTGTGGACCGGCTGCGGGCGGAAGGCGCGATCACGGGGTTCACCGTACGGGTGGACCCAGCCGCGCTGGGCTGGGAGACGGAGGGGTACATCGAGATGTACTGCCGCTCCAACACCGCCCCGGACGACATACGGCGCGCCCTGTCCCGCTACCCGGAGGTGGCGTCCGCGTCCACCGTCACCGGCGAGGCGGACGCCATCGTGCAGATCTTCGCCTCCGACATGCGGCACTTCGAACGGGTGCTGGAACGCATCGCGGGCGAGCCGTTCGTCGAGCGCACCAAGTCGGTGCTGGTGCTCTCGCCGCTGCTGCGCCGCTACTCCGCGGGCTCGCCCGCCTGACGCCGTACCCCCCCTGGTGCGCGGTGCCCGTACCCCCGTGCCGGGCACCGCGCGGTCCATGGCGTACGCGCCCCTCCGCGCCGGAGCTCAGAGCCCGGGCTGAGAGCGCCCGGGCTCAGAGCTCCGGTTCGAACGGCACCACGTCGAAGCCGCCGCGCTCCACCCGCTCGTACGGCGCCGAACTCACGCACTGCGGCAGGTCCTTCGCGCTCCGCGGGTCGCTGGTGGCGGCCCAGCTGTAGCCGAGCCGCTGCCCGTCGTTCGTGACGGAGAAGCCGACGCGCTTGCCCTTCAGCCCGGGCAGATCGGACTTGGTCACCACGCCCGTGGCCACCGTCACCGGGCCACCCGAGACCAGGCAGTCCATCCGGCCCTGCGCGTACGACCCCTCGCCCTCGACGTAGTGGCTGAAGCGGAAGGTGCCGCGGGTGTCGATACCCCCGCCGTGCGCGTCGAACGAGAAGTGGATCACGTCGCCGGCCGTCCGGTGCAGCTTGGCCGTGCCGGTCAGCCGCGGCTCGGCGACCCCGCCGCCCGCCGCCTTCCGCGGGGCGTCCAGCGGCGCCTTGTCCGCGGCGGCCGCGGAGCCCGCCGCGGCGACGAGCAGCAGCGCGCCGCCGGCCGCCGCGAGGCGCGTACGGCCCGCGAGGGCGCGGGCAGGCGTGCCGCCGTCGGCGCGTGCGCGGCCTGCGGTCGTACGGCCTGCGGGCGTGCGGGCAGAAGTCAAACGGTTCATGACAACCCTTCCTGAGGGATGTGGCCGCCGGCGGCCCCCTGCCGCCGGCCACTCCACGGTCCCGCCCGCACACGGTCCGCCACATCGCGCCGCGGGTTGATCGCCGTGCGCCGCTGGGGGGAGCCGCGGCACGCGCGCGTTCGACCACAGGGGTACGGGCCGTGCGACCACGGGCTGACCCGGTCCGGAAACGGGCCGGTCCGGGCGCCGCGGCACGACCGGTCCGCGGCCCCCGTACGGCCTCGCACGCCCCCTGGCCGCACCCGCGCAACGATTCGCCGCGACTCCCTCCGTACACGCAAGAAATCGCCCCTGAGTGCACAACGGACCCGTCTTGCCGCCGTCCGGCCCCGAAAGTAGCGTCGAATCGTCCCGCCGCACCCGCCCCGCACCCCAGCTCACGAGGTCCCATGCCGCCGCTGCGCACCGCGCTGTCCCAGGGCCCCGCAGGCGTGCCCGGCTCCGCCGAGGCGGGCCTCGACGCCCTCGACCGCGCCGCCCGCCGCGCCGCCGCCGCCGGAGCGCGGCTGCTGGTCACCCCTGAGCTGTCGCTGACCGGCTACGCGCTGGGGGACCGGCTGCCCGAGCGCGCCGAGGCCGCGGACGGCCCGTCCGCGCACGCCGTCGCCCGTATCGCCGCCGCACACGGTGTCGCCATCGCGTACGGCTACCCCGAGCGTGCCGACGGCCTCCTCTACAACTCCGCCCGGCTGATCGCCCCCGACGGCGCCCCGCTCGCCAACTACCGCAAGACCCACCTCTACGGCGGCTACGAGACTGAGCACTTCACCCCCGGCGCCGAACTCGTCGTCCAGGCCCGCCTGGACGGCATCCGCGTCGGCCTGCTGATCTGCTACGACGTGGAGTTCCCCGAAGCCGTACGCGCCCACGCGCTGGCAGGCACCGATCTGCTGCTGGTGCCGACCGCGCTGATGCGCCCGTACGAGAACGTCGCCCGCACCGTCGTGCCCGCCCGCGCCTGGGAGAGCCAGCTGTACATCGCGTACGCCAACCGGTGCGGCCGCGAAGGGGAGTTCACCTTCACCGGGCTGAGCTGCCTGGCGGCGCCCGACGGGACCGTACGAGCCCGCGCGGGCACCGGCGACGACCTGATCACCGCCGACGCCGACCCGGCGCGGCTGGCCGCGTCCCGCGCCGAGAACCCGTATCTCGCGGACCGCCGCCCCGAGCTGTACAGCACGCTCCACGCGCACCCGCACCCCCACCCGGAACCGCACGCCCCGCTGCAAGGAGAACCGCGCCGATGACGTCCACGGTGCCCACCGCCGTCCACGAAGAACCGCAGGACGCGGCCCGTCCACTCACGATGTTCGGCCCGGACTTCCCGTTCGCCTACGACGACTTCCTCGCCCACCCGGCCGGGCTCGGCGCCGTGCCCGCGACCGAGCACGGCACCGAGGTCGCGGTGATCGGCGGCGGCCTGTCCGGCCTCGTCACGGCGTACGAGCTGATGAAGATGGGCCTCAAGCCCGTCGTCTACGAGGCCGACCAGCTCGGCGGCCGGCTGCGTACGGCCTCCTTCGAGGGCTGCGAGCAGGGCCTCACCGCGGAGATGGGCGCGATGCGCTTCCCGCCGTCCTCCACCGCGTTCCGGCACTACGTCGACCTGACGGAGCTGGAGACGACGCCCTTCCCGAACCCGCTGGCGCCGGACACCCCGTCGACCGTCGTCGACCTGAAGGGCGAGACGCACTACGCCCGCACCCTCGACGACCTGCCCGCCGTCTACCACGAGGTGATGCGCGCCTGGAACGCCTGCCTCGAGGACGGCGCCGACTTCTCCGCCATGCAGCAGGCCATCCGCGAACGCGACGTGCCGCGCATCCGCGAGATCTGGGCGGAGCTGGTCCGGCGGCTCGACAACCAGACGTTCTACGGCTTCCTCTGCGACTCCCCGGCCTTCGCCTCGTTCCGGCACCGCGAGATCTTCGGCCAGGTCGGCTTCGGCACCGGCGGCTGGGACACCGACTTCCCGAACTCGATCCTCGAAATCCTCCGCGTCGTCTACACCGGCGCCGACGACGACCACCGCGGCATCGTCGGCGGCAGCCGGCAACTGCCGCTGCGGCTCTGGGAACGGCAGCCGGAGAAGATCACGCACTGGCCGCACGGCACGTCGCTCGCGGCCCTGCACGCGGACGGCCGCCCGCGCGGCGCCGTCACGCGGCTGCACCGCACGGCGGGCGACCGCGTCACGGTCACCGACGCGGACGGCGCCGTACGCACGTACCGGGCCGCCGTGTTCACCGCGCAGTCCTGGATGCTGCTCAGCAAGATCGACTGTGGTGACGGGCTGCTGCCGATCGACCACTGGACGGCCGTCGAACGGACGCACTACATGGAGTCGTCCAAGCTGTTCGTGCCGGTGGACCGGCCGTTCTGGCTCGACGAGAGCGTCGCCGACGACGGCACGCCCACCGGGCGGGACACCATGAGCATGACGCTCACGGACCGCATGACCCGCGGCACGTACCTCCTGGACGACGGCCCGGACCGGCCCGCCGTCATGTGCCTCTCGTACACGTGGTGCGACGACAGCCTCAAGTGGCTGCCGCTGAACGCCAACGAGCGGCTCGAAGTCATGCTGAAGTCGCTCCGCGAGATCTATCCCCGCGTCGACATCCGCAAGCACATCATCGGCGACCCGGTCACCGTCTCCTGGGAGAACGAGCCGTACTTCATGGGCGCCTTCAAGGCGAACCTGCCCGGCCACTACCGCTACCAGCGCCGTCTGTTCACCCACTTCATGCAGGACCGGCTGCCCGAAGGCAAGCGCGGCCTGTTCCTCGCGGGCGACGACGTGTCGTGGACGGCGGGCTGGGCCGAGGGCGCGGTGCAGACGGCGCTGAACGCGGTGTGGGGAGTGATGCACCACCTCGGCGGCGCGACGGATCCCGTCAACCCGGGGCCGGGTGACGTCTACGACGCCATCGCGCCGGTCGAACTCCCCGACGACTGAGCCCTCCCGGCCCAACCCGGCCACCCACCCACCCACCAAGCCCGTCCGGCGTTTGAGGACGGCCCTGAGCCGAATCGAGCCGTTCGGTCTCATGCGGGCGGGGCGTGGCCACCCACCAAGCCCGTCCGGCGTTTGAGGACGAACCTGGGCGGCCACCGACTGACAGTGGGCCAACAGGCCCGGGCCGAGCGCGCGTGCGTCGTGGCCGGGGGCCGTCCTCAAGCGCCGGACGGGCTTAGAGGCGTCAACGTCGCAGCGGGGTGAGGAGGCAGCGCCCCGCCATCCCCACGTTCGCCCCCAACCGTTCCGCCAGCTCGGCCGCCAGCTCAGGGTGGCCGCGCAGGCCCCACAGCGCGCGGAATCCGGCCCACGCGCTGTCCCGCGCCATCTCCAGGCTCCACGAACCCGCCAGGTGCGTGAGCGGGTCCGTCACGTCGAGGACGTCGGGGCCCGGCAGCAGTTCGTCCCTGATGCGTTCCTCCAGGCCGGTCAGCAGCTCGCCGAGCTGGTCGAAAGCGCCCTCCAGCAGGACCGGTTCGGTGCCCCGCGTCCCGCACACGTCCAGCAGCGCGAGCGGCAGGTCGTGCCCGACGTGCGCGTTGATGCCCGCCAGTGCGAACTGCAGCGGCCGTACGGCAGGATGGCGCCGCAGCTGGAACAGCGGGCGCCAGCACGCGGGCGTACGGTGCCCCGCCGCCGCCGCGTCGACCGCGGCCAGATACCGCTCGGCGAACCGTACGCCCAGCTCGCCCGCGGCGGCCGCCGTCCGGTCCTCGAAGTGCCCCCGCTCCAGCCGCTGCCGCAGCTCCTCGGTCACGGAGAGATACACCCGGTTGAAGACCGCCACCCCGTCCTCCGGCGGCAGGATCGCGCCGAGCGCGCGCATCCGGCGGACCACCCAGTCCGCGTTCACCGCATGCTGTACGGGAAGTTGCTCTGCTGACGTCATGGCGTGCAGCGTCCCAGCTACGCCGGGCCGTTGGGTGCCCCCGCTCCGCAGTGCCCTCGGACGGGGGACGCGGACCCCCGAAATCCGTGACTCTCTGTTACCATGGCCTCGCCCGGGTCAGCCGCGGTCGGCACCGCTGCGGGGCTCCGTCGCGTGCGCGCCCGAGACACCCGGCGCGCCCGAGCCGCCTGGGGGCCCAGGAGTACCTGACGCGTCCGGGGAAACATCCGCCCGCACCGCGTGCTCCCCGCGCTCCCCGCGCTCACCATGCTGCCCGTGCTCCGCCCCGCGCCCCAACACCCCGGCGAACAGCACCAGCCCGGAGGTCAGCACGGTCACGAGCCCGAACGACACCGAGAGCGTGGTCAGTTCGGCGATCCAGCCGACCGCCGCCGGCGCCGCGAGCCCCGAGGCGTACGCGAGGGTCGCGACGCCCGCGATGGCCTGGCCCGGTGCGGCGGTCTGCGTCCGGCCCGCCGCGGCGAAGCAGAGCGGCACGACGACCGCGATGCCGACACCGATCAGCGCGTAGCCGGCGACGGCCGCCCCCGGCACCCGGGACACCACGACGAGCAGCCCGCCCGCCGTCGCGAGGACGCCGCCCGCGCGGACCGTACGGACCGGCCCGTAGCGCCGTACGACCGCGTCGCCCGCGAGCCGGGCGGCGGCCATCGTGCAGGCGAACGCGGTGTACGCGGCGGCTGCCAGGCCCGGCCCCGCGTCGGTCACGTCGCGCAGGTAGATGCCCGACCAGTCCATGGACGCGCCCTCGGCGAAGACCGCGAAGAATCCGACGGCGCCGATGGCCAGCACCCCGCGGCCCGGCAGCGCGAACCGCGGCGGTTCCTCGCCGGCCGCGTCGCCCGGCGCCGAGCCGGGGGCGCGGATGTCCAGCGTCCAGCGGCAGGCCGTCAGCGCCGTTGCCGCCAACACCGGCGCGACCAGCGCCAGATGGACGCGCGCGTCCAGCCCGGCGTGCGCCGCGAGCGCGCCGGCGGCGCCGCCGGTCAGCGTGCCCACGCTCCACATGCCGTGCAGCCCGGACATCACGGAACGCCCGTACCGCTCCTCGATCTGCACGCCGTGCGCGTTCATCGCGACGTCCATCAGGCCCAGCCCGCAGCCGAACACGAACAGGCCGACGCAGAGCCAGCCCAGCGCGGGCATCAGCGGCGGCAGCACCAGCCCCGCGCAGCACAGCAGCGACAGCCAGCGCAGCGAGGCGCGCGGCCCGTACCGGTGCGCCAGCCGCGCGGAGAGCGGCATCGCCGCCGAGGCGCCCGCCGTCATGCACACCAGCGCCAGCCCCAGCCACCCCGGGCTCAGGTCCAAGTGCTCGCGGATCCACGGGATCCGGGTGGCGAACGTGCCGCTCGCCGCCCCGTGCGCCGCGAAGACGACGGCGACGGCACGCCGTGCGTTGCGGGTGGCCTGCCGGCCGCCGGTCTGCTCCATAGCCGGGAACGTTCCCACTCGCGCCGTCGCACACGCCTCCGCTCTCGTACCGTGTACGGGCGCCTCCAGCAGGTTGTGAGAGAGCCCACAGCGGCCCGCCAGCGCGCCGCGAGCCTGCCGTGGCAGACTGGACGCGTACCAGTGACGCAAGCGCACTCCGGGGTCGGTGAAAGTCCGAACCGGCGGTTAAAGTCCGCGACCCGACCGCAACCAGCGGCCGGTTGACCAGGTGAAACTCCTGGACCGACGGTTAAAGTCCGGATGGGAGGCAGTGCGCGGCGGGCCGAGACCGGTACACCGCCGTCGTCAGGCGGTCCGTCCCAGATTTGGGGCTGGCTCCTGCCGTCCGTCCGGTGTCCCCGATCATGTGCCCGTTCACCGCTGTTCTCAGCGCCCCGGAGTCCGTGCCCGAAGAGGCAGGAGGACCCGGTGGCCCCCGAAGCCGCAGCCGCAGCCGACGCGTCGGCATCCGAGGCCGAGCGCGCCGCGATGCGCCGCGCCGTAGCCCTCGCCGCCCGCGGCCTCGGCTCCACCAGCCCCAACCCCGTCGTCGGCTGCGTCGTCCTGGACCGCGCGGGCGGCACCGTCGGCGAGGGCTGGCACCAGCGGGCCGGCGGCCCGCACGCCGAGGTCCACGCGCTCGCCGAGGCCGGTGACGACGCGCGTGGCGGCACCGCCGTCGTCACCCTCGAGCCGTGCAGCCACACCGGCCGTACGGGCCCCTGCACGCAGGCCCTCGTCGACGCCGGGATCGCCCGCGTCGTCTACGCCGTGCCCGACCCCAGCCCGGCCGCCCGCGGCGGCGGCGACACCCTCGCCGCCGCCGGGCTCGACACCGCGTCCGGGCTGCTCGCCGCGGAGGCGGCCGCGGGCAACGCCGCCTGGCTCACCGCCGTACGCCGCGGACTCCCGTACGTCACCTGGAAGTACGCCGCCACCCTCGACGGCCGCAGCGCCGCCGCCGACGGCACCAGCCGCTGGATCACCTCCGAGGAGTCCCGCGCCGACGTGCACCGGCTGCGCGCCGAGTCGGACGCCGTGCTGGTCGGCTCCGGCACCCAGCTCGCCGACGACCCGCACCTCGCCGTCCGCGGCATCGAGGGCGCCACGCAGCCGCTGCGCGTCGTGCTCGACACCGAGGCCCGTACGGCGCCCACCGCCCGCGTGCTGGACGGCGCGGCACCGGCGTTGGTCGCCGTCGCCGAGGACGCCGACGCCACGCGGCTGGCCGCGGCCGCCGAGGTCGTACGGCTGCCGCGGGACGGCGACGGGCGCGGGCTGGAGCTGACCGCGCTGCTGCGCGAGCTGTACGCGCGTGACGTCCGCTCCGTGCTGCTGGAGGGCGGGCCCGCGCTGGCCGGCGCGTTCCTGGCGGCGGGCGCCGTGGACCGCGTGATCGGCTACCTCGCGCCCGTGCTGCTCGGTGCCGGACCGGCCGCTCTGGGTGACGCCGGAATCTCCACCATCGCCGCGGCGTTGCGGCTGACCGTGACCGAAACCGCGCGGCTGGGACCCGACTTGCGCCTCACCGCCGTACCGGGCACCGCCTCCGGCGCACCGCCCGTAGCCGCCCGCGAAGCCGCCGGGACCGCCGCCGACACTGCTGCCGACACCGCCACCGAGGCCGCTCCCGAGGCCCGTAAGGAGAACCGTCCCTGATGTTCACCGGAATCGTCGAAGAGCTGGGCGAGGTCGTCGCCGTGGAGAACCGGGGCGACTCCTCCCGCTTCCGGCTGCGCGGGCCCCTCGTCACCGCGGACGCGCGGCACGGCGACTCGATCGCCGTCAACGGCGTGTGCCTGACCGTGGTCGCAGTGGATGACGGCGAGTTCACCGCCGACGTCATGGCCGAGACCCTGCACCGCTCGGCGCTCGGCGCCCTGCGCACCGGCTCCCGCGTCAACCTCGAACGCCCCATGGCGCTCGGCGGACGACTCGGCGGCCACCTCGTACAGGGCCACGTCGACGGCACCGGCACCGTCACCGAACGCACCCCCGGCGACCACTGGGAACTGGTCAGGATCGCGCTCCCGGACGGCCTCGCCCGCTACGTGGTGGAGAAGGGCTCCATCACCGTCGACGGCGTCTCGCTCACCGTCGTCGAGGCCGGCGAGGACTCGTTCACCGTCAGCCTGATCCCCACCACCCTCGAGCTGACGACGCTCGGCGTGAAGCAGCCCGGCGACCCCGTGAACCTGGAGGTCGACGTGCTGGCCAAGTACGTGGAGCGGCTGCTGGGCGCGGGCCGCGACGCCCGTACGGAGGGCGTGCTCGACGCCCGTACGGAGACCGCGCCCGACGCCCGTACAGAGGCACTCCGATGAGCGCCTTCGACTGGCTGAACGGCGATGCCTTCGCCGCGTTCGGCCAGCACGTCAAGTGGTCCGACATGCTCGGCAACCTCATCGGCCTGCTCGCCCTCGCCCTCGGCTGGCGCCGCTCCCTGCTCACCTGGCCCGCGCAGCTGCTGTCCGGGCTGATCCTGGTCACCGCGTACGCCTCCGCGCAGCTCGCGGGCGGCGTCGGCAAGCAGCTGCTGGTCATCGTGGTCGCGGTGTGGGGCTGGCAGCAGTGGCGCAGCGGCACCCGGCGGGCCCAGGACGGGCACGTCGCCATCCGCTTCGCCACGTGGCGCGAGCGCGGGGTGCTGGCCGCCGGTACGGCGGTGGGCACGCTCGCCGTCGGCTCCCTGTTCACGCTGGTGCCCTCGCTGTCCTGGAACCCGTGGCCGGACGCGTACATCTTCGTCGGCACGCTCGCGGCGATGGCCGCGCAGGCGCGCGGGCTGGTCGAGTTCTGGTTCGCCTGGCTGCTCGTCGACCTGGTCGGGGTGCCGCTCGCGTTCAGCAGCGGGCTGGCGTTCTCGGGGCTCGTCTACGTCGTCTATCTCGGTCTCGTCCTGTGGGGCATGCGCGCCTGGTGGCTGCACTCGCGCAGGCACACGGCACAGCAGCAGCCCGTCCTGGAAGGAGTTGCGGCATGACCGCACTGCACGGCCCGACCGGCGGCACACTCGGCGACGCCTACGAGGCGGACGCGTACGAGGCGGACGCCGGCGCCACGGGCAGCGTCCCGTACGGCCCGCCCGTCCTCGGCCCCGACGAACGCGACCTCGCCCTCGACCCCGTCGGGCGCGCCGTCTCCGACATCGCCGCCGGCCGCCCCGTGGTCGTCGTGGACGACGAGGACCGCGAGAACGAGGGCGACCTCATCGTCGCCGCCGAGATGGCCACCCCCGAGATCATCGCGTTCATGATGAGCGAGTGCCGCGGCCTCATCTGCGTCCCGCTCGAGCCCGCCGAACTGGACCGGCTCGAACTGCCGCAGATGGTCGAGCACAACAGCGAGTCGATGCGTACGGCGTTCACCGTCTCCGTCGACGCGGCCCCCGCGCACGGCGTCACCACCGGCATCTCGGCCGCCGACCGCGCCGCCACCATCCAGCTGCTCGCCGACCCGCGCGCCGAGGCCGCGGACTTCGTACGCCCCGGCCACGTCTTCCCGCTCCGCGCCCGTGCCGGCGGCGTCCTCGCCCGCGCCGGCCACACCGAGGCCGGCGTCGACCTGGCGCGGCTGGCCGGGCTGCGGCCCGCCGCCGCCATCGTCGAGATCGCGGGCGAGGACGGAGCGATGCTGCGGCTGCCGGAGCTCGTGCCGTTCGCACGCAAGCACGGCCTGTCGATCATCTCCATCGAGGACCTGGCCGCGTACCGCCGCTCCGCCGAACCCCTCGTCCACCGGGAGGCCGCCACCCGGCTGCCCACCCGCCACGGCGACTTCCGCGCGTACGGCTACCGCTCCACGACCGACGGCGTCGAGCACATCGCGCTCGTCGCGGGCGACATCGAGGCGGACGGCGGCGAGGACGTGCTCGTACGCGTCCACTCCGAGTGCCTCACCGGCGACATCTTCGGCTCGCTGCGCTGCGACTGCGGGCCGCAGCTGAACGCGTCCCTGGAGCGCGTCCAGGCCGAGGGCCGAGGCGTCGTGCTGTACCTGCGCGGCCACGAGGGCCGCGGCATCGGGCTGCTGTCCAAGCTGCGCGCGTACGAGCTCCAGGAGCACGGGCACGACACCCTCGACGCCAACCTCGCCCTCGGCCTCCCCGCCGACGCGCGCGACTACGGCGCCGCCGCCCAGATGCTCACCGACCTCGGCGTCCGTTCGCTGCGGCTGATGACCAACAACCCCGAGAAGACCGCCGCGCTGGTCCGGCACGGGCTGCGCGTCGAGGGGCGCGAGCCGATGCCCGTACAGGCCGGCGAGCACAACATCCGCTACCTGCGCACCAAGCGGGACCGGATGGGCCACGACCTGCCCTGGCTGGACGCGGCCCTCGCGTCCGCGTGCGGCAACCAGTGAGCACCTGAACCCGTACGGCCCGTAGACCCGTACGGCCCGTAGACCCGTACGGCTCCTAGACCCGAAGACCCCGTACGACCACCCCCCGAGTACCGGCACCGAGAACGAGGAGCGAAGAGCGACGTGAGCGGCAAGGGCGCACCCGAACTGACCGTCAGGAACTGCGGTGACCTCCGCGTGGCCGTGATCGCCGCGCTGTGGCACGAGAAGGTCATGGACGGCCTCGTCGACGGCGCGCTGCGCGCCCTCGGCGAACTGGGCATCGCGGAGCCCACCGTGCTCCGCGTCCCCGGCAGCTTCGAACTGCCCGTTGCCGCCAAGGCACTCGCCGGGCGCGGCTACGACGCGATCGTCGCCCTCGGCGTCGTCATCCGCGGCGGCACCCCGCACTTCGACTACGTCTGCCAGGGCGTGACGCAGGGCCTCACCCAGGTATCCGTCGACACCGGCGTCCCCGTCGGCTTCGGCGTGCTCACCTGCGACACCGACGAGCAGGCCCTCGACCGCGCCGGGCTGGACGGGTCGAGCGAGGACAAGGGGCACGAAGCGGTCACCGCCGCGGTGGCCACGGCAGTGACCCTGCGCACGGTGCCCGCACCGGCACGCTGAGCCGGGGCGCCGAGCACGTAGAGTTGGACCACCATGGCCAACAAGACATTCGAGGAGCTCTTCGACGAGCTCCAGCAGAAAGCCGCCACAGGCGACCCGATCACCTCCCGCACCGCCGAACTGGTCGGACAGGGCGTGCACGCCATCGGGAAGAAGGTCGTCGAGGAGGCGGCCGAGGTGTGGATGGCAGCCGAGTACGAGGGTGAGGACCGGACGGCGGAGGAGATCTCCCAGCTGCTCTACCACGTGCAGGTCATGATGATCGCGCGCGGCGTCTCGCTCGACGACGTATACGCTCATCTCTGAGCCGGGACCGGTCCGCCCGCCCCGTCTCGGCAGGGGCCCCGCGGAGCCCGCCGGCGCCGCCCCGTCCGCACGCACCCACGCACACCGCACGTAACCCGCACACCGCACGTACCTCCCCGCACCGAAGGAAGCCCGTTCATGCTGCGCATCGCCGTCCCCAACAAGGGTTCACTGTCCGAGCCTGCGTCGGAGATGCTCCATGAGGCGGGCTACCGCCAGCGCAAGGACCGCCGCGAACTGGTGCTCGTCGACAGCGACAACAGCGTCGAGTTCTTCTTCCTGCGGCCCCGCGACATCGCCGTGTACGTCGGTTCCGGCAAGCTCGACATCGGCATCACCGGCCGCGACCTGCTCCTCGACTCCGGCGCGAACGCCGAGGAGATCCTCCAGCTCGGCTTCGCCGGCTCGACCTTCCGGTACGCCACCCGGCCCGGCACCGCGAAGGACGTCTCCGAGTTCGGCGGCATGACCGTGGCCACGTCCTTCCCCGGCCTGGTCAGCAGCCACCTCGCCGACAAGGGCGTGGACGCCTCCGTCGTACGCCTCGACGGCGCCGTCGAGACCGCCATCCAGCTCGGCGTCGCCGAGATCATCGCGGACGTCGTGGAGACGGGCACCACCCTCCGGAACGCCGGACTCGAGATCATCAGCGAGCCCATCCTGCACTCCGAGGCCGTCGTCATCCGCCGCGCCGGGGCAGGCACGGACGACCCCAAGGTGCAGCAGTTCCTCCGCCGCATGCAGGGCGTCCTGGTCGCCAGGCGGTACGTGATGATGGACTACGACATCCGCGCCGAACGCCTCGAATCCGCGGTCGCCCTCACCCCCGGGCTGGAGTCGCCCACCGTCTCCCCGCTGCACGACCAGGGTTGGGTCGCCGTGCGCTCCATGGTGCGTACGAAGGAGGCCCAGCGGATCATGGACGACCTGTACGAGCTGGGCGCCCGTGCCATCCTCACCACCGGCATCCACGCCTGCCGCCTCTGATCCGCGGGGAGCACACGTGACCCAGCCGCCCGACCAGCCCGGCCCGCCCGCGCTCCCCGACCTCCCCGTCACGTTCCGGCCCACCCGTACGCGGGTCGTCCTGATCGGCGTGGGTGTGGCCGCGTGCGCGGTGATCAGCGTCATCGCGTTGGTCCTGGACACCCTGAGCGCGGCGGAGCGGATCAGCTTCGTCTTCACCGGACTGCTGTTCCTCGCCGTACTGCTGCTGCTCAGCCGCCCCCACGTGACCGCGGCCGCGGACGGCGTCACGGTCGTCAACCTCACGACCAGCAGGTGCCTCTCCTGGGCGGAGATCCTCAAGGTCAACCTGCGCCCGGGCGACCCGTGGGTCTACCTCGACCTCGCGGACGGCACGATCCTTCCGGTCATGGGCATCCAGCCGGGCGTCGCGAAGGCGCAGGCCGTAAGCGACGCCCGTACGCTCCGCGCACTCGCGGAGAAGTACGGCACGGCGGAACGCTGACCGGAGCCGAGCTCGAGCCGGCGAGCGAGCCGAGCCCCAACCTCGCGAGCGAGCCAAAGGCCGCGCCGGTGCCGAAAGTGATGAGACCGAGTGAGCGAGGTACGAGCGAGTGCGGGTCGGAGAGCGTCGGGACCGGACACAAGCGGCCGGCAGCGAGCCGAGCCCAATCAGGGAGCCTCCCCGCCTTCGCGTCCTTTGATTAGTCTTGTCCTGGCCGGCGCCAGCCGCACCCGCCCTCCCGCGCGGGCCCCTGCGAACCGAGGAGTGACACCCTCCAGCGATGGACGGATCGTCCTGTAGTACCTGCGCCGTCGCCCCCTCCGGGACGACGGCCTGCCGCGAGGAACCGGGACACGGCGGCGAGTCGGGAGCCGCACGGGGTGAACGCCGGTGAGCATGCCCCTGCTGCTGCTCGCCGCGGCCTTCCTGCTGATCCTCGCCAACGGCTTCTTCGTGGCCGCCGAGTTCGGCCTCGTCACCGTCGAGAAGCCCGAAGCGGAACGTGCCGCCGCCGGCGGCGACCGCCGCGCCCGCAGCGTCGTACGGGCCCTGCGCGAGCTCTCGTTCCAGCTGTCCGGCACCCAGCTCGGCATCACCCTCACCTCCCTCGTCGTCGGCATGCTCGCCGAACCCGCGCTCGCCTCGCTGCTCGACGGGCCGCTCACCGCTACCGGGCTGCCCGAGGGCGCGGTGTCCGGAGTCGCCGTCCTCGTCGGCATGTTCACGGCCTCCGCCGTCCAGATGGTGATCGGCGAACTGGTGCCGAAGAACTGGGCCGTGTCCCGGCCCATGGCCGTCGCCCGTTTCGTCGCCGGCCCGCAGCGGCTCTTCGCGCGCTTCTTCCGGCCGGTCATCGCCCTGCTCAACGCCGTCGCCAACCGCCTCGTACGGCTGCTCGGCGTCGAGCCCGCGGACGAGCTGGCCTCCGCCCGTACGCCCGGCGAACTCGTCTCGCTCGCCCGGCACTCGGCCCGCGCCGGCGCCATCGAGCAGGACATCGCGGACCTGTTCGTGCGCACCCTGTCGCTCGGCGGGCTCACGGCGCAGCACGTGATGACCCCGCGGGTGCGCGTCTGCGCGCTCCAGACCGCGGCGACCGTACAGGACGTGCTGAACCTCACGCGCGCCACCGGCCTGTCCCGCTTTCCCGTCTACGAGGAGCGGCTGGACGAGGTCACCGGCATCGTCCAGCTCAAGGACGCGCTCACGGTCCCGGTGCACGAGCGGCTGCGGACGCCCGTGTCCCGTATCGCCGTGCCCGCGCTGCTCGTTCCGGGCAGCCTGGCCGTCCGGCCGCTGCTGGAGCGGCTGCGCAACGAGCAGCCGATCGCGGTCGTCGTCGACGAGTACGGCGGCACCGCCGGCGTGGTCACGCTGGAGGACATCGTCGAGGAACTCGTCGGCGAGGTACGGGACGAGCACGACGACGAGGACCCGCCCCAGCTCGCCGTCGTCCACGACCCCGACGGCCTCCCCGCGTGGGACGCCGACGGCGCCTGCCGCGTCGACACCCTGCGCCGCATCGGACTGGACGCGCCCGACGGGCCGTACGAGACCGTGGCCGGCCTCGTCGCCGACATCCTCGGCCGCATCCCCGCGCCCGGCGACACCGCGCGGCTGCAAGGCCCCGGCGGCTGGCAGCTGCGCGTACGGCTCGTCACGCACCACCGCGCCGAACGGGTGCGGGTGGTGCGTACGGAGCCCGCCGTGCACGGGCCCGTACGCGCGGACGCGCAGCCGGGGGCCGTCGTACGGGCTGGGGCCGCGTCGTGAGCGTCCTGCAACTCCTCTTCGCCGCGGTACTGGTGCTCGCCAACGGCTTCTTCGTCGGCGCCGAGTTCGCCCTCGTCTCCGTGCGCCGCAGCCAGATCGAACCGCTCGCCGCCGAGGGCTCGGCGCGCGCCCGCCGGGTGCTGACCGGGCTGGAGAACCTGCCGCAGATGATGGCGGCGGCGCAGTTCGGCATCACGATCTGCTCGCTGACCCTGGGCGCCGTCGCGGAGCCGACGGTGGCGCACCTGCTGGAGCCGGTGTTCCACGCCGTACGGCTGCCGGAGCCGCTGATCCATCCGCTCGGCTACGTCATCGCGCTCGCCGTCGTCGTCTTCCTGCACCTGGTCATCGGCGAGATGATGCCGAAGAACCTGGCGATGGCGGCGCCCGAGCGCACGGCGCTCTGGTTCAGCCCGGCGCTCGTCACGTTCGCCCGGCTGTGCCGCCCGTTCACGGCGGCGCTGGGGGCGTGTGCGCGGGTCATCCTGCGGGCGTTCGGCGTCGAGCCGAAGGACGAGGTCGACGCGGTGTTCACCAGCGAGCAGCTGACACACCTGGTGGCGGACTCCCGGCAGGCCGGGCTGCTGGACCACGAGGAGCACGAACGCCTCTCCGACGCCCTCGGGCTGGGCTCCCGGCCGGTCACCGACGTACTCCTCGACCCGGCCGACCTGGTCACGGTCGGCGCGTCGGTCACGCCACGCGAGATCGAGGAGCTGACGGTCAAGACCGGTTACTCCCGCTTCCCGGTCTGCGCCGCCGACGGCGCGTTCATGGGCTACCTCCACGTCAAGGACGTGCTCGACCTCGAGGACGGCAACCGGGCCGTACCGCAGCGGATCTGGCGGCCGATGGCCACCCTCCGCGCCGAACTGCCCCTGGACGACGCGCTCGGCGCGATGCGGAACGCCGCGTCGCACCTCGCGGAGGTGGCGGATCCGGGTGGGCGGGTGCTCGGGCTGGTGGCCCTGGAGGACGTGCTGGAGATGCTGGTCGGCGAGGTCCACGACCCGGCGCACCCCGCCAGCCAGTAAGGCGCACCCCCCCCAAGCCGGTCCGGCGCCGCGCTTCGGCCCGTGGGCGCACCCCCCAAGCCCGTCCGGCCCCCAAGCCCGTCCGGCGTTTGAGGACGGCCCTCGGCCACGGCGAACGCGCGCTCCGCCACCGGCGCATGTGATTCCCCGCGGCCCGGTGGCTGCCCCGGTCGTCCTCAATCGCCGGACGGACTGGGTTGTGGCTGGCTCGGGCAGCCTGCCGGGCTCGGGGGAGCGGCCGCTCCGGTCGTCCTCAATCGCCAGACAGCCTGGATTGGGCCGGGCTGAGCCAGCCGACCGGGCTGGAGGTAACGGGCTGGAAGGGCGTGAGCCCTTCACAACTCACAGCTCCGGAGGAGGCCGCTCCGGCCCCCGCCCCGAGAGCACCTCGCCGTACGCCTGCATCAGATCCGGCAGCCGCAGCGTCGCGAGGTCGTCGCGGGTGGGCGTCCCGGGGTAGCCGGAGAGCCGCAGATCCCGGTACGCGCAGCTCTTCTCGTACAGCGTCCGCAGGAAGCGGCCGTTGCCCAGCTCGTCGATCCAGTTCTGGTCGACGACGTGGCCGCCGATGCTGCGCAGCTCCTCCAGGGACTCCTCGTCCCACACGTCGCCGTTCTCGGCGGCCAGCACCTCGCCTATCGCGGTGAGTTCGAGCGGGCGGTAGCTGGGGAAGTCGACGCGCGTCGTGAAGCGCGAACTCAGCCCCGGGTTCGCCGCCAGCAGCCGGTCCATGCCCTCCGGGTAGCCCGCCAGGATCACCACGAGACGGTCCCGGTTGTCCTCCGCCCGCTTCAGCAGCACCTGGAGGGCCTCGTCGCCGTACGCGTCGCCCTTGCTGTAGCCGGAGTTGGACAGGGCGTACGCCTCGTCCACGAACAGGACGCCGCCCAGGGCCGAGTCGATCAGCTCGTTCGCCTTGACGGCGGTCTGGCCGAGGAACTCGCCGACGAGGTCGGCCCGTTGGGCCTCCACCAGATGGTCGCCGCCGAGCAGCCCCAGCGCGTAGAAGGCACGGCCGAGGATGCGCGCGACCGTCGTCTTCCCCGTGCCCGAGGGCCCGGAGAAGATGAAGTGCCGCTTCGGCGGCTGTACGGGCAGCCCCTGGCCGGCCCGCAGCCGCGCCATGTGCAGCTGTGCCGACAGCGCGCGGACCTGCCGTTTGACCGGCTCCAGGCCCACCATCCGCTCCAGCTCGTCCAGCGCCTGAGCCAGCAGCACCGGATCGGAGGGGCCCACGGGCAGCCGCCCGGAGTCGGTCCGGCCGTGCGGCTGCACGGCCCGCTCCCGTACGGGCCCGGGGTCCACGCGGGCCGGCTCGGCGGGGTCGCCCGCGTCCTCCAGCCGGAGCGCGTCGGCGCCGCCCGCGTCGAAGTCTGGGTCTCCGGCGTCGAGGTCGGCTATGCCCCCGGCGTCCGGCCCGTCGGCAGCCTCGGCGCCGGGGTCCGGGCCCGGGTCCAGCAGGTCCTGGCCGCCGCCGCCCGCGTTGGCGGCCGTCATGGCGGCCGCGAGGCCGGAGGTGTCGCCGAGCCCGTCGCCCTCGGCTATCGCGGTCAGCCGCGCCGCCGTGTCCATGAACGCCGGGTCGATGCGGTGCACCGCGCGGTAGAGCGGCAGTGCCGCGGCGCTGCGGCCGGTCCCCTCGCGGGCCCTGGCCAGCCAGTACCGCAGCTCCTTGCGCTGCGGCTGCTCGCTGCGGCAGCGCATGAGCGCGGCGGCGAGCAGCGGCTCGGCCTGTGCGTACATCTCCAGCCGCACCCGGGCCATGCCCGCGAACAGGCCCGCCTCGATGCCCAGCAGCGGGTCGTCGACGAGTGGCTCCGTGTGCCGTACGAGCCGGTCCCAGTCCTTGGCGAGATACGCCCGGCACGCGTGCAGGAAGCGCGCCTGCTGGTCGGTCTCCACCGGCGGGCAGTCCGCGAGCGCCCGGTCCAGCTCGGCCACGTGCCGGCCGTCCAGCCAGTGCGAGGCGTGCGCGAGCAGCAGGTCGCGGCCCGTCTCGAGCACGGGCTGCACCCACCAGCCCAGCCAGTACCAGGAGTTGAGGTTGCGGCGGTGCCGGGAGCGCTGCTCCCCGAACCGGCCGCGGTGCTCGTACATCCGCAGCAGCGCGGCGCCGGTGTCCGCGCGCAGCGCGTGCAGCCCGAGCCAGCCGTCGGCCATCCCCGGGTCGAGCCGTACGGCCGTACGGAACTCGTCCTCCGCCTCGGTGTATCCGCCCACCGTGTACGCGTCCACGCCGCGCAGCCAGGCGAGATCGGCAGGGGCGTGCAGGTCCTGGGAATCCTGCCTGCCGAAATCCATCACATCCCCCACGACATGTCCCCCCGTCGCTCTCCGCCGGCCCGTCACCCGCCCGCCGGGAGGGAGGCCGGGCGAACAGCCGTACCATGCACGGAAGTTGCCGCTCCACAGCTGGAGAAACCGACTATCCGCGCCCCTTTGCATCGTACCCGCGCACTCCCCGCGGCCGAAGGGCGCCGTCGTCGGATTGCGGCACGGGAGCCGGCCCGGAACTCGCCCTGGACGGCGGGAAAGTGGCGGTGACGGAGGGTGAAGGGAGAGCGGTCGGAGGCGGCCGGCTCTGGGCAGAACGAAGCCCCCGGTCACGGGGGAACAACCAGGGGCTCCGCGTCAGAGGCGGCCTGTACAGACCGCATATTGAGAACGTAATTCCTGCACGGGCCGTCGGTCAAGGCGCTCTCCGAGGCGACCTGTCGGAACGCGCCGCGAAGTCCCCCCGGATCACCGAGGGTGATGCTGAGTGGGACTCATCCGCTTCCCGCCGGTCCCTCCAGCACCTCGAACCCCGTGCCGCGCTCCCGCACCACGTAATCCGCGTACGGGCGCGAGGGGTCGGAAGTGAAGTGCGCGAGCTCCGCCTGCTTCCAGCGGCGCCAGAAATCGGCTTGATCCGGACCGTCCCGGCGCATTCCGCGCGCCCACGACTCGTCCCGCGGCAGGTCCATCCACAGCACGGCGGCCAGCCAGGGGCGCAGCTCCCGGCGCCCCGCGCCGACTCCCTCGACCAGGACGGCCGGACGGGGCGGGAATTCACCCGCACGAGTGAACTCCCGGCGGTGCCAGTCGTACTTCCCGTAGCGCGCCGGTGCGCCGCGAGAGAGCGGACCGATCACCTCCGTACGGATGCGGGCCGTCCAGTCGAAGAGGGCGTCGTGGCTCGCCACGTCGTCGAGGTGGAGCACGGGTGCGCCGCCGAGCGCGCGGGCCAGCCGCGCGCTGAAACCCGTCTTCCCCGAGCCGGCGTGCCCGTCCACGGCGATCAGCCGCACGGGACCGCAGGACGGGGCCAGCCCGCCCAGCTCGCGGGCGAGTCCGTCGAGGTCGCGGGCCCGTCGCATCCCGGCAGCCTACGGCCCGCGGTGCGGCGCGGGCCCGCCGCGGCCCGTACCGCCAGTGGTGCGGCCAATGTTTTCCGTGCGTACGGGCGTGCCATGCGTACAGGTCACTGGCCCGCGCGCCCGCTGACCGGCGATAGTTGGGTCGACGTCGTTCATCCGCCGTACACCTCCCGCTCCACGCCCGACGCACGCCACCTGACGCAGCACGGCCGACGCAGCACTTGTCGGCACATCTCAGCGACAGAACTCAGCGATACATCTCAGCGACCGACTGGGGGCTTCACCACATGATCAGCAGACCAGCCAAGCGCCGTACCGTGCTGGCCGCCGCCCTCGCCACGGCGGCCGGCGCCGCCGCTCCCGCGGCGGCCCGCACCGACCGCGGCACGGCGGCGGAACGGGGGCACGCGCGGCCGCACCGACCGAGGAAGGACGACCTCATCGAATACCACGACTGGAGCTCGCTCCCGGACTGGGAGAGCGGCACGCACGAGGGCACGCGCGCCGAGGGCGGCCGCCGGCCCGGCGTGGTGCTCGCCGAACCCGCGGGCACCGTCGAGTACAAGGACCCGCACACCAGCAAGAAGGCCACCTGGGAGTACGCGCGCTGGACCTCGCCGCGGCACGAACTCACCGTCCCCGCGGGCGAACTGGTCGCCTCCTGGAACGCGGACACCCCGGCCGGCACCTGGGCCCGCATCGAGATCCGCGGCAGCTACACGGGCGGCGGCGACACCCCCTGGTACACCCTTGGCATCTGGACCGCGGGCGACGGCGACGACGTGCCGCGCCGTACGTCGGTGCCCGGCCAGGGCGACGGCAAGAGCAGCATCTCCACCGACACCTTCGTGATCGACGACCTCGCCGCCGGCCCGCGCCTGGCCTCGTACGAGCTGCGCGTCACCCTGCACCGCGCGGAGGGCAGCGACGCCGCGCCCACCGTGTGGCGTCTCGGCGCGATGGCCTCGGACCTGCCGGACCGCTTCGAGGTCCCGGCCACCGAGCCGGGCCCCGGCGCCGGCAAGGAACTGAAGGTGCCGCGCTACTCGCAGAACATCCACGAGGGCCAGTACCCGGAGTACGACGGCGGGGGAGAGGCGTGGTGCAGCCCCACCTCCTCCCAGATGATCATCGAGCACTGGGGCCGCAAGCCCACCCCGGAGGACCTGGCCTGGGTCAACCCGGACTACGCGGACCCCCAGGTCTGCCACGCGGCCCGGTTCACCTTCGACTACGACTACGAGGGCTGCGGCAACTGGCCGTTCAACGCCGCGTACGCCGCCACGTACGAGGACATGCAGGCGGTCGTCACCCGCTGCGCCTCGCTGGCGGACGCCGAGCGGCTGATCGCGGCGGGCATCCCGCTGATCACCTCGCAGTCGTTCATCGAGTCGGAGCTGGACGGCGCGGGCTACGGCACCGCCGGGCACCTGATGACCGTCATCGGCTTCACCGAGGACGGCGACGTCATCGCCAACGACCCGGCCTCGCCGGACAATCCGTCGGTCCGCCACGTCTACCCGCGCCGGCAGTGGGAGAACATCTGGCTCCGCACGAAGCGGAAGGACGCCGACGGCAAGGTGCTCAGCGGCACGGGCGGGGTGTGCTACCTGTACTTCCCGCTCGACCCGACGCCGCAGCAGCGCACGGTGCTGGAGAGCCTCGGCATCCGCTGATCCGCAGACCGGCAGACCCGTCGACGCGCTGCCGTCCGCCGTCCGCCGTCCGCCGTCCCGCCGGCCCGTACACCCGGGCCGGCGGGCCGGCGGGAACGGCAGCGCCCTGCGCTCCCTGCACCAGAAGCGGCAAATGTCACATTGTAAACTTGGGGCTCCATTCGGCCGCTCCCATGGGAAGGCAGCGCATGGAGACCTCCGCACCGCGCCAGCTCGTCTCCGTCCAGGAGCATCTGCGCGACCAGGTCGCGCACGAGCTGCGCGCCGCGCTGCTGGCGGGGGAGCTGCGCCCGGGGATCGTCTACTCCGCGCCGGCCCTTGCCGCCGAGTACGGCGTGTCCGCCACGCCCGTCCGCGAGGCGATGCTGGAGCTGGCCCGCGAGGGGCTGGTCGAGGCCGTACGGAACAAGGGCTTCCGGGTCACCGAGTTCACCGACCGCGACCTCGACGACGTCACGGAGATCCGCTCGCTCATCGAGATACCCACCGTCGGCAGGGTCACCGAGACGGCCACCCCCGAGCAGCTGCGCGCCCTGCGCCCGGCCGCCGAGGAGACCGTGACCGCCGCCCGAGACGGCGACCTCGTCGGCTATCTGGAGGCGGACCAGCGCTTCCACCTCGCGCTCCTCGCCCTCGGCGGCAACAGGCACCTCGTACGCGTCGTCGGCGACCTGCGCAGGCGCTCCCGGCTGTACGGGCTCGGCGACGGCGACCACGACGGCGTCCTGGCCGAGTCGGCGCGCCAGCACCTCGAACTCCTCGACGTGATGCTCGACGGCGACGCGGAGGCGGCGCGGGAGCACATGTGGCACCACCTCGCGCACGCCCGTACGCGTGGGGCGCGCGAGTCGTGAGCCGCGGGCGTACGGGCGACCGCTGCGGGCCGGGGCGCGCCGGCGGCCGGGGCGGCGCGAACGGCGTGCGACGCGGCGGCTTCCCAGCGCGGCCCAACCCGCTAGCCTGGTAGGGCGATTGACGGCCCGCCAAAGGAACGCCGGGCCGTGGGAAGGGGTCCAGGCATGGCGGACACGGAAGAGTGGATGCGGGCGGACTCCAAACCGCCCGTCGAGCTGCACACGGACCGGGCGCACGCCGCGCGCGTGTACGACGTGCTGCTCGGCGGCAAGACCAACTACCCCGCGGACCGGCAGGCCGCCGAACAGCTCCTGGTCTCCCTGCCGAACGCCGCGACCATAGCCCGGCAGAACCGCGCCTTCATGCACCGCGTGGCCCGCCACCTGGTCGCCGAGGAGGGCATCCGGCAGTTCCTCGACATCGGCACCGGGATACCCACCTCGCCGAACCTGCACGAGGTCACCCAGCGCATCGCGCCCGAGTCCCGCGTCGTGTACGCCGACAACGACCCCATCGTGCTCGTCCACTCGCGCGCGCTGCACCACAGCAGCCCCGAGGGCCGCACGGCGTACATCCAGGGCGATCTGTGCGAGCCGGCCTCCATCCTCGAACACCCGGAGCTGCTGCAGACGTTCGACCTCACCCGGCCCGTGGCGGTCACCCTGATCGCCATCCTGCACTGGCTGCCGAAGGGCGAGGACCCGTACGAGATCGTCGGCGGCATCCTCGACCGGCTGCCCTCCGGGAGCTGCCTGGCGCTCACCCACGTCACCGACGACTTCGAGCCCGCGGCGATGCGCGAGGCCACCGACGGGCTGAAGGCCGGCGGGTCGAACGTGGAGGCGCGCACCAGGGACGAGGTGCTGCGGTTCTTCGACGGGATGGAGCTGCTGGAGCCGGGCCTGGAGGTGGTCCAGCGCTGGCGGCCCGACCCGGTGGACGTGGGGTCCGACGCGCTCGGGCCCACCGACATCCCGCTCTACGCGGGAGCCGCCCGCAAGAAGTGACGCGCATCCGCCCCCTGTCCGACGCCGCATCCGCACGCACCGCAGGAGTTGCCATGACCGCCATGATCCAGCCGAGTGGCGACCCCGAACCCGGGCACCGCCTCGAGCGCCCGCAGTCCGGGCCGACCGTCGTGCGCATCGTGCTGGGCGCGCGGCTGCGCAGGCTGCGGCAGGGACGCGGGATCACCCGCGAGGACGCGGGCCGGGCGATCCGCGGCTCGCACGCGAAGATCAGCAGGCTCGAGCTGGGCCAGGTCGGCTTCAAGGAACGCGACCTCCAGGATCTGCTCACCCTCTACGGCGTGCTGCTCCCGGAAGACCGCGAGGAGTACCTGGAGCTGGCCCGCAAGGCGAACACGCCCGGCTGGTGGCACCAGTACAGCGACGTGCTCGTCGACTGGTTCGAGCTGCACATCGGCCTGGAGGAGTCCGCGTCGATCATCCGGACCTACGAAGTCCAGTTCCTTCCGGGGCTGTTGCAGACCGAGTCGTACGCCCGTGTGGTGACCCGGATGGGATATCCGGACGCGCCCGCCCGCAAGATCGAACGGCTCGTGGAGCTGCGGATGGCCCGGCAGTCCCTGCTCACCCGGGAGGGCGCGCCGAAGCTGTGGGCGGTGGTGGACGAGGCGGTGCTGCGCAGGCCGTTCGGCGGCCAGGAGGTGATGCGCCGCCAGCTCGAGTACCTGCTGGAGGTGCTGGAGCTGCCCAGCGTGACGCTGCAGTACGCGCCGTTCAGCGTGGGCGCGAACGCCACGGCGGGCTCGCCGATCACCATCCTGCGGTTCGCCGAGCCCGACCTGCCGGACAAGGTGTATCTGGAGCAGCTGACCGGCGCCGTGTACCTGGACAAGCGGGAGAACGTCGACCAGTACACGCTGATCATGGAGCGGCTGTGCGCCGAGGCCGAACCGCCCGACGAGACCCGGAAGTTCATCGAGTCGCTGCTCTGAACGGAGCGCGACGCACGGCGGCCCGCGGGCCCGTGCGAGCGCGGCCCCGTACGGGCCCTGCTTCCCCGTACGGGCCCTACTTCGCGTCCGCGTAGCAGTCCACCACCGCCGTCGTGAACGCGAACCGCACCGGCGTCGTGCCGAACGCCGCCACGCCCGCCCGTTCACCCGCGGCCCGTACGGCCTCGGTGACCCGCTCCGCCTCCTCCGCCGGGCAGTGCACGATCACCTCGTCGTGCTGGAAGAACACCAGCTCGGCCCGCATCCCTGCCAGTTCCTGCCGGAGCGCGGCCAGCATCAGCACCGCCCAGTCGGCCGCGCTGCCCTGCACCACGAAGTTCCGGGTGAAGCGGCCGCGCGCACGGGCGCCGGGCCCGGCGCCGTACGGCGAGCCTGCCGCGTCCGGCCCCTCCTGCTCGCCGTCCGGCCCGTCCGCCCCGTCCGGCCCGCCGGGCGGCGGCTCGTACGCGTGCCCGTCGTCCGCGCGGCTCACCAGCGGGGGACAGGTGCGGCCCAGCCACGTCCGCACCAGGCGGCCCTCCTCGCCCGCGCGGGCGGCCTCGTCGACGTAGTCGACGGCGGCCGGGAAGCGGCGCCGCAGCGCCGCGAGATGCCTGAGGCCGTCGCCGCTGGTCTGCCCGTAAACGGCGCCCAGGAGCGCCAGCTTGGCCTGGTCGCGGTCGCCGGAGAAGGCCCGTTCGGACAGCACCGAGTACAGGTCGCGGCCGCTGCCCGCCACCTCCATCAGCCCCGGGTCGCGGGAGACGGCGGCCAGCACCCGCGGCTCCATCTGGTCGGCGTCGGCCACCACCAGCCGCCAGCCGGGGTCGGCGACCACCGCGCGCCGTACGACCTTCGGGATCTGGAGCGCGCCGCCGCCGTTGGTGGTCCAGCGCCCGGACACCGTGCCGCCCGGCAGGTACTCGGCGCGGAACCGGCCGTCGTGCACCCAGGACCGCAGCCAGCTCCAGCCGTGCGCCGTGTACAGCCGGTACAGCTTCTTGTAGCGCAGCAGCGGCTCGACCGCGGGGTGGTCCACCTTCCGCAACTCCCAGGCGCGGGTGGACGACAGCGCGATGCCCGCCCGCGAGAACGCGCGGAGGATGTCCGCCGGCAGGTCCGGCCGTACGCGCACGTCCGGCCCGAACGCGCGCGACACCTCCGCCGCCAGCTCCGCCAGCCGGCGCGGCTCGCCGCCGCCCGCGTACCGCTCCCCGAGCAGCTCGTCGAGCAGCGCCCGGTGCACGTCCGCCCGCCACGGCACGCCCGCGCGGCCCATCTCGGCGGCGACCAGCGTCCCGGCTGACTCGCCCGCCAGCAGCAGCCGCATCCGCCCCGGATGCCCGGCCGCCTCCGTACGGGCCAGCTGCGCCGCGTACACCTCCAGCAGCGCCGCCATCGGGTCCACGCCCTCCGGCAGCGGGACCGGGCCCGCCTCGAACAGCGACGGCTGCGGGTCCGCCTCGTGCGACGCGGGCGGCGGGTCCTCCGGCACCTCCAGGCGGTGGAGCCGCGCCCAGGCGGCGGGCAGCGAGCGCGGCTCGCCGCCGCGGCCCTCGTGGCCCAGCAGCAGCGCCTCCGCCGCCTCGGCGTCGTAGCACCGCGGGACGCGCAGCCCGGCCGCGAGCAGCCGCGGATACACGGCCGCCGTCGACCGCCACACCCATCTGCCCACCTCCGGTCTGGCCCGTACGGCCGCCGCCACCGACTCCTCCGCCCGCACCGGGCCGGCCGGTGCGCCGCGGGCGTCCAGCTGGCAGACGAGGGCGCGGCCGTCGGCGGACTCGGCCAGCGCCCACCGCACCGTCCGCGCCGCCTCCGTCCCCGTCACGGCCTGCGCACCGCCCGCGTCACCCGGCATACGAGCGAGTCTGGCACCCGGGTCTGACAATCCGGCCGCACACGCGGATCCGTACGCGTCGCCGCCTGCCGCCTGCCGCCCGCCGGGGTTGCCCAGGTGCGGGAAGCCGGAAGGCGGCACGGTCACGCACTTCCCGGTCATCCGGGGTGGCGGAAAGAGGACGGCACGGCAACGCCGGGTCACGTCACACCTGCGGCGAAGTGACGCCGTGCCGCCGATCGGGCATACTCCACTGCGCCACAGCCGCTGGTCAGCCGCCGTTGCGACCCGACGATGGAGCATCACGGCGAGGCAGTGACGATCCCCGGTGACGCCGCCACACCCCGGCGACGCCGCCGCAGCCCCCGACAGGAGGAGAGCGCCGCGATGCCTGAGTTCGGACCCCAGCCGGTGGAACGCGAACTGCCCACCGAGGAAGCACGGGACCTGCTGGCCCTCGTACGCGAGCTGGTCCAGCGCGAGATCAGGCCAACCGCGGGCGAGGAGGAGGAGACGGGGCGGTTCCCCCGGGAGATCTTCCGGCTGCTCTCCGAGTCCGGGCTGCTGAGCCTGCCCTACGAGTCCGCGTACGGCGGCGGCGACCAGCCGTACGAGGTCTACCTCCAGGTCGTCGAGGAGCTCGCCGCCGCCCGGCTCACCGTCGGCCTCGGTACCAGCGTGCACACGCTCGCCTGCCACGCCCTCGCCGAGTTCGGCAGCAAGGAGCAGCGCGCCGAGCACCTGCCCGCGATGCTCGGCGGGGGCCTCCTCGGCGCGTACTGCCTCTCCGAGCCCTCGTCCGGTTCCGACGCCGCCTCGCTGCGCACCCGCGCCACCCGCGACGGCGACGACTGGGTCATCGAGGGCAGCAAGGCGTGGATCACCCACGGCGGCCTCGCCGACTTCTACACTGTCCTCGCCCGCACCGGCGCCCCGGGCGCGCGCGGCATCAGCGCGTTCCTGGTGCCCGGCGACGCCCCCGCGCTGACCTCCGCCGAGCCCGAACGCAAGATGGGCCTGCGCGGATCACCCACCGCCCAGGTGCACTTCGACGGCGTACGGGTGCCCGCGGACCGCCGCATCGGTGACGAGGGCCAGGGCTTCGCCATCGCCCTGTCCGCCCTCGAGTCGGGCCGCCTGGGCATCGCCGCCTGCGCTGTCGGCCTCGCGCAGGCTGCCCTCGACGAGGCGCTCACGTACCTCGCCGAGCGCAAGCAGTTCGGCCGCCCGCTGGCCGACTTCCAGGGCCTGCGCTTCATGGTCGCGGACATGGCCACCCAGATCGAGACCGGCCGCGCGCTCTACCTCGCGGCGGCGCGGCGGCGCGACGCGGGGAAGCCGTTCTCGCGGCAGGCCGCGATGGCCAAGCTGTTCTGCACGGACGCGGCGATGCGGATCACCACGGACGCCGTACAGCTCCTCGGCGGCTACGGCTACACCACCGACTTCCCCGTCGAGCGCTTCATGCGGGACGCCAAGTGCCTGCAGATCGTCGAGGGCACCAACCAGATCCAGCGCATGGTCATCGCCCGCGACCTGCTCGGCCCGGAATCCGACTGACCGCTTCCGGGAGGGGACCGCCCCGGGAGCGTGGACAGCCGTACGAGGGGCGCGCGTACGGCCTCAGCGCGCCCCGGCGCCGGCCCCGGCCAACTCCCGTACCTCCGCACCGGCCTCGTCGTCCAGCGCGACCCGGACCAGCCCCGCCGCCAGCCGGGGCAGGTCCGGCCCGGACGCCAGCCGCGCGAGCCGGTCGACCGAGCGGGGCAGCCCCAGCTTCTCCGCGCCGTCCTGCGCCTTGGCGCCGAAGTACGGCGCGAACTCGGGCCACAGGCCCTGCACTTCGCGCAGGAAGATGTCGACCCCGGACGGGCCGATCCCGGGGAACTCCCGCAGCAGCCCGGGCACTTCGCTCTTCCCGGCCTCCCGTACGCGCCGCAGATCGCCGCCGTACCGGTCGCGGAGCAGCTCGGCGCCGTCGCCGAGCTGGGTGGACGTCCGCTCGTCGTAGCGCCGGTAGCCGCCCTTGCCCAGCGCGTCCACGCGCTGCTGCCAGGTGGCCTCGGCCATCCGGCGCGCGTCGCGCATGCCCGCGTCGAACAGCGCGCGCGCAGACGCCACGGCGATGCCCGCCTTGATCCGCGCGCTCAACAGGTGCGAGAGCACCAGCACCTGGTACAGCGGCTGGGGCGTGTCCCGCAGCGTGATGCCCGCCTCGGACGCGTAGGTGCGTCCGTGCCGCTCGAGCAGCGCGTGTGCCACGTCCTCGTGCTTCCTGCTCATCGGCCTCACCCGCTCTCCTTCCCGGTGACCGGGTCACGGGTGCCCGGCACGGGCGGGCCGACACGCGTCTCTCCGCGCGTCCCGGCGCGGGTTCCCGCACGCTGTCCGCGCGGTGGGCCGGAGAGCGGCCGTCAGGCGCCTGGCGCCCACGGACCGCCGTACGGTGCCACCGCCGGGCCCACAGGCCCGCAGAGGCCGCCGTACGGGCGCACAGGCCGCTGATACGGACCGTACGGACGCGCCCTTGCACGCCCTTACGCGCCGCGCGCCCCCGCCGCCTGCCGTACGGGCCGCACCGGCCGCGAGGCCGGGCCGCCGGCGTGCGAGAACGGCTGCTTCCGCCAGTCCAGCCCGGCGGGCAGCGTCAGCAGCGCCGCCGCGTCCTCCTCGTGCGTGCCGCGCCCGCCGTCCGCGGGCGGCGCGTCCGCCACGGCACGCCCCGTACCCGGGCACACCGTCAGACCGAACGGGTCCCAGCGCGTCGGGCAGAGCGCGTGCTCCGGCAGCCACTCCTCGTCCGCGAGCAGGGCGATCGGCTGTGCGCACTCCGGGCAGTCCACCCGGAAGATCTCGTAGGGCTCATACGTCTCGACGGTGTCCGCACCGCCCGCCGCGCTGTCCGCCGCGTCCTCCGTACGGCCGGCCCGGAGACTCTTCGCTGTCCGCATGCACTTCCCCCTCAGATGAACCGCCGGACCGCCAGGCCCGGCCACACCAAGCACTTCCCGCCGTGCCACGCGCATAATCTCGGCGGCCCGGCGGGCGCGGATGCACCAGTGTGGCCTTGCTCACACCGCGCGCCCCCCGTACGGACCGTACGCCACCGCCCGCTGTGCCGGAGCGCCCCCGGCACAGTAGGTTGACCTGCTGTGGAGGAGTTGGATCGACAAATCGTGGAATTGCTCGTCAAGGACGGGCGGATGAGCTACACCGACCTGGGCAAGGCCACCGGCCTGTCCACCTCGGCGGTGCACCAGCGCGTGCGCCGCCTGGAACAGCGCGGTGTCGTCCGCGGCTATGCGGCGATCGTCGATCCGGAAGCGGTGGGACTGCCGATCACGGCGTTCATCTCCGTGAAGCCGTTCGACCCGAGCGCACCCGACGACATCGCCGAACGCCTCGCGGAAGTCCCCGAGATCGAGGCGTGCCACAGCGTGGCGGGCGACGAGAACTACATCCTCAAGGTGCGCGTCGCCACCCCGCTCGAACTCGAGGACCTGCTGGCGCGCATCCGTTCGCTGTCCGGCGTCTCCACCCGTACGACGGTGGTGCTCTCCACGCCGTACGAGGCCCGGCCGCCGCGCATCTGAACCCCACCTGCGGGCGCCGACCCCCGCGTACGGCACGCGCGGCGCGGACGCGAGACTGGATGTCCCCGAACCGACCCCGCGAGGCGCCCGCCGTGAACGACTCCGCACCCGAACCGGCACCCGAAACGGCCGCCGGCCACCGCCCCCGTACCGTCCTGCTGCGCGGGGGAGAGGTGTACAGCCCCGCCGACCCCTTCGCCACGGCCATGGTCGTCGAGGGCGACCGGGTCGCCTGGGTCGGCTCCGAAGGCGCCGCCGACTCCTTCGCGGACGGCGTCGACGAGACCGTACGGCTCGACGGCGCGCTGGTCACCCCGGCGTTCACGGACGCGCACGTGCACACGACGGCGACTGGTCTGGCCCGTACGGGACTCGACCTCGGCGGCGCCCGCGGCCCGGCCGACGCCCTGGCCCGTATCCGCGCGCACGCCGCGGCACGGCCCGACGACCGCGTGCTGCTCGGCACCGGCTGGGACGACTCCGCCTGGACCGAACGGCGCCCCCTCTCCCGCGCCGAACTGGACGAGGCCACCGGCCGCCGGCCGCTCTACCTCACCCGCGTCGACGTGCACTCCGCGCTCGTCAGCACCGCCTTGCTGGACCTCGTACCGGGCATCACCGGCCTGCCCGGGTACGCCCCGGACGCGCCGCTGACCGGCGATGCCCACCACGCCGCCCGCGCCGCCGCCCACGCCTCCCTCACCGCGCGCCAGCGCACCGAGGCCCAGCGGGCGGCGTTGCGGCACGCCGCGTCGGCCGGCATCGGCTCCGTACACGAGTGCGCGGGCCCCGAGATCTCCGGCGAGGACGACTTCGAAGGACTGCTGCGGCTCGCCGCCGAGGAGCCGCTGCCGCGCGTCACCGGCTACTGGGCCGAAGCCGTCACATCCGCGAAGGACGCCGCGCGCGTCCGCGAACTCGGCGCCGTCGGCGCCGCAGGCGACCTCTTCGCCGACGGCTCCCTCGGCTCGCACACCGCGCACCTGCAGCAGCCGTACGCCGACGCCCCGCACACCGGCAGCGCACTGCTCGACGCCGGCGCCGTCGCCGCCCACGTCACCGCCTGCACCGAGGCCGGACTCCAGGCCGGCTTCCACGCCATCGGCGACGCCGCGCTCACCGCCGTGACCGAAGGCGTACGCGCCGCCGCCGAACGCGCCGGCCTCGCCCGCGTACGCGCCGCACGGCACCGCATCGAGCACGCCGAGATGCTCGACGACCGCGCCGTCGCCGCGTTCGCCGAACTCGCCCTCACCGCCTCCGTACAGCCCGGCTTCGACGCCGCCTGGGGCGGCGACGACGGCATGTACGCCGAACGCCTCGGCCGCGAACGCGCCCGCACCCTCAACCCGTACGCCGCGCTGCTCCGCGCCGGCGTGCCGCTCGCCCTCGGCTCGGACAGCCCGGTGACACCGCTGGGCCCCTGGGAGGCCGTACGCGCCGCCGCGTTCCACCGCACGCCCGAGCACCGGATCTCCGTGCGCGCCGCGTTCACCGCGCACACGCGCGGCGGCTGGCGCGCCGTCGGACGCGACGACGCGGGCGTCCTCGTACCCGGCGCTCCCGCCGACTACGCGGTCTGGCGTACGGGCGAACTCGTCGTGCAGGCACCGGACTCGAGAGTCGCGAACTGGTCCACCGACCCGCGCTCCGGCACCCCGGGGCTGCCCGACCTGACGCCCGGCGGTCAACTCCCCGTCTGCCTGCGGACGGTGGTGTCCGGGCGTACGGTCCACGCGCGGCCGATCGAGTGACGTACGGGAGTTGATACCGCCGAACGATGTCCCCTCTGCCCGCCGCCCCGCCCGCACCCCCTCGCCACTGACCTGCTGATTTGCCGAAACACTCCAGGTGGAACGACTGTTGACAGGCGACGCCGTCGGCCGGGTAGGTTCGGCGGAGTCCACCACAGGATGTCCGACCGGGGGATCTCCGCGCAGTCGTCGAACGCCGCTGGGCCATGGGGTGGTGCGTCGCACCGGCACACCACCACTGGGAGCCAGGTCCAGCGCCCGCGTCACGGGGGCGGAAGGTTTCATCTGGTCGGCGGGTGCGACCCGGGTGGGGCCCGGACGCTCAGTAGACAACGGCTCTCGGTCGACCCGCAGCCAGCGGGTCCCAGGTCGGCCCGAAGGGTGCCGGGCCCCGATCCGCACCCCCGCGCACGCGGCGCGCCGGACGCCGCACGGCGTATCCGCCGCGTATCCCCGGTGCTGCTCACACGCACCCCCGGTCCGCCACCGGCACTTCTCGATGTACGGTCACCTCACCACCGCACGACCTGCAGGAAGGCCGCGACCGTGCCATCGGGCCCCGACACCACCGACGCCACCACCCCCGGGCGGCCCGCCCGGGCGGACCGTACGGGCGTGCCCGCCGCCGCGGACACCGCGCCCGAGCCCGGCGAGGCGTCCGTCTCCGCGGCCGGTCCCGGCGCCGGAGACGCGGCGGCACCGTCCGGCGGAGAGCGCGTACGGCGCTCGCCGGAGGGCGCGGCCGCCGGCGCCGCGGGCGGCGGCACGGAGCCGCCCGCCGGCGGCCGGGCCCGCCCCTCCGGCGGGGCCGCGCGCCCGTCCCGCACCCGGCGCCTGGGCGCGCTCCTGCGCCGCGAGGCGGCCCGTACGGCGCTCGCCGCCGTCGCCGGCATCGCGCTCGGCCTCGCCTTCCCGCCGCTGGGCGCCTGGCCTCTGTCGCTCGCTGCCGTTGCCGCGCTGAGCCTGCTCACCCGCGGGCGTACGGCCCGGCAGGGCGCCTGGACCGGATTCGCGTTCGGACTGCCCTTCTTCTGCTTCCTGTTGAAGTGGCTGCACGTCGTCGGCTGGGACGCGACCTTCGGACTCTCCGTCATCCAGGCCCTGTTCGTCTGCGTGCTCGGAGCCGGCCTCGCCGTCACCTCACGCCTGCCCGCGTGGCCGCTGTGGGCCGCCTGCCTGTGGGTGGCCGAGGAATGGGCCCGCGACCGGGTGCCGTTCGGCGGATTCCCGTGGGGGCGGCTGGCGTTCGCGAACGCCGGCTCCCCGTTCACACCGCTCGCGGCGCTCGGCGGCGCGCCCCTCGTCACCTTCGCCGTCGCGCTGGCCGGCGCCCTGCTCGGCGCCGCCGCCCTCGCCGCCTGGCGGCTGCGGCACACGCCGCGCACGTCGCGTACGGCGGCCGGCCTGGCCCGTACGGGCGGGCTGCCCGTCCTGGGCAGCCTCGCGCTCGCCGCCGCCGTCACGGTCAGCGGATACGCGGTGCCCGTGCACACCAAGGCCGCCGACACCGCCGACATCGCCGTCGTCCAGGGCAACGTGCAGCAGGCCGGCATGGACTTCCTCGGCCGCCCCATGATGATCCTCGACAACCACGTCGAGGCCACCCTCAAGCTCGCGGAGCGCATCAAGTCCGGCGAGACGAAGCGCCCCGACCTCGTCATCTGGCCCGAGAACGCGTCCGACCTGGACCCGTACCAGCACGCGCAGGCCCGCGCCCGCATCGACGAGGCGGCCCGTGCCGTCGGCGTCCCGATCCTGGTGGGCGCCCTGGTCGACCACCCCACCAAGGAGGGCTACGTCGAGAACCAGGGCATCGTCTGGGACCCGCGGAAGGGCCCAGGCGCCTCGTACACCAAGCAGCACCCCGTGCCGTTCGGCGAGTACGTGCCCTTCCGGGACCAGCTCAGCAAGGTCATCTCGCGGCTGCAGCGCGTCCCCCGCGACTTCTACCCCGGCGACCACACCGGCGTCCTGCAGGTCGGGCCCGCCCGCCTCGGCGACGTCATCTGCTTCGAGGTGGCGTACGACGAGATCGTCCGCGACACCGTCAACGACGGTGCCCGCGCCCTCGTCATCCAGACCAACAACGCCACGTACGGCCGCACCGGACAGCCCGAGCAGCAGCTGGTGATGTCCAAGCTGCGGGCCGTCGAGCACGGCCGCGCCGTCGTCACCGCGGCCACCAGCGGCATCAGCGCCGTGGTCGCCCCGGACGGCACGGTGGTGCAGCGCACCGACGAATTCACCCAGGATGTGCTCACAGCTAGGCTGCCCCTGCGCGACGGCACCACGCTCGCCGACCGCGTCGGTGCCGGGCCGGAGTGGACACTCGCCCTCGCGGGCGTCCTGGCCTGGGCCGCGGCCTGGGTACTCGGTCGCCGGGCACGCGGGGCAGGCGGAGCAGAGGGCCGGGAAGACGTCCAGGCAGAGGGGCAGCAGCAGTGAGTCACAGCGGACAGCAGCGGCGGTACGAGCCGCTCGGCACGGTCCTCGTGATCATCCCGACGTACAACGAGGCCGACAACATCCAGTCGGTCGTGGGACGGGTGCGCTCCGCGGTCCCCGAGGCCCACGTGCTGATCGCGGACGACAACAGCCCGGACGGCACCGGCAAGATCGCCGACGAGCTCGCCGCCGACGACGAGCACATCCAGGTGCTCCACCGGCGCGGCAAGGAAGGGCTGGGCGTCGCCTACCTCGCCGGGTTCAAGTGGGGCATCGAGCACGGCTACGGCGTGCTGGTCGAGATGGACGCCGACGGCTCGCACCAGCCCGAGGAGCTGCCCCGGCTGCTCACCGCGCTCAAGGGCGCCGACCTCGCCCTGGGCTCCCGCTGGGTCCCGGGCGGCCGGATCGTGAACTGGCCGAAGCACCGCGAGTTCATCTCGCGCGGCGGCAGCACGTACTCCCGGCTCCTCCTGGACGTGCCCATCCGCGACCTCACCGGCGGCTACCGCGCCTTCCGCAAGGAGACCCTCGAAGGGCTGGGCATGGACGCCGTCGCCTCCCAGGGCTACTGCTTCCAGGTCGACCTCGCGCACCGCGCGTACCGCGCCGGATACCACGTCGTGGAGGTCCCGATCACGTTCGTGGAACGGGAGCGCGGCGACTCCAAGATGAGCCGCGACATCTTCGCGGAGGCGCTGTGGCGGGTCACCGCCTGGGGCGTGAGCCGCCGTGTGAAGAAACTCCTCGGACACAGGCACACTTGAGACATGACCAACGGCACTCCGTTCCCGTACGAGCCCCGGCCCGAGGGCGACCAGCAGGCCCGCACCGGGGACGGCGCACGCCGTCCCGCCCGCCGCTCCCGCGCCCGTAGCCTCGCCGCGCTCGGCGTCGCCGCGTGGGTCGTGCTGGAGATCTGGCTGCTCACGCTGGTGGCCGGCGCCGCCGGCGGGCTCACCGTGCTGGCGCTGCTGGTCGCGGGCTTCGTCCTCGGTTCCTACGTCATCAAGCGCGCCGGACGCCGCGCCTGGCGGCAGCTCCAGGAGACGATGCAGGCCGCGCAGCCCGGGGCCACCGCGCCGCCGCCCGCCCCGGAGGGGCGCACCGGCGGCAACGCGCTCGCGATGCTCGGCGGCCTGCTGCTGATGGTGCCGGGCCTCGTCTCGGACGCGGCCGGGCTGCTGTGCCTGTTCCCGCCGACGGCCGCGCTGCTGCGGCGCGGCACGGAGCGGGCGCTGTCCCGCGGGGAGATCGGGGAGGCGCTGCGGCAGGCGCGCAGCGCGGAGGAGCAGGTGCGGATGCACCGGCCGGACGGAAAGGTCGTCCAGGGCGAGGTCATCCGGGACGACGACGCGGGCGGCGCACCGCCCCGCGACTGATCCCGTTCCCCGTACGGGCAGACCCGCACCCGTACACGCGTACACGGACCGACGGACCGCTGCTGCGTGCGACCGCCCGCGCGCAGCGCGAACCGCATCCGGGCACACGAAAGGGCCCGGGGCCGCCCTGCGGCGGTCCCGGGCTCCTTCGTGTCGTGCTGTCTCGCTCTGCTTGCCGAGGCCCGCGGAACTAGGCTGACTTGCGTTTGCTGTCTCGCGGATGCACGGCGATGTTCATGGTGCCGGAACGGAGGACAGCCAGCCGTTCGGCCAGCACCTCCTCCAGCTCCTCGCGGGTGCGCCGCTCCATGAGCATGTCCCAATGCGTACGCGCGGGCTTGCCCTTCTTCTCTTCAGGACCCTCGCCGTCCACCAGGAGGGCCTGTGCGCCGCACACCTTGCACTCCCACTCCGGCGGAATTTCGGCCTCAACCGAGAACGGCATCTCAAATCGATGGCCGTTCTGGCATGCGTACTCCACGGCCTGGCGTGGTGCCAGGTCGATACCGCGGTCGGTCTCGTAGCTGGTCACCACGAGTCGCGTGCCGCGAAGAGCTCGCTCACTCATGAATCGTGCCTCCCGGGCTTGTCGCCCACAGGACAGGTGTCGCTGTCGTCGTCATCCGGTCAACGTCCGGTCGGCGGTGAAGATTCCCGTAGTGGGACATGCGTCGCCCGTCGTGCCGCCCCTTCTTGTTACCCACCGGTGCCCGGTTTGTCACATCTGACAGGAGATGTCACCCAGCGTTCGCGTCTGTTTGGCGTTGCGTAAGCGGTTCATCCGGCGGGCCGGAGGCGTACACTACCGCCCCGCGGGGCGAGGTTCGAAATCCGGCCCCGCCGCGGACCGCCCGCCCCACCCGTTACGTACCCGCCGCGCGCTCCTCCGCACCCCCTGCCGCCCGCCGTTCCGGCTCCCGTTCCGCGGGCTCCGCGCCCTCTTGGCCACCGCCCCGCGCGACCACGGAGGAGGCGGTCACGGGTGGTTCCCCGTCCGGTCCCGGTATGGCGAAGATCCGCAGGAAGAACTGCGACAGCGGGCCGATCGCCAGCGCGTACAGCACCGTGCCCGCGCCGGCCGAACCGCCGAGGACGAACCCGGTGGCCAGCACCGCGATCTCGATGCACGTGCGCACCAGCCGGATCGAGCGGCCGGTGAGCTTGTGCAGCCCGGTCATCAGCCCGTCGCGCGGGCCCGCCCCGAAGCGGCCCGAGATGTACAGGCCGGTGGCCACGCCGTTCAGCACCACTGCGAAGACCAGCAGCGGCACGCGGACCGCCATCGCCCGCGGCTCCGGCACCAGCCACAGCGCGCCGTCCATGGACAGGCCGACGAGGAACACGTTCGAGACCGTCCCCAGCCCCGGGCGCTGCCGCATCGGCACCCACAGCAGCAGCACCGCGGCCCCGACGATGATCGCGACCGTGCCGATGGACAGCCCCGTACGTTCCGCGACGCCCTGGTGGAGCACGTCCCACGGGTCCAGTCCGAGCTCGGCCCGGACCATGAGGCCCGCGCTCGCCCCGTACAGCACGAGACCCACGTACAGCTGCACGAGCCGGCGCGTGAGCCGGGAACCGGACCGCCCCCTGACACTGGACACAGAAATGCCCCCTCCTGGTGAATGTGGCCTGGCGCGTGACAGTCTGGTGGTGACGAGAAGACCAGTTCCATGGCCAATGCGGGGAAGGTGGACTGACATCGTGGCTCAGTGGACATCGGCGGTGGGTGCCGCACAGCTCGCCCGGCTGCTCGGCGGCCCCCAGCGCGCCGGCGCGCCCGGAAGGGCGTCCGACGGCGCGGGCGCGGGCGCGGCGAACGGCCGCCGTACGCCCGCCTACCGCTCGCTCGCCGACGGCATCCGCACGCTCGTCCTCGAGGGCCGCGTGCCTGTCGCCGCCCGGCTGCCCGCCGAACGGGAGCTCGCCGCCGCGCTCGCCCTCTCCCGTACGACCGTCGCCGCCGCCTTCGAGGAGCTCCGATCCGAGGGCTACCTCGCCTCCCGCCGCGGCGCCGGCAGCTGGACCGCCATGCCGGACGGCAACCCGCTGCCCACCGGCGGCCTGGAGCCGCTGCCGCCCGAGGCCGCGGAGAGTGTCCTCGACCTAGGCTGCGCCGCGCTGTCCGCGCCCGAGCCGTATCTGAGCCGCGCCTTCGAACGGGCGCTGACCGAACTGCCCCCGTACATCCGCACCCACGGCGACTATCCGGCCGGCCTGCCCGCGCTGCGCGCGGCCATCGCCGACCGCTACACCGCGCGCGGCGTGCCCACCATGCCGGAACAGATCATGATCACGACCGGTGCGATGGGCGCCGTGGCCGCACTCGCCCACCTCTTCACGCCGCGCGGCGAACGCGTCGCCGTCGAGCACCCGTCGTACGCGAACATCCTGCAGCTCCTGCGCCGTACGGGCGTCCGGCTCGTCCCGGTCGCCATGGCCGGGGAGCTGGCCGGCTGGGACCTGCCCGCGTGGCGGCAGGTCCTGCGCGACTCCTCGCCGCGGATGGGCTACGTCGTCGCGGATTTCCACAACCCCACCGGCGCCCTCGCCGACGAGGAGCAGCGCCGCGACCTGGTCACCGCCGCCCGCTCCGCCGGCACCCTCCTCGTCGCCGACGAGACGATGGCCGACCTGCCGCTGGAACCGGGCCTCGAACTGCCGCGCCCGATGGCCGCGTTCGACACCGGCGGCTCCACCGTGATCACCGTCGGCTCGGTCAGCAAGGTGATCTGGTCCGGGATGCGCATCGGCTGGGTACGTGCCTCGCCCGAGGTCATCCGCAGCCTGGTCGCCGCCCGCGCCTACGCCGACCTCGGCAGCCCTGTACTGGAACAGCTCGCCGTCGTCGGGCTGCTGTCGGACGGCAGCTGGGAGGACGCCGTCGCCGCACGCCGCCGCCAGGCCCGCGAGAACCGCGACGCGCTCGTCGACGCGCTCCGACGGCACTTGCCCGACTGGGAGTTCACCGTTCCGCGCGGCGGGCTGACCCTGTGGACCCGCACCGGCGGGCTGTCCGGCTCGCGCATCGCGGAGGCGGGGGAGCAGCTGGGCGTACGGGTGCC
This sequence comes from Streptomyces armeniacus, assembly GCF_003355155.1. Lineage (NCBI taxonomy): Bacteria > Bacillati > Actinomycetota > Actinomycetes > Kitasatosporales > Streptomycetaceae > Streptomyces > Streptomyces armeniacus. The sequence goes on along the minus strand of NZ_CP031320.1, from coordinate 2,797,059 downwards.
CGCCGGCACGAGGTTCGGCGTCGACGGCGCGTTCGAGGCGTACGTACGGCTGCCGTTCACGCTGCCCGGCGTGCTCGCGACGGAGGCGGTCAAGCGGCTGGCGGGCGCGGCCGAACTCGTCCGCACCGGCGGCACCGCAGGCACGGAGACGCCCCGCAGCTACGTCGCCTGAGCGGGGCCGCCCGCCTGCGCCCGCGCGGGCGCCGGGGCGGGCGCGGCTGCGGGCGCCGGTGCTTGCGCCGGAGGCGCCGTACGGGGCCCGTCCGCGCCCTGCCGTTCCGGCAGCAGCGCCAGCACCGCCCGCCGCTGCCCCTCGCTCGTGGCGTCGTCGTGCGGGTCCGGCGTCGCGGGCACCTGCAGCCGCAGCACCGGGCCGCCGCCGAGCCGCGCGAACCCGCGGCCGGGCGGCGGGTCGGGCGCCGGTGTCGTACGGGGCGGCTCGCCCAGGACGGCACGCACCTGGTCCCGCGTCACCGCCCCCAGCACCACACGCGCCCTCGTGTACGCGCGGACCGCCTGCGTCAGTCCCTCGGCACCCTCGAACTGCTCGGCCACCACGACCGTCACGTTCGCCGCGCGGCCGTGCCGCAGCGGCACCTCCAGCAGCTCCTGCGGGTCCCGCCGCCCCTCCGTGCCGGCCAGGTGGCTCAGCACGGCGGGCCGTTCGACGACGAGCCACAGCGGCCGCCGTACGTCCGCGGGCACCGGTTCCCCGGCCTGCCGGCACCGGCTCGCGGCCAGCAGCCTGCGCTCCGTCTCGTGGACGGCCCACTCCAGCGCCGCCAGTGAGCCGACCAGCGTCGACTCCACGGCCAGTACGGCCCCGCGCCCGGCCAGGCACGCGAACTCGCCCGCGCCGCCGCCGTCCACCACCAGCACGTCCCCGTGCCGCAGCGCCTGCAGCGCCAGCGACCGCAGCAGCGTGCTGACGCCCGAGCCCGGGTTGCCCAGCGCGAGCAGGTGCGGCTCGGTGGACCGGGCGCCCGTACGCCACACCACCGGCGGCACGTCCCGCGTGCCGTGCTCGTCCGCCGCGTCCGTCCCGTCCGTCCTGTCGGTCACGTCCGCCACGTTCACAACTGGCAGGGTGCGCGGCACGGCGTCCGCGTCGGTGAAGCCGAGGACCGTCTCGCCGGGCGCGGTGACGAACGGCTGCGCGCAGATGTCGGTGGGCAGCGGCGCCAGGACGGACACCGACAGGCGGTTCCGCTCCTCGTCCCAGTCGAAGCCGTACTCGCGGCCGCGCCCCGCCTTAGCGGACAGCAGCTGCTCGACGCGCAGCCGCTCGTCGGCCTCACCGTCCCGGAAGTGCGCCGGGTAGCGGAGCGTCAGCCGTACGATCCGGCCCGCGTCGTTGAACTCGAACTCCTCGAACGACCGCCGCCAGCCCCCGTCGTGCGCGTACAGCGGTTCCGGATGCGGGTCCTCGGGGACCGCGAAGTACGGCACCAGCGCCTCGTAGAGCGCCTGCAGCCGCGCGGTCTCCTCCTCGCCGGGGCCGGTCTCGGCGGGCGTACGGCCACGGCCGCGGTCCCGGTCCCGGCCCTGCCAGGCCGCGGCCAGGGCCAGCGCGGCGGCAGCGGCGGCCGGCCCGTACGGCATCAGCCCGACGGCGAGCAGGCAGGCCGCCACGAGGCCGAGCGCGGGGCCCCGCCGTTCCTTGGGGGTACGGACCCACCAGCCCCGGGCGGCGGCGGCGAGCCGCCCGAGACCGCGGGCGATGGTGATGAGCGGGTGCAGCACGTCCACGGCGCCGGCCGCGCCCGTACGCACCAGGTCCCGGCTCCGGCGCGGCGCGGGCCGCGGGTTGTCCCCGCCGCGTCGCAGCAGCCCGGGCAGCGGCCGCAGACCCACGCGTGCCTCCTCGGTGCGTTCCCCGTGCCGGGGATCAGAGCTGGATGCCGCCGAGCAGGCCGGCGAGGCTGGCGCTGCCCTGCTTGATGCTCGGCGCGATGGCCGTGCCCGCCAGGAAGAATCCGAACAGTGAGCAGACCACCGCGTGCGACATCTTCATCCCGTCCTTGCGGAAGAACAGGAAGACGATCACGCCGAGCAGTACGACACCGGAGATGGACAACACCATGGATCACTCCTGATGTAGGGGACGGTCACCATGAGCTGTTCCACCATCACAGAAGGTGTCGTATGAATAAAGCGGCAATTGAGTGATTTGTCATCCTCCCGCTGCAGAACGGGTGTACGACTCGCTGTCGGTGCCGGGCGCGGACGGGTCTTCGTCCCGTACGGGGGAGCGGGAGGAGCGGGACCGGCCGAGGAGTGAGTCCAGCGCGAGGCTGCCCGGCCCGAGCGCGGCGATGAGCAGGAAGCCCCAGCAGAACATCGCGGCGGGCTCGCCGCCGTTCTCGATCGGGAAGAGTGCTTCCGACTGGTGCTCGACGAAGTACGCGTACGCCATCGAGCCGGACGAGACGACCGCCGCGGGCCGGGTGCCGAGCCCGACCAGTACGAGCGTGCCGCCGGCCAGCTGGATGGCGGCCGCCCACCAGCCCGGCCACTCCGCGAAGCCCGGCACGCCGCCGTGCGGGCCGCCGAGTACGTCGAAGAGGGTCGCCGCGCCGTGGCAGGCGAAGAGCAGGCCGACGACGATGCGGAACAGCCCGAGTGTGAACGCCTTGCTCTGATCGCTGTCGAGGCCGGTGACGGCCGTGCCGGGTCCTTGTCGCATGATCAGCTCCTGGGTGTGGGGACTGGGGGCAGGCAGCGCTGCGTCAAGCTTGGTCTAGACCTGCGCGTAACGTAGTCACGCTCCGATGTGATGTCTAGACCAGTGACCGGTCGCCTTTCACGGTTCCTGCGCGCACGCGTGCGCGGCCCAACGGGTCGTGGCCCGGGGTGAGTAGTCCGCGGTGACCCGCGGGGGAGAGTGGCGGGCGGTGGTCAACGGCGGGCGGATGTGCCCGATTTGGGATGGTGCGCCGCCGGACCGACACCGGATGGATCTTCGAAATTCATTGTTGAGGTGAGCATGACGGGGCAGGATGCCTGTGCCAACCATCGGTCACCGAGAGGACCCCCCACATGCATCTGCCACGACCAACCCGCCGCAAGTCGCTGGCCGTTCTGGCCGCGGGCGCCGCGATCGCCGGCATGGCGACCCAGATACCGGCGGCCACCGCCACCCCGGCCACCGACAAGCCCGCGGCGGCCTCGCAGCCCGCGCAGCAGGGCGTAGGCGCCTACGACGACACGTACTACCAGGACGCGCTGGGCAAGACCGGCCAGGAGCTCAAGGACGCGCTGAACGGCATCATCAGCGAGCAGACCACGCTCTCGTACGACGACGTCTGGGAAGCGCTCAAGGCCACCGACAAGGACCCGGCCAACGCCGGCAACGTCGTCCTCCTCTACAGCGGCGAGTCCCGCAGCGGCGACGCCAACGGCGGCGACCAGGGCGACTGGAACCGCGAGCACGTCTGGGCCAAGTCACACGGCGACTTCGGCACCTCGCCCGGCCCGGGCACCGACATCCACCACCTGCGCCCGACGGACGTGACGGTCAACAGCATCCGCGGCAACAAGGACTTCGACGCGGGCGGCGAGGAAGTCGACGGCGCGCCGGGCAACTTCACCGACGACGACTCGTACGAGCCGCGCGACGAGGTCAAGGGCGACGTTGCCCGGATGATCTTCTACATGGCCGTCCGCTACGACGGCGAGAGCCACCCCGACCTCGAGCTCAACGACGAGGTCGACAACGGCTCCGAACCGTTCATGGGCCGCTCCTCGGTGCTCATGCAGTGGCACGAGGCGGACCCGCCGGACGACTTCGAGAAGAACCGGAACGAGGTCATCTACGACCAGTTCCAGCACAACCGCAACCCCTTCGTCGACCACCCCGAGTGGGCGGCCGACATCTGGTCGGCGCCGTAGAACCTCTGCTCGGCGCTACGCGAGTAGACCGGCGGCCGTGCCCGTACGAGCGGGCGCGGCCGCCTGGTCGTACGCCCTCCTGGCCGTGCCCCGGATCGCACGCCGTCGCCCGTACGGCGGCGGACCGATGAGTTCCCGGGCGCTCGGCCGTCTCACCTCCGGGGACCCCCGCCGGGGTCACGCACAGGGACGACACGGAGGAACGCGATGAGCACCACGGAACCGAGCACCGCACTCGACCCCCGCTTCAGCAGCGACGGGGCCGAACCCGTCCCCTGGACGCGGGCGCGCCGGGAACTGGCGGAGGCGGAGACGTACTGGCTCTCGACCGTACGGCCCGACGGCCGGCCCCACGTCACCACGCTGCTCGCCGTATGGCGCGACGGCGCGCTCCACTTCTGCACCGGCCCGGACGAGCGCAAGGCCCGCAACCTCGCACAGAACCCGCAGTGCGTCCTGACCACCGGCTGCAACCGCTTCGACCGCGGTCTCGACCTCGTCGTCGAGGGCCGCGCCGAGCCGGTCACCGACGAGGCGGTGCTGCGGCCGCTCGCGGAGGCGTACGAGGCGAAGTACGGGCCCGACTGGCACTTCGACGTACGCGACGGCGCGTTCCGGCACGGCGGCGGCGACCGCCGGGTGTCCGTACGGGCCGGGGAACTGTCCGACGCGGATGAGGGCAAGGGCTGGCTCTTTTACACAACTCCGAGCCCACGAAACGGACCCCTAACTCGGATGCCGTCTTCTGCCTGACAAAATTTGCTTTTAGTTTTTTTTAGTGAAACGGACGCCTCACGGAACACAACCTAAGCCTTCGTCGGCAGCGTCAGATGTGGATAAGGGACAGGGGAGGGCCCGTTACGGGGTCCCGTTTCAGGAATCCGTCCGCACGGTGTCCTTGGAAACCAGCTCGCCCCGCGCGAAGCACAGCCGGTAGATGTACGCCGGATCCGGGTCGTCGTCGATCCGGTAGTAACGGCAGCGGGAACCCGGCAGGGCGGGAGTGGTGTCCTCGCTCGGCTGCTCGTCGGTCTGCATCGCCGGCAACCGGTCCGACACCTCCCGCTCGCTCTGTCCGACGCGGAGCCGGTCGTAGCCCTCGAGCGGCAGCACCGACTCCGACGACTGGAAGAGCGAGAACACCCCCATGACGACGGCCAGTCCGGCGGTCAGCGCCAGCGGCACCACGAACACCTGCCACAGCCGGCGCCGTGCCCGGCGCTGCGCCAGCTCCCGGCGGAGCGCGGACTCGGACGGCACGGGTGCGGCGTCGTCCAGGACTTGCCCGGCGTCGTTGCCGAGTCCGAGCCCGTTGCCGAGTCCGCCCTCGTGGCCGTGCTCGGCGTCGTGGCCGTGCTCGGCGTCGTGGCCGTGCCCGGAGTCGTGGCCGTCCTCGGCGTCGTGGAGAGCCGTACCGTCACCCGGCGCGTGCGGAAGCCGGGCCCGCACCTCGTAACCGCCGGCGAACCGGCTGTCGGGCGCCATGGCCGGGCCGTTGTACATGAGGCCGCCCGCCAGCCGAACCCGTTCGCGGAGCCCTATCAGGCCGATGCCGCCCGACGTCCGCCCGGGCAGCGGGTCACCGACGGGCAGTTCGTTGACGACGGAGACATCGGTGGCCTCCGGCGTCTGCCGCAGCCATACGGCGACGGCGCTTCCCGGCGCGTGCTTGGCGGCGTTCGTCAGGGACTCCTGGACGACGCGGTACAGGGCACGGTCCACCATCGGGGGCAGCTCGACCGGTTCGCCCTCGCGGCTCAGGCTCACCCGGAGGCCGGAGGCGGCGGCCCGGTCGACGAGGTCGGCGATGTCCACGCCTGTCAGCCGGTCGTTCGGCTGCCCTCCGCCGGCCGCGCCGTCCCCCTCCCGCAGCACGCCGATGATGTCGTGCAGCGTCTCCGTCGCCGTGACGGCCGCCGCCCGCAACTCCTCGGCGGCCGTGCGGTGGTGCGCGTCCAGGTCGGGGGCAACCTCCAGGGCGCCCGCGCGCAGCGCCAGCAGGGACAGCTCGTGGCCCAGCGAGTCGTGCATGTCGCCGGCGATGCGCGAGCGTTCCCGCAGCCGGACGCGGTCGGCGGTGAGCCGCTGCTCGCGCTCCATCCGCTCGGCCAGCTCCCAGCCCGCCGCGACCAGTTCGGCGCGCTGCCGTGCGTAGCGGCCCACCAGCCAGGGCAGCGCGACGTTGAAGACGAGGGTGAGGACCAGCGTGAACCAGGTCCACAGCTGCTCCCCCTCCCGCCACATGGCGAGCAGCCCGAAGGCGGCGATCAGCACGAACGAGAGGAACGCCGGCTGCGCCTGCCGCATCCTGCGGCCCACCAGATAGCCCGTGGCGAGCAGCGCCGGACTCGCCGATCCGCTGAACAGCTCCGGGGTCGAGGTGAGTGCCAGCGCCACCGCGACATACAGCGAGAGCAGCGGCATCGCCCGGCTCACCAGCACCGCGAGGGCGAGCAGCGGAACACCCAGGTACGGCGACAGCGGCGGCGGGCCCTCCCGGGGCGGCCCCGCGATGTAGGCGACCACCACGGGGACACACAGGGCGAGCCACAGCGCGGCGTCCGCGGCCCACTCCCGGCGGCTGCCGCGCGTCACCACGGCCCGCGCCCAGGCCCGTACCCGGGCCGACGGGGCGGCCCGGCGGCTGCCGCCACCGCCGGGCGCCGCCGGGTTCACTGCTCCGAACGCGCGCGCATGTCGTCATCCGCCTTGTCACCGGCCGCCGTACGCCGGCGCAGCACCGCCCAGGCGGCCTCCAGCAGCAGCCCGGCCACCGCGGCGAAGCCCACGGCCACCCACGGGGCGCGCACCCCGACGAGCTCGAGCTGGAAGAACTCCTGGAGGAACGGCACCACCAGCACGACGCCGAAGGACGCCGCCATGGTGAGCACGAGACCGATCCGCCACCAGGTGTAGGGGCGGGCGATGATCGCCAGCGCCCACAGCGCCACGAGGAACAGCGTCAGCGTGGCGGCCGAGGTCTCCGCTTCGAGGTTGCCGTCGTAGGTGCCGCGGGCGGACAGATACGAGCCGAAGGTGGCCGCCGCCGCCAGCAGTCCGCCCGGCAGGGCGAAGCGCAGCACCCGTTTCACAAAACCGGTCCTGGCCCGTTCGGCGTTGGGCGCGAGCGCCAGGAAGAACGCGGGGATGCCGATGCTGAGCGAGCCGATCAGGGTGAGATGCCGGGGCAGGAAGGGGTAGGGCACCTGGGCCACCACGACCAGGATGGCGAGCAGCACCGAATAGACGGTCTTGGTGAGGAAGAGGTTCGCGACCCGCTCGATGTTGCCGATGACCCGGCGGCCCTCCGCGACCACCGAGGGCAGCACGGAGAAGTTGTTGTCCAGCAGCACGAGTTGGGCGACGGAGCGGGTCGCCGGGCTGCCGTCGCCCATGGCGACCCCGATGTCGGAGTCCTTGAGCGCCAGCACGTCGTTGACGCCGTCGCCGGTCATCGCCACGGTGTGGCCGCGGGACTGGAGCGCCTGGACGAGCGCCCGCTTCTGCTGCGGTCCGACGCGTCCGAAGACGGAGTTGCGCTCGGCGATGTCCGCCAGCTCCTCCGGGTCCTCGGGCAGCGTGCGGGCGTCGACGGGGTGTTCGGCGCCAGGGAAGTCCAGGCCGCGGGCCACCGCGCCGACCGAGAGGGCGTTGTCACCGGAGATCACCTTGGCGGCGACGCCCTGGTCCGCGAAGTACCGCAGGGTGGCGGGGGCTTCCTTGCGGATGCGCTGCTCGATGATGACCAGGGCGGCGGGCGTGACTCCCTCCGCCTCCGTCAGCGGCCGGTCCAGCGCCTCGCGGAGCGTGCCCGTGCTGCGCACGAGCAGCAGCACGCGCAGCCCGAGCGCGCCCCGTTCGTCGACCTGCTCGAGCACCGGGTGTCCCGCGGGCAACAGCGCGTCGGGGGCGCCGAGCAACCATGTCGCGGTCTCGCCGTCGGGCCCGGGCGGCTTGAGGGTGGCGCCGCTCCAGCGGCGGGCCGAGGAGAACGGGGAGCTGTCACACACGGTCCAGCCGTCCGGCGCGGGATACGCGTCGATGATGGCCTGCATGCTGGAGTTGGGCCGTTCGTCCGCCGAGCCGAGCACTCCGAGCACCGCTTCGGCGGGCGCGTCCGGGTCGAGTGCCCGGATCTCGGAGACGTCCATCGCGGTCTCGGTGAGCGTGCCGGTCTTGTCCAGGCAGACGACGTCCACCCGGGCCAGCCCTTCGATCGCGGGCAGCTCCTGGACGAGGCAGCGCTTCTTGCCCAGCCGGACCACGCCCACCGCGAACGCCACGGAGGTGAGCAGGACGAGCCCTTCGGGCACCATCGGCACCAGCCCGGCGACCATCCGCCGGATGGCCTCCGGCATGTCGTCCTTGCCGACGGTGAGCTGGCTGATGATGAGCGCGATACCGGCCGGGATGATCGCGTACGTGACGAACTTCAGGATGGTGTTGATGCCGCCCCGCAGCTCGGAGCTGATCAGGGTGAACTTGCTCGCTTCCTCGGCAAGTTGAGCGGCGTACGCGTCGCGGCCGACGCGGGTGGCGGCGAACGCGCCCGAGCCGGCCACCACGAAGCTGCCCGACATGACGGGGTCCCCCGGCTGCTTGACCACGGGGTCCGCCTCGCCGGTGAGCAGCGACTCGTCGACCTCCAGGTCGGCCGTCTCCACCAGCGTGCCGTCCACAGCGATCTTGTCGCCCGGGCCCAGCTCGACGATGTCGTCGAGCACGAGCTGTTCGGCGGTGACCGGCGCCGCGACCCCGTCGCGGCGCACGGTCGGCCGGCTCTCGCCGACGATGGCCAGCTGGTCCAGGGTGCGCTTGGCGCGCACCTCCTGGATCACGCCGATCAGGGTGTTGGCGAGGATGACCCCGCCGAACAGGGCGTCCTGGACGGGGCCCACCGCGAGGATGATGACGAAGAGCACGCCGACGATGGCGTTGATCCGGGTGAAGAGATTGCCGCGGACGATCTCCTTGATGCTCCGGCTGGAGCGGACAGGCACGTCGTTCACCTGTCCCGCGGCGACCCGCTCGGCGACCTCGGCCGCGGTGAGACCCTGCACCGCCCGCGCCCGGTCCGGAGCCGTGGCGTCCTGACTCTCCGGCGCCGCGACGGGCTCCTCGCCCACCGTGTCCACTTGTTCAGCCACTCCCGGTCCCGTCCCTCTCGTGCGGTGTCCGTGCCGGCCGCTGGTCCCGACGGCCGACGGTTGGTCCTGACGGCCGAAGGCCGACGGTCGACGGCCAGGCGCTGACGGTCGACGGCTGACGGCCGGCGCCGGCCACGCGGCCGCCGTACGTCGATACCAACGCTCCCGACCCTAAACAGCGCAGCGATCACCCACCAGCCACCAAAGGCGCCGATGAACCTCAACTTTCGTCAGGGTTCGGCCTTTGACGCCTCCTCCTGTGGTGTGAGGCTTCTCTCCGCAACCGTCCCCGGGGTCCCTGCTGTCGCATTCGCCCTCGTACGGCACGACCTGCGGTGACGCCTGTTCCCGGGTCCCAGAGGCCCATATTGATCTCGGATGCCGGTTTTTGGCAGTGCCGGACCCGTGTGCTTACGGTCGCACCGCTCGCCACACGGCGGGCACCCGCGACCGTCACGCCTAATCCTGCCGACGGTCGCCGGGGGGAAACCGTCGCGTCAGCGCCGTAGGCAGGAGCGGGGGAACCAGGTAAGCGCCGCGCCCCGAACGGGGAGCGGCTAGGGGCGAAACCGTACGAGTCCGCGTCACGCGGCCGCGTACGGCCGGGCACTCAACCGGTCCGAGCCCGACAGCTCACCTCGCAGGCGTCGGTGAGGAAGTCAGTCATGCTGTTTTCAGGTAAGGGCCGTCACCGCTCCTCCAAGGCCGCCCGCATCGCCACCCTCGCGGGTGTCGCCGGCGCCGCCGTCACCATCCCGCTGATGTCCGCGACCGGCGCGCAGGCCGCGTCCGTGGACACCTGGGAGAAGGTCGCCCAGTGCGAGTCGGGCGGCAACTGGCAGATCAACACCGGCAACGGCTACTACGGCGGTCTGCAGTTCTCGCAGTCCAGCTGGGCCGCGGCGGGCGGCACCCAGTACGCGCCGCGTGCCGACCAGGCCACCAAGTCGCAGCAGATAGCCGTCGCCGAGAAGCTCCTCGCGATGCAGGGCCCGGGTGCCTGGGCCTGCGCCGGCGAGGGCGGCCTGACGTCCGGCGGCCCGTCCGCGAACGTCAGCCCGAACGGCGACGGCGGCGAGCGTGCCGACCGCGGCGAGCAGCGGCAGGCCCAGCCCGCCGAGCAGCCGCAGCAGAAGCAGGAGAAGCAGGAAAAGCCGCGGCAGGCCCAGCCGCAGCCGCAGAAGTCCGCCGGCGGCGACTACACGGTGCGGTCCGGCGACACCCTCGGCAGCATCGCCGACGAGCACGGCACGACCTGGCAGAAGATCTTCCAGGCCAACAAGTCCGTCATCGGCGGCGACGCGGACCTGATCCTGCCGGGCCAGGAGCTCAAGCTCTGAGAACGGCGGGAACCCTGACCGCTCTCCGAGCCCCGACCGCTCTCTGAAGCCCTGACCGCTCCGGGCATTCCCGGCCCCGCTCAGGACCGGGAACGCCTTGAGCGTCGCTGAACGCGCAGCCCGCGCCCTCCCCCGGGGCGCGGGCTGCGGCACGCTCAGCGCACGCCGTACGGGTGGTCGCCGCCGTCGTTTCCGTACGGCTCCGCGTACGGTTCGGCGGTCTCCTCGGGGCCGCCCAGCGCGTCCGCACGGCGGATGATCTCCGCGAGCTGCGAGACAGTCTTGTCCTCGGAGTCCGCGGCCGCGTCCCGCGCGTACGTGGCCAGCTGACCCAGCGTCGGTGCGCCCGGCAGGTCACCCTCGCCGCGCAGCGCCTCCGCGAAGTACGCGGCGGCCGCGGTCGTACGGAGCCCCGGCGCGCCCTCGGACCCCCACAGCGCGTCGTTCAGCGATTCCGTGCCGATCCGCTGCGACTCCTCGTGCGGTTCGCGCGAGTCCGGGTCCAGCCAGCGCACCGCGGCGGTCGCCACGTCACCCTCCGCGCCCTCCTTCAGCCGGACCGCGTACAGCGCCGTGACGGTGTGTCCGGGGCCGATCTCGCCGCCGTCCACGCTGTCGTCGCGGAAGTCCTCGTCGGCGACCCTGCGGTTGTCATAGCCGACGAGCCGCTGCTCCTCGACGGTGTCCGGATCGAACGTCACCTGTGCCTTGGCATCGCGCGCGCGGAGCTCGATGTTGCGCGGCAGCTGCTCGACGAACACCTTCTCCGCCTCCGTACGGCCGGACACGTAAGTGGTGTGCCCGTCCCCCTTGTTGGTGAGCCGCTCCATCAGGGCGTCGCCGTAGTCGCTGCCCACGCCGACGCCGAACAGGGTGATGCCGTGGTCGGCGCGGTGTGCGGCGACGCTGTCGAGGATGGAGTCCGCCGAGGTGTCACCGGTGTTGGCCAGCGCGTCGGACAGCAGCACCACGCGGTTGGTGACGCCCTTCCGCTTGCCCTCGACGGCCTCCTCGTATCCGGTGCGCATTCCGGCGGCGAGGTTCGTGCTGTCGCGCGGTTCGAGCTCGTCGACGGAGTCGCGGATCTCGTCGCGCTGCCCGTCGTCGCCGAGCCGCGTCATCGGCAGCACGGTGCGGGCGTCGTCGCTGAAGGTCACCAGGGAGACGGAGTCCTCCGCGCGCAGCTGCCCCACCATCGTCCGCAGCGACGACTTGACGAGGTCGAGCCGTCCCGGCTCCGCCATCGAACCGGAGACGTCGATGACGAAGGTGAGCGCCGCCGGTGCGCGCCGGTTGGCGAATCCCTCGCTCTCCGCACGGGTGGCCAGTCCGACCCGGAGCAGCGACCAGTCGTCACCGTACGAGCCGCCCCCGTCCTCCGTGCCCTCCGGGCTGTCGTCGTCTCCGCCGCCACCGTCCACACGGGCGCCGTCCGCGGTCACCGAGAATCCGTCACCCTCCGGCTGCGGATAGCCCTGCCGGAAGCTGTTCACGAACTCCTCGGCCCGTACGGTGTCCGCCGCCGGCAGCCTGCCGTCCTCGATGGTGCGCTTCGCGTAGCCGTACGACGCCGTGTCGACGTCCAGCGCGAAGGTGGACCGCAGATCGGGCGGCGGAACGGCCTCGGCCTCCCGCTCGTCCTGTTCGCCGCTCTCCTGCGCTCCGTCGGGCGTGCCGCCCGAACCGCCGGGCAGCGGCGCGTCCTGCCGGGCGCCCGAACGGTCCGTCGCCGCTTCCTTGTTGCCGTCTCCCCCGCCGCTCGTGCAGCCGGCGAGCAGTACGCCGCCCGCCAGCAGTACCGCCGCCAGTTGTCGCCCCCGGTGCCGCATACGGTCCCCCTTCCGGCCTTTCGGCCGCACTCGTCAGTACGCGAATGTGACGTACGGCGCGGCGGGGCGGACCCGGGCCGGGCGTCACGGAAGCGTTGCGATGCGGCAACAGGCGGCTTCAGGGGGACGTTTGAGACATCGGTTGCGGAGCTGCCCGCTCCGGTGAGCGGCCCAGGAGATAAGTGAGACGTAAAGACTGCCGGACCCTGGCAATGAAGCGCGGCCACCGTGCGTGTCACGATGACGGCACACCGCACAGGGCGTGGGTACGGGCGACAGTCGGTCCGCTGCGTACTCTACTGTTCCCATCCGTCGCGGTGTCCGGCCTCGTGCCGGTGGCAGCGCCGTTCGGCAGGCTGTTTATGCTGGTGGGCGACGTAGGCGCCGATGCCCTCGACGGGGGTGAGGGCATCGGCGCAGCCGCTCCAAGGGGCCGGCCCCAGAGCGCGGCGACGCGTACGGGGCGGATGGTACGAGCCCGTGCAGCCGGTGCGTACGGGCGGGGCGTTCGCCGCGTGATTGCCTGGTTCGCGCGGGTGTGCGGTCGCGGCACGACCCGGGAGTACGCCTGAGCGCGCCGGAGCCCGTCGACCCGCCGGAGCCCGTCAGCCCGTCAGAGCCCGTTCGACGGCCAGCCCAGCAGCCGCGCGCCCATCGCCGCGGTCTCCAGCGTGTACCGGTGCAGCGCGTCGCCGGGGTCGTACCCCGTGAGCAGCCGGATGCGTTCCAGCCGGTACGAGAGCGTGCGTACGCTCACGCCCAGCCGCCGCGCCGCCTCCGCGTTGACGTAGCCGGCCGCCGCGCACTCCGAGAGGGTCTCCAGGAGCGGTTCCGCGCCGCCGCGCGCGCTGGTCAGCGGCTCCAGGACCGTCCGTACGAGGTCGGCCATCGCCTCGCGGTCGCGCAGCAGGACGGGGAACACGAGCAGTTCGGAGGCGTTCAGGCGGACCGGCTGGAGGCCGAGCCGGTCCGCGAGGTCCAGGGCGCCGACGGCCTCCTCGTAGCTCCGTACGACTCCGCCCGCGCCGCTGTGCGCGCGTCCGATCGCGACCCGTTCGGCGTCCGGATAGCCGGGGCCCGGCTTCTCGGCGAGCGAGGCGAAGACGTCCAGCACCCGGCGTTCGCTGCTCGCGGCGATGCACACCAGGCGGCCCTCCTTGGTGGAGAGCAGCACGTCCACCTCTCCGAAGCGGCCGAGGAGTTCGCGCTGGATCAGCCGGACAGCGGGGTGGACGTCGTCGTACTTCTCCGCGCTCACCGCCACCGCCACCGAGTGTGCGTCGGCGAGCTGGAGGCCGAAGCGCTGGGCGCGTTCGGCGAGACGGCCGAGGTCGCTGCGGCCGTACAGCAGGTCGTCGATGAACTCCCGCCGCTCGCCCTCCTCCTGCCGCATCGCGATCCGCTGCGCGCGCTCGTGGCCGTCGCCGAGCGCGGACACGGCGGCGTCGAGGGCGGCGAGCAGGGCGTCGCCGGTGCGCGCCCGCTCGCCGGCGTCCGCGGGCCGGGCGACACCGGGCAGGGTGCTCCACAGCCGCCGGGTCTCGCGTACGTACAGCCCGAACAGCTCGCGCAGACCGTGCCCGCTCTCGGCCGACTGCTCGCCCAGGGCGCGCAGCGCGTCGAGTTCGTCGCGGCGCGGCAGGCGTCCGGTCTGCGAGACCTCCGCCAGGAGCTGTGCGTAGTCGCCGAGGAAGCTGCTGGGGATCCCGCCCTGTCCTCCTGCTGTCCCTGCCCGTACGGTCATCCGTCCCCCGGAGTACGGCCGCCCGCCGGGCGGCTCTGGTCGCGGCGCTCAGCGTAAGGGAGCGGAGCGCACCAGGTCATCCGGCCGGGTGTGAGAAGGCGCTCTTGTGGCAAGGCCGCAGGTGCGAGGTACGGTGTGAGAACAACACCAAGATCAAAAAAAGGGGAGCCGGGAAGTCTGGTCGGCAGTGACCTTGTCCTGTCCGCACACAGTCCAGGAGCGCCCTGTGCCGCCCAATTCCGACCACCGGACCCCGGACAACGCGCAGAATCCGGAGAGCGCGCAGCCTTCCGAGACCTCGCTGTTCGGTCTGCCCTCACCCGCCGAACGGCGCCGCCTCGCCGACGCCCTGCGCACCGAGACCGTCGGCGGCATGGTGCTGCTCGTCGCGGCCGTCGTGGCGCTGCTGCTGGCGAACACGCCGCTCAGCGACGCGTACGACACGGTGAGCGACTACCACTTCGGCATCCCCGCGCTCGGCCTCGACCTGTCGGTGGCGCACTGGGCGTCGGACGGCATCCTGACGGTCTTCTTCTTCGTGGCCGGGATCGAGCTGAAGCGCGAACTGCTCGTCGGCGAGCTGCGCAGACCCGCGGCGGCGGCGCTGCCGGTGATCGCGGCGTTCTGCGGGATGGCGGTGCCCGCGCTGTTCTACGTGGCGGTGAACGTCGCCGGCGGCGGCCAGATGGACGGCTGGGCGGTGCCGATGGCCACCGACATCGCCTTCGCGCTCGGCGTGCTCGCGGTGATCGGGACGAACCTGCCGTCTGGCATCCGGGCGTTCCTGCTGACCCTGGCCATCGTGGACGACCTCGGCGCGATCATGGTGATCGCGGTGTTCTTCACCTCCAGCCTCAACTGGTTCGCGTTCGCCGGCGCCCTCGCGGGCCTGGTGCTGTTCTGGGTGCTGCACCACCGGACGCGGGTGCGCGGCTGGTACGTGTACGTGCCGCTGGCGCTGCTCATCTGGGGCCTGATGTACAACAGCGGCGTCCACGCCACCATCGCCGGCGTCGCCATGGGCATGCTGCTGCGGGTGCACCTGCGCAAGGGCGCGGACGGTGAGCCGGCCGAGGAGGTCTCACCGGCCGAGAAGATCGAGCACGCCATCCGGCCCCTGTCCGCGGGCGTCGTGGTGCCGCTGTTCGCCCTGTTCGCGGCCGGGGTCAGCGTGTCGGGCTCGGCACTGGCCGAGACCGTACGGCAGCCCGAGGGGCTGGGCGTGGTCCTGGGGCTGTTCGCGGGCAAGTTCGTCGGCGTCTTCGGCGGTACGTACGTCGCGGCGCGCTTCACCCGCGCCCGGCTCAATCCGGAGCTGTCCTGGTCGGACGTGGCCGGGGTGGCGATGCTCGCGGGCATCGGGTTCACCGTGTCCCTGCTGGTCACCGAGCTGGCCTTCACCGACGAGGTGGTCACGGAGCATGTGAAGGCCGCCGTGCTGGTCGGCTCCCTGATCTCCGCCGTGTGCGCGTGCGTGCTGCTGAAGATGCGGGACGCGAAGTACCGGCGTATGTGGGAGGCGGAGACCCGGGACGAGGACCTGGACGGGATAGCCGACATCGACCAGGACGAGGACCCGGAGGCGCGCCCCGCCGAGGCCGTCCGGCGCGCGGAGGCGCGGGCACGCGCCGAGCGCGAGGCGGCGGAGGCCGCGGCGCGCAAGGCCCAGGCGGAGCCGGAGGAGCGGGACGCGGGCACCCGCCGCCGCACCACCTGAGGCGGATCCGTACGGGGGCGCGGGCCGTACGGGAACGGGATCCGTACGGAGCGAGCTCCGTACGGAGCGGGAACGGGATCCGTACGGAGCGGGAGCAAGGCCCGTACGGAGCGAGGGCGGGCGCGGGCCGTACGGTGAACGGGCCCGCGCCGTCCGTCCGCAGGCCCGGGGGTCAGTCCCGGTCCGCGGCCTCGGCGTCCGTCTTCCCCGCCTGGGACTTGGGCTCCGTCCGCGCCTGGGCGCCGGGCTCCGGATCCGCCTCGGCGATGACCTCCGCCCGGGACTTGATCTGCTTCGAGCCGAGCGGCCAGCGCGGACCGGCCCCGTCGTCCGGTATGCCGACCAGCTCCTCGACGTCGAAGAGCCGGGCGATCGGAACGTCCGTACTGCTGTGCGCGATGATCGAGAACGCGATCGTGACGGCGATCAGAGTGAACGCCTCCTCGCCCTGCGGAATCCCCGCCTGCAGCACCAGCAGCCCGTACACGACCGACGCGAAGCCCTTCGGCCCGAACCAGGCCGCGGTCAGCTTCTCCCGCCGGTCGAACTCCGTGCCCACCAGGGACAGCATCAGAGAGGCCGGCCGGATCAGGACGATGGCCAGCACCGCCACCACGTAGCCGCCGAAGGACAGTTCGCCGAACAGGTCCGGGGTCAGCAGCGCGCCGAAGACCAGCAGCGCAGCGAACTTGGCGAGCTCCGCGAGCGAGTCGCCCAGCGGCTCGAAGGCCGTCTTCGCCTTCGGCGAGACGGCCGCGAGCACCGCGCCCGCGCTGAACGCCGCGAGGTACGGGTTGGCGTGGGTCAGGTGGCACAGCGCGTACAGCGAGACGCCGATCGCGAGCGGCAGCAGCGGCTGCAGCTTGGGCTCGGCGCCCAGCAGCCGGAACCGCACGAGCCAGCTGATCACCAGCGGCAGCACGATGCCGAAGACCAGGCCGAGCGCCAGCTCGGTGGCGATCGTGCCGAACGACGCGTCCTCGGCATGCGCCGTCGGACCGGCGGCGGCGATGAGGATCAGGACGAACGGGAGCGCGAGCCCGTCGTTGATGCCGCTCTCTATGTTGAGCAGCTGGCGCAGCCGCGCCGGGACCTCCTTGCGCCCGACGATGGCCGACGCGAACACCGGGTCGGTCGGCGACAGCACCGCGCCCACCAGGAAGGACGTCGTCCAGTCCAGCCCGACCAGGAAGTGCGCGAGCAGCGCGATCCCCAGGAAGGCGAGCGGCATGCCCAGGCCGAGCGCGCGGGCCGGGTTCTTCCACCGGCTGCGCAGCTCGGGGAACGACACGTGCATGCCGTCCGTGAACAGCACCGCGAACAGCGCCAGGTCGGCGGTGACGCGCACCAGATCGCTCTCCGGCGTGATGTGGATCAGGCCGAGGAAACCGTCGCTGACGAGTGCGCCGCCGACGAGAAAGAGCAGTGACGTGGAGAGCACCGAACGGGCCGCCAGCCCTGACAACAGTACGGCGACGAGCAGCGCCGCCCCGAACACCATGACCAGTACCACGAACGCAGCCCCCCGCACCAAGTTCTTGCAAAATCGACTCGGGGCACCTTAACCCCCGCTGTCGGCAGGGCCGAGGGCGAGGCGCAGGAAGCGCGGGCGGTAGAGATCGACGTTGCGGTGGATCGCACCGGGGTCGCTCAGGACGTTCACGTCGTAGCCGAGCAGCAGATCGCCGTTGCCGGCGCTGAACTCGGCGTGCCCCTGCGGGTTGTACGCGGTCGCGTCCGCCTCCTTGCCGCCGGGCGGCAGCGGGGGTTCGCTCGCCGTGTCGGGGCCGTGCCAGGGGCCGTTCGGCGCGCAGGCCCAGAACGACACGACGTTCTGCGACGCCTTCCCGTCCGGCCCGCCCGCGTCCATCGTGAGCAGCAGCCAGCTGTCGCCGCGGCGTACGACGGTGTACGTGTTGGTCGCGCTGCCGTGCTGCTCGCCGAAGTCGAGCGGCGCCGCGGCGGCCGGGTCGGCGGTCCAGTCGGAGCCGTTCCAGTAGCGCCAGGCGGACGCGTCGGCGAGCGATCCGTGCGGGGCGCGCGCGACGTACGCGCGGGAGGGGCCGCCGTCCTGTACGCCGCGCTCGTCGGCACCGTACGCGTACGTCCAGCCGCCGTCCCGCACGGCCGAGGTGCCGTAGAGCACGCGCTGCGCCGGATCGGTCCCGGCGTCCGGCTGGTACAGCGGGGCGATGCCCTCCAGCCGCAGGTCGGGCAGCGACAGCGTGGCCACCTCGGTGGCCCGCGGCACCCCGAACACCCAGGGCGGCGGGCCCGATTCGCGCTGCCACAGCAGCACCCGTACGACCTGCTCGGCCGAGCCCGGGCTGCGCGGCTCCACCGTGGCCTGCACCGGCCAGCGCCACAGCTCCTTGCCGGAGCCGTCGACCGTGCCGGGGAACAGCGCGGACGGCCGCCCGTCGCTGCCGGGCGCACCGGTCAGGGTGCGGTCGAGGCGGCCGTCGGGCGCCATGACGAGCGCCGAGTTCCGTACCCACGAGGGGTGCGGCACGCGCTGGCCGCCGGGATGGATCCGGTCCAGGAAGGTGTCGGCGGACAGCCACAGGGTGCGCCCGTCGGGCAGCCGTACGGAGCGGGTTCCGTCGCCGCCTGTCCAGTCGTCGGTACGGGTGTTGTCGTTGCCGTACCGCGCGAACTCCTGGGTCATGGTGTCGTCCGGCTGCCACCCGGTGGGCTTCAGACCGCCGCACGACTCGGCCCGGCCGCCCCCGGAGTCCGTGAGCGCCCAGGCCGCCAGGGCGAGCACGAGGAGCACCACGGCTCCCGAGCCGATTGCCGTCCGCCGCCGCATCATCAGGCGGGAGCATACGTGGCCGCGGCGTCAGCGGAGCGTCAAGTGACGGAGGACACCGGAACGGGAAACGGGAACGGGCGACGGACCGGAAAGCGGAACGGGAAACGGGCGGCCGCTAGAAGCAGCCCGGGCAGTCCAGGGTGCGCGTGCCCGCCGCGGCAGGGCGTACGTGCGGGAAGTCGGGCACGAGCAGGGCGCGGAGCCGGCCGCAGGCGGTGCAGCGGCACCAGATGACGATGCCTTCGCTGGTGCGGTGCCGGGACACCTCGGTGTGGGTGCGTACGGGGTCGGGCTCCGGGTTGCGTACGGGGTCGGGTCCGGGGTTGCGTTCGGTCGCCTCGGGGGCGTGGATCGGGGTCATGTGTGCAGTGTCGGCGCGGCGGACCGTTGCGGTCCATTGCAAGTTTCCTTAACCGTATGTGCAAAATGGTTTCATGATTGACCTGCGCAGACTGCAGACCCTCCGGGCGGTGCACCAGCACGGCACGGTCACCGCGGCCGCCGCCTCGCTGCACCTGACGCCGTCGGCCGTCTCGCACCATCTGCGGGAGCTGGCCCGGGAGTTGCGGCTCACGCTCATCGAGCCGCAGGGCCGCCGCATCCGGCTCACCCCGGCCGCGCACCTGGTGATCGAGCACGGCGACGCGATGCTCGCCCGCTGGGAGGAAGCGGAGGCCGCGCTGGACGCGTACCGCGACGGGACCGCCGGGCTGCTGCGGATGTGCGGCTTCCCGACCGCGCTCAGCGGGCTGCTCGCGCCCGCCGCCGTACGGCTGCGCGACAGCCGCCCGGACCTCACGGTGGAGCTGTCCACCTGCGAGACCGACACCGGCTACGACATGCTCGCGTCCACCGAGACCGACCTCGCCCTCATCGCGCCCACCGACGACGCCGCTCCGCCCGACGAGTCCCGGTTCGACCAGCGGCCGATCCTGGAGGAACCGCTGGACCTGCTGGTGCCGCCCGGACACCCGCTCGCCGGACGCGACGGCGTCAGCCTGACGGACGCCGCGGACGAGTCGTGGATCGTCCCGCGGCCCGGCACCTGCGACCACTACCAGCGGGTGCTCGCGAACTGCAACGCCGCGGGCTTCTCGCTGCGGATCTCGCAGTACTACGCGATGGAGTGGTCGTCCATCTCGACGCTCGTCAGCAACGGCTTCGGGATCGCCCTGATGCCGCGCCTCGCCGAGACACCCGAGCAGCACGCAGCCGTACGGGTGCCGCTGACGCGCGGGCTCGTGCCCACGCGGCGGATCGTCAGCTGCGTACGGCGAGGCAGCCGCGAGCAGCCGCTGATCCAGCGGGGGCTGCGGGCGGTGGCGGCCGTGCTGGATGCACGGCCCGACCTGCGCCTCTCCAGCCCGTCCGGCGCGTAAGTACGGCCTGGGCCACCCACCAAGCCCGTCCGGCGATCGAGGACGAACCGGAGCGGCCGTGCCGCGGCCGATGGCCCGATTCGCCACCCAAAGCCCGCCGGACGCGGGCCCGTTGTGGCCGGGGTCCGTCCTCAAACGCCGGACGAACTTGATCGGGTGAGCACCGCCCTCAACCGCGGCTGCTCGTGGGCTCAGGGCCGTCTCAAACGCCGGACGGGCTTGGAGGCGCGCCGGACAGGCTTGGAGGCGGGCCGCGCGGTCGGCCGCGCATACCGTGCGGATCGCGCCGACCGGATGTCGGATGTCGTATGGACCGGCAGATGCGTGGTACTCAGCGCGCTGAGTACCACACGGAGCGACGACGGAGCGACGTAGCGCCGCTGGGAGGCGACGATGGATGCCCGGATCACCCTGCGCGTCGACGGCGAGGAACGGTCCCCGACCGTCGACACCCGCACCACCCTGCTCGACGCGCTGCGCGACCGGCTCGGGGTGACCTCGCCGAAGAAGGGCTGCGACCACGGCCAGTGCGGCGCCTGCACCGTGCTGACCGACGGCAGGCGGATGCTGAGCTGCCTGGCGCTCGCGGTGGCCTACGACGGCGCCGAGGTGGTCACGGCCGCCGGCCTGGGCGGCGGGGACGGCGGGGACGGTGAGCTGCACCCGGTGCAGCGCTCGTTCCTCGACCACGACGGGCTGCAGTGCGGCTACTGCACGCCCGGTCAGGTCTGCTCCGCGGTCGGGATGCTGGACGAGGCGGAGGCGGGCCATCCCAGCCATGTCACGGGTGACCTCGCCCGCAGCGGACCCGCCGCGCTCGACGACGCGGAGATCCGCGAGCGGATGAGCGGGAACCTGTGCCGGTGCGGTGCATACGTCAACATCCTCGCCGCCCTCCGCGAGCAGCGGGACCAGCGCGCGCACGGCGCGCACAGCGCGCAGCACCCGCAAGGCGCGCAGGACGACCGGCAGGAGCAGCGGGAGGCGGCCTCGTGATCCCCTTCGAGTACGTACGCGCCGGCGACCCCGCCGAGGCCGTCGCCGCCGTCAGCGCGCGCCCCGGCGCCGTCTTCCTCGGCGGCGGCACCAACCTGGTGGACCACCTGAAGCTCGGCATCACCGGGCCCGACCTGCTGGTCGACGTGTCCGGGCTGCCGTTCGACGAGGTGGAGGAGACGAGCGCGGGCGCCCTGCGGATCGGCGCCTCCGTACGCAACAGCGACCTCGCCGCGCACCCGCTCGTACGGCGCCGCTGTCCGGCGCTGTCCCGCGCACTGTTGTCGGGCGCCTCCGGGCAGTTGCGCAACGTTGCAACAACCGCGGGCAACCTCCTGCAACGCACCCGCTGCCCGTACTTCCAGGACGCGAGCACGCCGTGCAACAAGCGCGAACCGGGCTCCGGCTGCTCCGCCATCGGCGGCCACAACCGCGACCACGCCCTCTTCGGCGCCTCCGAACACTGCGTCGCCGTCCACCCGTCCGACATGGCCGTGGCGATGCTCGCGCTGGATGCCTCCGTCGTGCTGCTCGGGCCGGGCGGCGAACGCACCCTGCCGCTCGCCGAGTTGCACCGGCTGCCCGGTGACGCGCCGCACCGCGACACCGTCCTGGGGCACGGCGAGCTGATCACGGCCGTCGAGCTGCCGGACCGCCCGTTCGCGCGCCGCTCCACGTACCGGAAGGTCCGCGACCGCCGGTCGTACGCCTTCGCGCTGGTCTCCGTGGCCGCCGCGGTCAGCGTGGACGGCGGCACCGTACGGGATGTACGCGTCGCGCTGGGCGGTGTCGCGCACAAGCCGTGGCGCGCGGCACGGGCCGAGGAGGTGCTGCTCGGGTCGCCCGCGACGGAGGACGTGTTCGCCCGCGCCGCCGACGCGGAGCTGGCGCAGGCGCGGCCGTACGAGGGCAACGAGTTCAAGGTGCGGATGGCCCGCCGCACGCTGATCGCCGTGCTCCGCGACCTCACCGGGCCCTCGGCGGACGGAAGCGCCGCCCAGTGGGACGGCGGCCCGTACGGAGACGGCGCGCCCTACGGGGACGCCTCCCCGTACGGGAACAGCCCTCCGTACGGAGGCGGTTCTCCGCACGGGGGCGGTTCTGCGCACGGCGACGGCACCACCCACGGAACGACGCAGGAGGACGGCCGATGACCGCCGCAGCGACATCCCGGGCCGTCGGCACCCCGCTGCCGCGGCTCGACGGGCACGCCAAGGTGACCGGGACCGCGCCGTACGCGTACGAGCGGCGGCCCGACGCCGGACCGCCGCTCTACGTGCACCCCGTGCAGTCCACCATCGCGCGCGGCCGCGTCCGCGCGCTGCACACGGAGGACGCCGAGGCGGCCGACGGGGTGGTGGCGGTGCTCACGCACCGGAACGCCGGACGGCTCGACGACCTGAAGGACGAGCAGGACGGCGAACTGGCGGTGCTGCAGTCCGACGCGGTGGCGTTCCGCGGCCAGTTCATCGCCGCGGTGGTCGCCGAGACGCCGGAGACCGCGCGGCACGCCGCGTCGCTCGTACGCGCCGAGTACGACCAGGAGCCGCACGACACCGAACTGCGGGCGGACAGCCCCGCGCTGTACACCCCCGGCCGGGTCAACCCGGCGTTCGCCTCCGACACCGACGAGGGCGACGTGGACGCGGCGCTGGCGTCCGCCGCGGTGACCGTCGACCGCACGTACACCACGCCGATGGAGCACAACAACCCGCTGGAGCCGCACACGGCGGTGGCCGTCTGGCACCCCGCGGAGGGCGGCGGACCGGCGGAGGGCGGATCGGCGGAGGGCGGGCCGGGGAACGGCGGCGTACGGCTCACCCTGTACGCCTCGACGCAGGGCACACACCCCGCACGCAAGACCCTCGCACCGCTCTTCGGGCTGCGCCCGGAGCAGATGCGCGTGACGTCGCCGCACGTCGGCGGCGGCTTCGGGTCGAAGGGCATGCCGCACGCGCACGACGTGCTCGCCGTACTGTGCGCCCGCGCGGTGCCCGGGCGGGCCGTGAAGCTCGCGCTGACGCGGCAGCAGACGTTCCCGCTGGCCGGCCACCGTACGCCCACCATCCAGCGGCTGCGGCTCGGTGCCGGAGCGGACGGGCGGCTGACGGCGATCGCGCACGAGGTGGTCGAACACACCGCGACGGTCAAGGAGTTCGCCGAGCAGACGGCGTGCGGCACCCGGATGATGTACGCCGCGCCGAACCGCCGTACGTCCCACCGGCTCGCCGCCCTCGACGTGCCCGTCCCGTCCTGGATGCGGGCACCGGGCGAGGCCCCGGGCATCTTCGCCCTGGAGGCCGCGATGGACGAACTCGCCGCCGCCTGCGGCCTCGACCCCGTCGAACTGCGCGTGCGCAACGACCCGCCGGCCGACCCCGAGACCGGCAAGCCGTGGTCCGGCCGCCACCTCGTCGAGTGCCTGCGGGAGGGCGCCCGCCGCTTCGGCTGGACCGGCGGCAGCCCGGCGCCGGGCTCGCACGTCGAGGGCAACGAGCAGGTCGGCATGGGCGTGGCAGCCTCCACGTACCCGTACTACGCGTCGCGCGGCTCGCAGGCCCTCGTACGCTACGACGGCGAGGGCCGCCACACCGTGCGCATCGGGGCCGCCGACCTCGGCACCGGCACCTGGACGACGCTCACCCAGATCGCCGCCGACGCGCTGGACCGGCCCTTCGACACCGTGACGGTGGAGATCGGCGACACCGACCTCCCGTCGGCGACCGTCGCGGGCGGCTCCTCGGGCAACGCGTCATGGGGCTCCACCGTCGTGGCCGCCGTACGCGCCTTCCGCATGGAGCACGGCGACGAACCGGAGCCGGGCGCGCAGACGCTGGGCTCGACACCGGAGAACCCGGACGCCGAACGGTTCGCGATGCACTCCTTCGGCGCGCAGTTCGCCGAAGTGCGGGTGGACGTCGACACCGGGGAGATCCGGGTGCCGCGGATGCTCGGAGTGTTCTCCGTAGGTCGCGTCATCAACCCCCGTACGGCGCGCTCGCAGTTCATCGGAGGGATGACGATGGGGCTGTCGATGGCACTGCACGAGCACGGCGTCCTCGACCACCGTACGGGGCACGTCGTCAACCACGACCTGGCCGGCTACCACATCGCCGCACACGCGGACGTCTGCGGCATCGAGGCCACCTGGCTGGACGAGACGGACGAGCACGCCAACGCGATGGGTGCGCGCGGCATCGGCGAGATCGGCATCGTCGGTGCGGCGGCCGCCGTGGTGAACGCCGTACACGACGCGACGGGCATCCGCGTACGTGATCTGCCGGTGACGCCGGACAAGCTGCTCCGCTAGCCGCGGGGGCGGCGCGGGGCGACCGCCGAGCCGAACTCCTCCAGCGCGTCCGTGAGCAGCTCCGCCGCCCGCAGCGCGACGGGGTCCGCCATGCCGCACTCCGTACGCCAGTCCTCCAGCGCCGCGCGCACCGGTTCCCAGTCCAGCGGGCGTTCGTCCCGTACGGCCCGGGAGTTGGCCGCCACCGCCGTCGACAGCGCCGCGGCGTACGCGGCGCCTCCGCGCATCGGGTCGCCGCCGCGCATCGGGTCGCCGCCGCGCATCGCATCGGCGCCGCGCATCACGTCGGCGCCGCCCGCGGGCCGCGCGGACGGCTCCTCCGCGGCGGGCTCCGCCGGTGCGGGCGCGCGCTCCGGGAGGTGCGCCTCCAGGAGCATCGTGACGCGCCCCATGGTGACCAGGGACAGCTGCGCGTCGCGCGCGGCACGGCGGTTGAGGCCGCGGTGCCGTACGGGTTCTGCGCCCGCGCGGTCCGCCGCCTGCTCCCACGCCTGACGCGCGGCGCGCGCGTCCAGCAGGGCGTCGCGGACCTGCCGCGGCCTGCGGTCAGCGGGACGCGTGAAGGCGTCGAGGACGGCGACGGCGTAACGCCCGTTCGCGGTCAGCCAGTCGGCAAGCCGGTCACGCAGCCGGGGCGTCTCCCAGGCCGGGAAGAGGGCGTAGCCGAGCATCGCCAGCAGCCCGCCGATCGCGGTCAGCAGCACCCGTTCCTGTACGGTCTGGCCCCACTCGGAGCCGGCGATGCCGAGCAGGAACACGACGTACGCGGCGATGCAGGCGGAGACGAGGGCGTAACCGGTGTGCATGAGCAGGTACATCGCCCCGATCGCGACGACGGCGAGTGCCGCGCTCGGATACGGGCCCGGGTCCGCCAGCGCCACCAGCGCGCCCGCCACGATCACGCCGCCCACGGTGCCCGCGAAGCGGGCGACGCCGCGCTCGAAGGTCTGCGAGAAATCGGGGCGCAGCACCATGACGGCGGTGAGCGGAATCCAGTAGCCGTGCTCAGGGGGCAGCAGCGCGCCGACTATGCGCCCGACGACGACCACGACCGCCAGCCGCAGCGCGTGCCGCAGCACGGGCGACGACCAGTGCAGTTCGCGGCGCAGGGCGCGTATGGCGACGGGCACCAGGCCGGGGACGGTGGGGCGGTGGAGATGCCGCGGCGCCGGGAAACGTTGCGCGGATGCCTTGCCTGTCCTCTTGCCCGGCGACCGGTCCCGCTGCTGCCCCTGCTTCCCCTCGGGCTGCTCGGGCGGTTCTGGCGCTTCGGGGGGCGGCGGCTGGTAGGGACGGCGGTCCGACGAGCGGCCACGTGCGCGTGTGCCTTCCGGGAGGCGGCCGTCGCCCTCCGCGCCCTCCTCCCCTTCCTCCGACGGCTCGTCCGCGTAGATCCAGACGGTGCGCGATCCGAACACCGGGAGCGTACGGGTCACTTCGACCGGCTCCTGTGCGGCCTCCACCGCGTCGTCCGTCAACGCGATCAGCCGCAGCGCGGTCTTCCGCGCCGGCCCGCTCAGCACCGGCCCGGACTCCGGCACCTGGAGGACGGTCAGCGCGTTCTCGGGGATACGGACGTGCTCCCCGCGCCGGATGGCGCGCGCCGACGCGTCCAGTACGGTCGCCGCGGCGGCCAGCAGGGCGCGTACGCGCTCCCGTTCGGGCCCCTCGGCGGGTACGCCGCCGACCACCGGATCGGCGAGCGAGGCGAGCAGCGGACGGAAGCGTTCGGCCAGCGCGCGGTAGCCCTGCAACTGGCGCGGACGGCGGCGCGCCTGACGCGGCGTGACCGCCGCGGCCTTGCGCGCCTCCATCAGCGGCTCCGGGTCGAACGGCGCGCTGGGGTCGTGCCGGAGGCGCCGCGCGTAGTCCGCGACGGCGGCCAGCGCGTCGGCGAGCGCGTCACGGCGGTCGCCCCACGGCCGTACGGGGAACAGGACGATCAGCGCCGCCTGTACGAGCCCGCCCGCCGCGATCAGCCCGGCGTGCGTCAGCGCACCCAGTACGGTCGTGGGCAGGGTGACGGCGACGAGCATCACGGCCACGGTCAGCCCGGCGACGACCCCGGACGTCGGCCCGACGCCCCACGCCATGCCCGCGCCGAACGCCCATACGGCGAGCAGCGCGAGGAACGCGGCGTCCCACGGCACGCACAGGTAGCCCACGAACGTGGACACCGCCAGCCCGCCCGCCGCCGCGAGCGCCAGCACGGGCCGCGGCCGCCAACTGCGCTGGAACGTGGCCACACCGGAGGCGAACGCGCCGAACGCGGAGGAGACGGCGAGCGTCGGCGAACCGAGCCACAACGCGAGCCCGATGATGAGCGCGACGCCGCACGCCCCGCGGATGGCGAGGAACGGGGTGAGCGCGGTGCGCTCGATACGCATCCCTGACCGCGCGGTCTCGCGCAGCGCGCGCGGCCAGCTCATACGCCGCCGCCCCGCCGCAACGGCGCGTAGCCACGACGTACAGAGTCCGGCGGTGTGCCGACCCCGGAATGGGCCGTACGGCACCGCCGAACAACGCCACCGTGGCTGAACACCGCCGCGGCGGAAAGAGGTTGCGGACCGGATCCGCCGCAGGCGGGCGCGGCAGCGTGCGGGCGCCTGCCAACGCCCGCAACAGACGCCGCAGCGCGGCGCCACACCCCGGCGGTCCGTCCCGGCAGGGGGGCCGCCCCCGCGGGGAGCGTCCCCGAGGACGCGGCCCCGGGGACGCTCCCCGCGCAGGGGTCAGTCGTGGCGCGGGAAGCCGAGGTTGATGCCGCCGCTGTCCGCCGGGTCCGGCCAGCGGGTGGTGATGACCTTGCCGCGGGTGTAGAAGGCGATGCCGTCGTTGCCGTAGATGTGCAGGTCACCGAAGAGCGAGTCCTTCCAGCCGCCGAACGAGTGGTGTCCGACCGGCACCGGGATCGGCACGTTGACGCCGACCATGCCCGCCTGCACCTCGAGTTGGAAGCGCCGGGCGGCGCCGCCGTCGCGGGTGAAGATGGCAGTGCCGTTGCCCCACGGGGAGCCGTTGATGAGCGCGAGCGCCTCGTCGTACGTCTCCGCGCGCACCACGCACAGTACCGGTCCGAAGATCTCGTCCCGGTACGCGTCCGAGTCCGGCCGTACGCGGTCCAGCAGGGAGACGCCGAGGAAGAAGCCGTTCTCGTGGCCCGGCACGGACAGCCCGGTGCCGTCGACGACGACGTCCGCGCCCTGTGCCGCCGCGCCGTGCACGTACGAGGCGACCTTCTCGCGGTGTTCGGCGGTGATGAGCGGGCCCATCTCGGCGGACGGGTCGGTGCCCGGCCCGATCCGCAGCCGCCGTGCGCGCTCCGCGATGCGGGCGACGAGGTCATCCGCGACGGAGTCGATCGCGACGACGACGGAGACGGCCATGCAACGTTCCCCGGCGGAACCGTACGCCGCGTTGATCGCGTTGTCGGCGGCGTGGTCCAGGTCGGCGTCCGGAAGGACGAGCATGTGGTTCTTGGCGCCGCCGAGCGCCTGTACCCGCTTGCCGTGCCGGACGGCGTTCTCCTGGATGGAGCGGGCGATGGGCGTGGAGCCGACGAACGAGACGGCGGCCACGTCCGGGTGTGCCAGCAGCCGGTCGACGGCGGTCTTGTCGCCGTTGACGACGTTCAGGACGCCGTCCGGGACGCCCGCCTCGGCGGCGAGTTCGGCGAGCCGGTACGCCGCGGAGGGGTCCTTCTCGCTGGGCTTGAGCACGAAGGTGTTGCCGCAGGCGAGAGCCAGCGGGAACATCCACATCGGCACCATCGCCGGGAAGTTGAACGGCGTGATGCCCGCGACGACGCCGAGCGGCTGCCGGATGGCGGCGACGTCGACGCGCGTCGACACCTCCGTGGAGAGCTCGCCCTTGAGCTTGTCGGCGATGCCGCAGGCGAGTTCCACGATCTCCATGCCGCGCGCGACCTCGCCGAGCGCGTCGGAGTGGACCTTGCCGTGCTCGGCGGTGATGAGTGCGGCGATCTCCTCGCGGCGCGCGTCGAGGAGCTGGCGGTACGCGTACAGCACCGCCGTACGCCGGGACAGCGAGGCGGTGCCCCAGTCGAGATACGCCTCCCGGGCGGCGGCGACCGCCTGGTCGACCTCGTCGGCGGAGGCGAGGGCGACGCGGGTGGTCTGCTCGCCGGTGGCGGGATCGTAGACGGGGCCGAACTCGCCGGAGGCGCCGTCGGCGGGCTTGCCGCCGATCCAGTGGCCGAGTGTCTTCATGAGGGGCACCTTTCGTACGGACGGAAGCCGGATTTCGTACGGAGGACGGTCGGCGGAGGGACGACGATCGGCGGACGGAGAGGCGGGAGGAGGTGTGCGGAGAGGCCGGAGTGTGCGGACGGAGGGACGGCCCGGCACTACAGGTGGCGCCGCCGCTCAGCCGCGCGCCGCTCGTACTCCTCGCGCGCCTTCACCGCGGCCGGCCGCGCCGCCGTCTCGGCGACGGGCACGTCCCACCATGCCTCCGCGGGCGGCGCGCCGGGCCCGCTGCCCGACGTGTCCGTCTCGACGTGCACGCAGGTGGGGCGGTCGGACGCGCGTGCCGTACGGAGCGCGGCGCGCAGTTCGTCGACGGTCTCCGCACGGAGGACGTCCATGCCCAGGGACGCGGCGTTCGCGGCCAGATCGACGGGCAGCGGGTCGCCGGTGTAGTCGCCGTCGGGTGCACGATAGCGGTAGGCGGTGCCGAACCGTTCGGCGCCGGTCTCCTCGGAGAGGCCGCCGATGGAGGCGTAGCCGTGGTTCTGGAGGAGGACGACCTTGATGGGGAGGCCCTCCTGGACGGCGGTGACGATCTCCGTCGGCATCATCAGATACGTGCCGTCGCCGACGAGCGCCCACACCGGGCGGTCCGGGGCGGCGAGGCGTACGCCGATGGCGGCGGGGATCTCGTACCCCATGCAGGAGTAGCCGTACTCGAGGTGGTACTGCCTCGGTGACCGCGCGCGCCACAGCTTGTGCAGGTCGCCGGGGAGGGAGCCGGCGGCGTTGATCACCACGTCGTCGTCGCCGACCACCGTGTCGAGCACGCCCAGCACCTGCGTCTGAGTGGGCCGCGCGGAGCCGTCGCGGTGGTCGTACGCGGCCTCCACGCTGCGTTCCCAACGCGCCCTGCCCGCGCGGTACTCCGCCTCGTACGCCGGGTCGACGCGGTGTCCGCGCAGCGCGCCGGTCAGCGCCTCCAGGCCGCTGCGGGCGTCGGCGACCAGCGGCAGGGCGCTGAGCTTGTGGGTGTCGAACGGGGCGATGTTGAGGTTGACGAAGCGGACGCCCGGTTCCGCGAACAGCGTGCCGGAGGCGGTGGTGAAGTCGGTGTAGCGGGTGCCGACGCCGATGACGAGGTCCGCCGTGCGCGCGAGGTCGTCGGCGACGGCCGTACCGGTGTGCCCGATGCCGCCCAGGTCCGCCGGGTGGTCGTGGCGCAGCGCGCCCTTGCCCGCCTGGGTGGAGGCGACCGGGATGCCCGTCGCGTCGGCCAGTTCGCGCAGGGCGTCCTCGGCCTCGCTGTGGTGGACGCCGCCGCCCGCGATGATCAGGGGGCGCGCGGCGGCCCGTACGGCGCGTACGGCCTCGGCGAGCGCGGTGGTCTCGGGCGGCGGGCGGCGCACCTGCCAGACGCGTTCGGCGAAGAAGTCCGCGGGCCAGTCGTACGCCTCGGCCTGTACGTCCTGCGGCAGCGCGAGCGTGACGGCGCCGGTCTCGGCGGGGTCGGCGAGCACCCGTACGGATTCCAGCGCGGCGGGGATCAGCGCCTCCGGACGGTGCACGCGGTCGAAGCGGCGGGAGACGGGGCGGAGTGCGTCGTTGACGGAGATGTCGCCCGCGTACGGCACTTCCAGCTGCTGCAGCACCGGATCGGCGGGCCGGGTGGCGAACGTGTCGCCGGGGAGCAGCAGGACGGGCAGCCGGTTGACGGTGGCGAGGGCGGCGCCGGTGACCATGTTGGTGGCGCCGGGGCCGATGGAGGTGGTGACGGCCTGGGCGCGCAGCCGGTTGGACTGGCGGGCGTAGCCGACGGCGGCGTGCACCATGGCCTGTTCGTTGCGGCCCTGGAGGAACGGCAGTTCGGCCCCCGGGTGTCCGCGGTTTTCGACCAGTGCCTGGCCCAGTCCGGCGACGTTGCCGTGCCCGAAGATGCCCCAGCAGGCGTTGACGAGGCGCTGCCGGCGGCCGTCCCGTTCGGTGTGCTGGGCGGCGAGGAAGCGTACGAGCGCCTGGGCGACGGTGAGTCGGAGGGTGCCGCCGCCCGCGCCGCCGCCCGTACGCGCGGTGCGGCCGGTGTCGCCCGTGTCACCGGTGGGGTTCATGACGCGCCCTGCCCTTCTGCCGTCGGTGCGAGGTAGAGCGGCAGCCTTGGATCCACAGGCTGGTCTGCCCAGGTGCCTCGGATCCAGGCATGATCTGGATGGTCGCAGATGAGCCACTCGCGGGCCACCCCCGGACCCGCCATCACGTTGAGGTAGTACATGTGGTGGCCGGGCGCCGCCATCGACGGGCCGTGCCAGCCGTCCGGGATGAGTACGGTGTCGCCGCTGCGCACCTCCGCCAGGACGTCCGTGCCCCGTCCGTGCCCGGAGGGTGTGACGCGCTGGTAGCCGACGCCCTCGGTGCCGCCGTGCGGGGCGATCTCGAAGTAGTAGATCTCCTCGAGCTCGCTCTCCTCCCCCGGCCGGTGCTCGTCGTGCTTGTGCGGCGGGTACGAGGACCAGTTGCCGCCCGGTGTGAGCACCTCGACGGCGATCAGCTTGTCCGCCTCGAAGGCGCCGGCGGCGGCGAAGTTGTTGACCTGCCGCGAGCAGTTGCCGGTGCCGCGCAGCTCGACGGCGACGTCCGAGGCGGACCCGTAGCGCGCCGGGAGCCGGCGCGTGCAGCGCGCGCCCGTGAGCGCGAACCGGCCGCCCGCGCCGCTGGCGATCCGTACGCGCGCGTCCCGCGGCACGTACGCGAAGTCGCTCACACCGGCGAACACGCTCTCCCGGCCGTGCAGTTCGAACGTCTCCTCCCCGCCGCCCTCCCCGTCCCCGGCCGTCACGGTGCAGCCGCCGCTCAGCGGCAGCACGATCCACTCGCTGTCGCCCGCGGCGAACTCGTGCGCGCCGCCCGGCGGCAGCTCCAGCACACGCAGCGCGGAGTACCCCCAGCGTGCGTCGCGGGGGCCGATGTCCAGCGCGTACGGGCCGCTGCCCGCGGTGCCCGCCGGACGGTGGAAGTCCTGGTCCGTCATGTCCCACACCCTCCCGTGTTCAGAGCAGTCCCACAGCGGTGTCGACGGCCAACTCGACGTTTCCGTCCACCGGATAGAGCAGCGAACGGCCCACGACAAGCCCCCGTACGGTGGGCAGCCGCAGCGCCTTGCGCCAGCTCTCGTACGCCGCGTCCTGGTCCGCCGGATCCTCCCCGACGTCACCGCCGAGCAGTACGGCGGGGAGCGTCGTGGCCGCCATGACCTGCGCCATCTCGTCCGGGTCGGCCGTGACGGGCACTTTCAGCCACGTGTACGCGGAGGTGCCGGCCAGCCCGGAGGCGATGGTGAGGGAGGTGGTGACGGCCTCGGCGCTCAGGTCGTTGCGCGGGCGGCCGTCGACGCGGCGGGAGAGGAACGGCTCGACGAACACGGGCAGCCGGCGCGCGGCCATGGCGTCCACCGCGCGCGCGGTGGCGTGCATCGTGCTCAGGGAGCCCTCGTCGGAGTAGTCGATGCGCAGCAGGAGCTTGCCCGCGTCGAACCGGAGCCGCTGGAGGTCACGGGGGCGGTGGCCGGTGAACCGGTCGTCGAGTTCGAAGGCGGCGCCGGCGAGGCCGCCGCGGTTCATCGAGCCGATGACGACCTTGTTCTCCAGGGCGCCGAGCAGCAGCAGGTCCTCGAGGATGTCGGCGGTGGCGAGCACCCCGTCCACGCCGGGGCGGGACAGCGCGCGGCACAGCCGGTCGAGCAGGTCCGCCCGGTTGGCCATGGCGAACCGCCGCCCGCCCACGCCGAGTACGCCGCGCGCCGTGTGGTCCGCGGCGACGATCATGAGCCGGCCGCTGTCGCCGAGGAACGGGCGGCGGGCGCGGCGCGCGGCCGCCTCCGCGACGGCTTCGGGGTGCTGGGCGCGCACCGTGACCAGGTCGGAGATGCTGATGCTCACGAGGACTCCAGAGGGGATCGGCGGCTCATCGGCGGCGGCTCACAGGCGGCTCATCGCCCGCCGAGCAGCTCGTCGACCTCGGAGCCGGTGGGCATCGCGGACGAGCACGCGAGCCGCCCGGCGACCAGCGCCCCGGCCGCGTTGGCGTACCGCACGAGGCGGTCGAGCTCCCAGCCGGCGAGCAGCCCGTGGCACAGGGCGCCGCCGAACGCGTCGCCCGCGCCGAGGCCGTTGACCACCTCGACGGGGTGCGGGGGCACTTCCGCGCTCGTGCCGTCGCGGTGCACGGCGAGCACGCCCTCGGGGCCGCGTTTGACGACGGCGAGGGTGACGCCTGCGGCGAGCAGCTCCTCGGCGCAGGCGCGGGGGTCGCGTACGCCTGTCGCAACCTCGCATTCGTCAACGTTGCCGACGGCAACGGTGGCGTGCGCGAGCGCGGCGCGGTACACCTCGCGGGCCGCGGCGGGCCCTTCGTGCCAGAACATGGGGCGCCAGTCGAGGTCGAAAACGGTCGCCGTACGGTCCGCTCCCCCGCCGCCGCCCGTACCGCCCGTACCGCCCGCGCCGCCTCCGCCGCCCGTCCCGCGCTCGTCCCGTGCCGCGAGCGCCGCCAGCGTCGCCGCCCGGCTCGGCTCCTCGCACAGCCCGGTGCCGGTGACCCACAGGATGCGGGCGGCCCGTACGGCGTCCAGGTCCAGCTCGTCCGGGTGGATCTCCAGGTCGGGCGCCTTGGGCCGGCGGTAGAAGTACAGCGGGAAGTCGTCCGGCGGGAAGATCTCGCAGAACGTCACCGGGGTCGGCTCGTCCGGTACGGCCGTGACCCAGCGGTCGTCGACTCCGAAGTCCTTGAGCGCCTGGTGGCAGTAGTCGCCGAACGGGTCCTGCCCGGTGCGCGTGATCACGGCGGACGTACGGCCGAGGCGCGCGGCGGCCACGGCCACGTTCGTCGGGGAGCCGCCGAGGAACTTCCCGAAGGTCTCGACGTCGGCCAGCCCCACTCCCGTCTGCAGCGGGTAGATGTCCACCCCGATCCGGCCCATCGTGAGGACGTCGAAGGTCTCGGTCATGGAGCGTCCTTCCGGGAGCCTGGACGGGGAGCCTGGAGCGGCGAACGACAGCAACAGGTGTAGTCGCCGTACGCACCCCTGTCAATGCAATGTCATTACATATGGACGTCTAGACCCAGCTGCGTTCCGGCACTATCGTGCAACGGTGCCGTGCCCCGGCGCCTCCCTCCGTCCTGCCCGCGACCCACGGCGGGCCGCCAGTGCGGCGGAGGAGAGGAACAGGAAGGAGTGCCCTCCATGCCCCTGCCCGCGAACACCGCCCTCGACCGGCTGCGGATCGGCTCGGCCCCCGACTCGTGGGGGGTCTGGTTCCCGGACGACCCGCAGCAGGTCCCGTGGTCCCGGTTCCTGGACGAGGTCTCCCAGTCCGGTTACGACTGGATCGAACTCGGCCCGTACGGCTACCTCCCCACCGACCCGGACCGGCTGACCGAGGAGGTCGGCAAGCGCGGCCTGCGGGTCTCCGCCGGCACCGTCTTCACGGCGCTGCACCGCGGCCCGGCCGTCTGGGACGAGACCTGGGCGCACGTCTCGCAGGTCGCCGCGCTGACCCGCGCGATGGGCGCCGGGCATCTCGTCGTCATCCCGTCCTTCTGGCGCGACGACAAGACCGCCGAGCTGATCGAGCCGAGCGAACTCACCGCGGAGCAGTGGAAGCACCTCACCACCGGCATGGAACGGCTCGCCCGCGACGTACGCGAGCACTACGGCCTGGGCATCGTCGTGCACCCGCACGCCGACACCCACATCGACACCGAGCGGCACGTCGAACGGTTCCTCGACGCGACCGACCCCGAACTGGTCAGCCTCTGCCTGGACACCGGGCACTACGCGTACTGCGGCGGCGACAGCGTCAAGCTCATCGAGACCTACGGCGAGCGGATCGGCTACCTCCACCTCAAGCAGGTCGACCCGGAGGTCCTCGCCTCGGTGATCGCCGAGGGCACGCCGTTCGGTCCCGCCGTACGGCAGGGTGTGATGTGCGAACCGCCGCTCGGCGTGCCCGAGATGGAGCCGGTGCTGACGGCCGCGCAGGGCCTCGGCGTCGACCTGTTCGCGATCGTCGAGCAGGACATGTACCCGTGCCCGCCCGACCAGCCGCTGCCGATCGCCCAGCGCACCCGCCGCTTCCTGCGTTCCTGCGGCGCCTGACACCCCGGCGTACGCCCCCCGAAGGAGAATCGCACATGACGCAGCAGGCCCGGGAGTTCGCCCGGCGGCCCAGCCTCGGCGTGGCCGTCATCGGCACCGGCGCGATGGGCGCGGACCACGTCCGGCGCATCGACCAGGTGATCAGCGGAGCGCACGTGGCCGCGGTCGCCGACCTGGACGAGGCGCGGGCGCGACGGCTCGCGGACACCGTCGACGGGTGCACCGCGTACGGCGACGCGGCCGAGGCGCTGGCGGCGCCGGGCGTGGACGCCGTACTCCTCGCGTCGCCCGGCCCTGCCCACGAGGAGCAGCTGCTGGCGGCGCTCGCCCGCGACCTGCCGGTGCTCTGCGAGAAGCCGCTCACACCGGACGCGGAGAGCGCGCTGCGCGTGCTGGACGCCGAACGGAAGCTGGGGCGGCGGCGCATCCAGGTCGGCTTCATGCGCCGCTTCGACAGCGAGTTCCGCAAGCTCAAGCGGCTGCTGGAGGGCGGGACGCTGGGCCGGCCGCTGCTGATGCACTGCCGGCACCGCAACGTGAAGGTGCACGACTACTTCACGACCTCCATGCTGATCAGCGACTCGGTCGTGCACGAGATGGACTGCGCCCGCTGGCTGCTGGAGCAGGAGATCGCCGCGATCACGGTCGTACGGCCGCGCCCGTCGTCGCTCGCGCCGGACGGCCTGGAGGACCCGCAGGTGGTGCTGTTCGAGACCACGGAGGGCGCCGTGGTCACCGTCGAGATGTTCGCGACCTGCGGCTTCGGCTACCAGGTGCAGGCCGAGGCCGTCTGCGAGCGCGGCACGGCGCGCATCGGCGAGGGCCACGACCTGCTGGTCAACTCCCCGGCGGGCTGGGGCGGTGAGATCCCGCAGGACTTCATCGCGCGCTTCGCGGACGCGTACGACCTCGAGGTGCAGGAGTGGGTGGACGCCGCCCGCGCGGACCGCACCACCGGGCCCACCGCCTGGGACGGCTACGCCGCGGCGGCGGTGTGCGCGGCGGGCATCGAGGCGCAGCGGACGGGGCAGCGCACGGCGGTCGAACTCGTCGAACGGCCGGACTTCTACGCGTGAGGGCCGCGCGGCGGACTCGTACGGGTGCCCGAAGCGCGTCTCCCCTTCGTAACGACCGTAACGAGTACGCGAGTTCCGTGTCACAGCCGGCGCACAGCGCCTCGCGGCGGTCACGCTGAGTCGTTCACCGGACACAGAGTGATTGACCAACAGTCGCTCTCTGGGAGGTGCCGCAACATGGCCGACCGCCGACTCTGGACCTACAAGGAAATCGCCGCGCACATCAGCGTCCAGCCCGACACCGTGCGGTCCTACCGCAAGAACGGCCTGCTGCCCCCACCGGACCGGGTGGAGGGCGGCAGGCCGTACTGGTTCGCGGACACGATCCGGGACTGGGTCGTACGGCGCCCCCGGCACCGAGGCGACCGATGAGATACCCTTGGGGGGTATGGAGAGCCGCTGGGCGGCACCCATCACGAGCGCATGTCACCACCAGGGAGCGAGTCCATGAGCAACGTCACCACATACAAGGTCACCGGCATGAGCTGCGGTCACTGCGAAGGGGCCGTCTCCAGCGAACTGTCCGAGATCGAGGGCGTGTCCGCGGTGCAGGCGGCGGCCGACACCGGCCTGGTGACCGTCACCTTCACGGAGGAGCCGGACGACGAGGCCGTACGGGCGGCCGTTGACGAGGCCGGGTACGAACTCGTCGGCAGGGCCTGACCGCTGAGAGCGGGAGCGCCCGGCGCGAGGCCCGCAGGAAAGAGGGAACGCCCCGCGACAGGTCCCCCCACGGGCCTGCCTACGGGGCGTTCCCCTTGTCCCGGTCATGGATTCCCCCCACGGGATCCTGGCCGGGCGCTTTCTGGAAACACGTACGCCGGGAGGCCGCTCAAGGTTCCCCGTTGCACGCGTACCGTTACGACGACGACTCCGCCGGGTGCCGACGCCACACCGGTTAGACCCGCGACCCGGCTCAATGGTTACCCCCCAATTTTGTGAGCTACGTCTCACAGGTGGTCACAGTAGAGCCACATACGGAAGGCCCCGGTCCAGTTGAACCGGGGCCTGCGCATATGCCGGCGTCTTACGACTGCTCAGCGGGGCTCTCAGCGGGATTCGACCGGCACGTAGTCCCGCTCGACAACGCCGGTGTAGATCTGCCGCGGACGGCCGATACGGGAGCCCGGCTCCTTGATCATCTCGTGCCACTGGGCGATCCAGCCCGGCAGCCGGCCGAGCGCGAACAGCACCGTGAACATGGTCGTCGGGAAGCCCATGGCACGGTAGATCAGGCCCGTGTAGAAGTCGACGTTCGGGTAGAGCTTGCGCTCCACGAAGTAGTCGTCGCTGAGCGCGTGCTCCTCGAGCCGGAGCGCGATGTCGAGCAGCTCGTCGCTCTTGCCGAGCGCCGAGAGGACGTCGTGCGCCGCCGCCTTGATGATCTTCGCCCGGGGGTCGAAGTTCTTGTAGACGCGGTGCCCGAAGCCCATCAGCTTCGCGCCGCTCTCCTTGTTCTTCACCTTGCGGATGAAGTTGTCGACGTCGCCGCCGTCGGCGCGGATCGCCTCCAGCATCTCCAGCACGCTCTGGTTGGCGCCGCCGTGCAGCGGGCCCCAGAGGGCGTTGATGCCGGCGGAGACCGAGGCGAACATGTTCGCCTGCGAGGAGCCGACCAGCCGCACGGTGGACGTCGAGCAGTTCTGCTCGTGGTCCGCGTGCAGGATGAGCAGCTTGTCGAGGGCGCTGACGACGACCGGGTCCAGGTCGTACTGCGCCGCGGGCACCGAGAAGGTCATGCGGAGGAAGTTCTCCACGTAGCCCAGGTCGTTGCTCGGGTAGATCACCGGGTGGCCGACGGACTTCTTGTACGCGTACGCGGCGATGGTGGGCAGCTTGGCCAGCAGCCGGATCGTCGAGAGGTGGCGCTGCTTCTCGTCGAACGGGTTGTGGCTGTCCTGGTAGAACGTCGACAGGGCGCTCACCACGGAGGACAGCATCGCCATCGGATGCGCGTCCCGCGGGAAGCCGTCGTAGAACCGCTTGACGTCCTCGTGCAGCAGGGTGTGCTGCGTGATCTCGTTCTTGAAGTTGGCCAGCTCGTCGACGGTGGGCAGTTCGCCGTTGATCAGCAGGTAGGCCGTCTCGATGAACGAGCCGCGCTCGGCGAGCTGTTCGATGGGGTATCCGCGGTAGCGCAGGATGCCCTTCTCGCCGTCGAGATAGGTGATGGCGGATTTGTACGCGGCGGTGTTGCCGTAGCCGGAGTCCAGGGTCACCAGACCGGTATCGGCGCGCAGCTTGCCGATGTCGAAGCCACGGTCGCCGACCGTGCTGTCCACGACCGGGTAGCTGTACTCGCTGTCTCCGTACCGGAGTACGACAGCGCTGTCACTTTCGCGGGGGTGTTCGCTCACGTCTTCCCTCACCGGAGGTAGTGCCTCATCTTCGAGGTGCCCTGACCCTTCCACTGTCCCCCATTTGGTGCTGTGCGGTGCACTCGGGGTCGGCCAAAGGGCTCCATGGTGGCACGGAGTGCCGTATCTAAGACCATCCTGCACCCTGTGGGCCCGGTGGTCACCCCCGCGGCAATGTGCTGTCGCCCCGGAGGCCCGCCAACAGGCCGCGGGCCTCCGTCAGACTCCCGTCGCGAGCCCCGCGGCGCCGGACAGCCGGTGGTCGAGCGCGGTGCAGCGGCGTCCCGCCGAGACCGTGCGCACCGCCTGCCCGATGGCTCTGTGCGAGCCGACCAGCACCACCAGGCGCTTGGCCCGGGTGACGGCGGTGTAGAGGAGATTACGCTGCAGCATCATCCAGGCACTGGTCGTCACCGGGATCACGACAGCCGGATACTCGCTGCCCTGGGAGCGGTGGATGGTGACGGCGTAGGCATGCGCCAGCTCGTCCAGCTCGTCGAAGTCGTACGGCACCTCCTCGTCCTCGTCGGTGCGCACGGTCAGCCGCTGGTCGTCCGGGTCGAGCCCGGTGACGACACCCACGGTGCCGTTGAAGACGCCGTTCGCGCCCTTCTCGTAGTTGTTGCGGATCTGTGTGACCTTGTCGCCTACCCGGAAGACCCGCCCTCCGAACCGCTTCTCCGGCAGGCCGGGCCGCGTGGGCGTGACGGCCTGCTGGAGCAGCCCGTTGAGGGTGCCCGCGCCGGCCGGGCCGCGGTGCATCGGGGCCAGCACCTGCACGTCGCGGCGCGGGTCGAGGCCGAACTTCGCGGGGATGCGGCGGGCCACCACGTCCACGGTCAGCCTCCCCGCCTCCTCCGTGTCGTCCTCGGCGAACAGGAAGAAGTCCGGCAGGCCCTGGGTGACGGGCGGCACACCGGAGTTGATGCGGTGCGCGTTGGTGACGACGCCCGACTGCTGCGCCTGCCGGAAGATCCGGGTGAGCCGCACGGCGGGCACCGGGCCGTCCTTGGCGAGCAGGTCGCGCAGCACCTCGCCGGCGCCGACCGACGGCAGCTGGTCGACGTCGCCGACGAGCAGCAGGTGCGCGCCGGGCGGCACGGCCTTGATGAGCTTGTTCGCCAGCAGCAGGTCGAGCATGGAGGCCTCGTCCACCACCACCAGGTCGGCCTCGAGCGGCCGGTCCCGGTCGTACGCCGCGTCGCCGCCCGGCTTCAGCTCCAGCAGCCGGTGCACGGTGGACGCTTCGGCTCCGGTCAGCTCCGACAGCCGCTTCGCGGCCCGTCCCGTGGGCGCCGCCAGCACCACCCGGGCCTTCTTCGCGCGGGCCAGCTCGACCACCGACCGTACGGTGAACGACTTGCCGCAGCCCGGCCCGCCGGTCAGCACCGCGACCTTCTCCGTCAGCGCCAGCCTGACCGCCTGCCGCTGCTCCTCCGCGAGATCCGCGCCGGTGCGCCCGGCGAGCCAGCCCAGCGCCTTGTCCCAGTCGACGTCGCGGAACGCCGGGATGCGCTCCTCGTCCGTACGCAGCAGCCGCCGCAGCTGTGCGGCGAGGGCGATCTCGGCGCGGTGGAACGGCACCAGATAGACGGCCGTCACCGGCTGCCCGTCCTCGCCCGGCACGGTCTCGCGCACCACGCCCTCGTCCTCGCCCGCGAGTTCGCCCAGGCACTCGATGACCAGCCCGGTGTCCACCTGGAGCAGCTTCACGGCGTCGGAGATCAGCTGCTCCTCCGGGAGGAAGCAGTGGCCCTGGTCCGTCGACTGCGAAAGGGCGTACTGCAGTCCGGCCTTGACCCGCTCCGGGCTGTCATGCGGGATGCCGACGGCCTGCGCGATGCGGTCGGCGGTGAGGAAGCCGATGCCCCAGACGTCGGCCGCCAGCCGGTACGGCTCGTTCTTCACCACGGAGATGGAGGCGTCGCCGTATTTCTTGTAGATGCGGACGGCGATGGAGGTGGAGACGCCGACGCCCTGCAGGAAGACCATCACCTCCTTGATGGCCTTCTGCTCCTCCCAGGCCGACGCGATCTTCCCGGTCCGCTTCGGGCCGAGCCCCGGCACCTCGATCAGCTTCTGCGCGTCCTGCTCGATGACGTCGAGGGTGTCCAGGCCGAAGTGGTCGACGATGCGCTCTGCGATGCGCGGGCCGATGCCCTTGATCAGCCCGGAGCCGAGATAGCGCCGGATGCCCTGCACGGTGGCGGGCAGCACCGTCGTGTAGTTCTCCACCGTGAACTGTCTGCCGTACTGCGGGTGGGAGCCCCAACGGCCCTCCATCCGCAGCGACTCCCCCACCTGCGCGCCCAGCAGCGAGCCGACGACGGTGAGCAGGTCGCCGCCGCCGCGGCCGGTGTCGACGCGGGCGACGGTGTATCCGTTCTCCTCGTTGGCATACGTGATGCGCTCAAGGACCCCTTCGAGCACCGCGAGTTCGAACGCCATGTCACAGACCGTAGCCTCCCGCACTGACAACGGGCACTCGGCGGGCAGTCCCTGTACGGCACCGGGCGGCAACTCTCCGCCACCGTCCGGGCGTTCATCCGCGCTGTGTGCCGGGTCGCACATCACGATCGGGTCTCGCCCCTTGTTCCCGCTGCCCAGCGCCGTTTTAATCCTCCATGTAATCGTTACCATGACGACGAAAGCAGCAGCTCGATGGCGAGCATCAAGGATGTCGCGGCAAGGGCCGGCATCTCCGTCGCCACGGTCTCGCGCGTGCTCAACGACCACCCGGCCGTACGCCCCGACACCCGCGCCCGTGTGCTCGCCGCCATCGCCGAACTCGGCTACCGGCCCAACGGCGTCGCCCGCTCGCTGCGCACCCACCAGACCCACACGCTGGGCCTCGTCATCAGCGACGTGCTGAACCCGTTCTTCACCGCCCTCGCCCGCGCCGTCGAGGACGAGGCGCGCGGCCAGGGCTACAGCGTCGTCATCGGCAACGCCGACGAGCAGCCCGCCCTCCAGGACCACCACGTCCGTACGCTCCTGGAGCGCCGCATCGACGGACTGCTGGTGAGCCCCACCGACGACAGCTCTCCGCTGCTGCCCGAGGTCGCCGCCCGCTCCGACGTGCCCGTG
The DNA here is from genome assembly GCF_003355155.1 of Streptomyces armeniacus. NCBI lineage: Bacteria > Bacillati > Actinomycetota > Actinomycetes > Kitasatosporales > Streptomycetaceae > Streptomyces > Streptomyces armeniacus. The sequence goes on along the minus strand of NZ_CP031320.1, from coordinate 2,756,012 downwards.
GTGTTCCTCGACCGCTGGATCCCCGGCGTCGACGCCCCCGTGATCCGTACGGACGGCCGCGCCGCCGTCCGCGACCTGGTGGCCCATCTGCACGCGCTCGGGCACCGCAGGCTCGCCATCATCGCCGGACCCACCACGACCAGCACCGGCAACGAGCGCGTGGACGCCTTCCGCGGCGCGCTCGCCGAGTTCGGCCTCGGCCTGCCCGCCGGCTACCTCGAGCAGGGCGACTACCAGGCCGAGAGCGGCCGCCGCGCCACCGCCCGGTTCCTGGACCTGCCGGAGCCGCCCAGCGCCGTGTTCGCGACCGACAACCTGATGGCGCTCGGCGCGATGGACGAGATCCGCGGCCGCGGGCTGCGGGTGCCGGACGACGTCGCGCTCGCGGCGTTCGACGACATCCCGTGGTTCCTGCACACCGACCCGCCGCTGACCGCGATCGCCCAGCCGACCGAGGAGCTCGGGCACAGCGCCGTACGGGCGCTGATCGACCTGCTCGAGGGCCGCGCCACGCCCTCGGTCACCCTCACCGCCAGCCTTGTGCCACGCCGTTCCTGCGGCGAGTGAGAAAGGGAGCACCGTTGACCTCCTTCGACAAGCCCCCGCCGTACGACGCGCCCCCGCCGCAGGACGCGCGCGCCGCGCACGACGCGCCCCCGGGCCGCGAACTGCTCCGCACCGAGGGCGTGACCAAGGCGTTCCCCGGCGTACAGGCCCTGGGCGGCGTCGACTTCGACCTGCGCGCAGGCGAAGTGCACGTGCTGCTCGGCGAGAACGGCGCGGGCAAGAGCACGCTCATCAAGATGCTCGCGGGGGCGCACCGGCCGGACGGCGGGCGCATCCTCGTGGACGGCACGCCCGCGCAGATCAACGGCGCCCAGGACGCGGAGAAGTACGGCATCGCCACCATCCACCAGGAGTTCAACCTGGTGCCCGACCTCACCGTCGCGGAGAACATCTACCTCGGCCGCCAGCCCCGCCGCTACGGCCTGATCGACCGCCGCCGGATGAACACCGACGCCACCGCGCTGCTCGAACGCGTCGGCGTCGACGTGTCCGCGGACACCAGGCTGCGGCGACTCGGCGTCGCACGGCTCCAGATGGTCGAGATCGCCAAGGCGCTGAGCCTGCGCGCCCGCGTCCTGGTGATGGACGAGCCCACCGCCGTACTGACCAGCGGCGAGGTGGACCGGCTGTTCGACATCGTGGACAGGCTGCGGCAGGACGGCGTGGGCGTCGTCTTCATCACGCACAAGCTGGAGGAGGTCGCCCGGCTCGGCGACCGCGTCACCGTCCTGCGGGACGGCCGCAGCGTCGCACAGGTGCCCGCGGACACCGGACGGGACGAGCTCGTACGGCTGATGGTGGGGCGCAGCATCGAGCAGCAGTACCCGCGGGCGCACGGCACCGTACGGCAGGACCCGGCGCCGCTGCTGCGCGTGTCCGGTCTGTCGCGTGCCGGGCGGTTCGAGGACATCGGCTTCGAGGTGCGGGCCGGCGAAGTCGTCGGCGTCGCCGGGCTGGTGGGCGCGGGGCGTACGGAGGTGGCGCGGGCGCTGTTCGGCGCCGACCCGTACGACCGGGGCACCGTCGAGGTGCTCGGCCGCCGGCTGCCCGGCGGGGACGTGCCCGCCGCGATGGCCGCGGGCATCGGGCTGGTGCCGGAGGACCGCAAGGCGCAGGGGCTGCTGCTGGACGCCTCCGTGTCGGAGAACCTCGGGCTGGTCACCCTGCGCGGCGCCACCCGCCGGGGCTGGGTCGACCGGGCCGGACAGCGGCGGGCGGCCTCCCGCATGGCCGGCGAACTGGGCATCCGGATGGCCGGCCTCGACCACCGCACCCGCACGCTGTCCGGCGGCAACCAGCAGAAGGTCGCGATCGGCAAGTGGCTCCTCGCGGACAGCAGGGTGCTGATCCTCGACGAGCCCACCCGCGGCATCGACGTCGGGGCGAAGGTCGAGATCTACCGCCTCATCAACGACCTCACCGCGGCCGGCCGCGCCGTGCTCATGATCTCCAGCGAGCTGCCCGAGGTGCTGGGCATGAGCGACCGGATCCTGGTCATGGCGCAGGGCCGGATCACGGGCGAACTCACCGCCGCGCAGGCCACCCAGGACGCCGTCATGGCCCTGGCGGTCCCGACCGCGGTCACCACCTGAACGAGAGAGGGAGGGCCTCAGTGGCCACTGATCTGCAGAGCGCGGGCACCGGTCCGGGCCGCAACGACAAGGGGGGCCGGAACGGCGGACACCGCATGACCGCCGACAGACTGCCTCCCGTGGTCCGGCGGCTGCTGCAGGACAGCGGAGCCCTCGGCGCGCTGGCGGTGCTCATCGTGGTGCTGTCGATGATGTCGCCGGACTTCCTGACCACCCGCAACCTGCTCAACGTCGGCGTACAGGCCGCCGTCACCGCGATCCTCGCGTTCGGCGTCACGTTCGTCATCGTCTCCGCCGGAATCGACCTGTCGGTCGGCTCGGTGGCCGCGCTTTCGGCCATGGTGCTGGCGTGGTCGGCGACCGACCAGGGCATGCCCGTATGGCTGGCCGTGGTGTTCGCGCTGGCCACCGGCACGGCGTGCGGACTGGTCAACGGCGCGCTGGTGTCGTACGGGAGACTGCCGTCGTTCATCGCGACGCTCGCGATGCTCTCCATCGCCCGCGGCCTCGGCCAGGTCATCTCGCAGGGCCAGCCGATCATGTTCCCGGACTCGCTGGGCTCGCTCGGCGAGGACATCGGCGACATGCTGCCGGTGCCGGTGATCGTCATGGTGGCCATGAGCGGCATCGCGGCGGTGGTGCTGAACCGCACGTACGCCGGGCGCTCCATGTACGCGATCGGCGGCAACGAGGAGGCCGCGCGGCTGTCCGGCATCCGCGTACAGCGCCAGAAGGTCATCACGTACGCGCTCTCCGGCTGCTTCGCGGCGGTCGCGGGCATCATCCTGGCGTCTCGGCTGGTGTCCGCGCAGCCGACGGCCGCGATGGGCTACGAGCTCGACGCGATCGCCGCGTGCGTCATCGGCGGCGCCAGCCTGTCCGGCGGCGTGGGCAAGGCGTCCGGCACGCTGATCGGCGCGCTCATCCTCGCCGTGCTGCGGAATGGCCTGAATCTGCTCGATGTGTCCGCATTCTGGCAGCAGGTTGTCATCGGGTCGGTTATCGCTCTGGCGGCACTCCTCGATACACTCCGTCGCCGTAGGTGATCTTCCAGTCTTTGTGCATGAATCTCTCAACTACCGTCGACTGCAAGGAATGCAGCAATGCGTATGAAGCGGAGAACTTACCTCGCCACCGCCATGGCGGCGCTCGCCGTCACCGCCACGGCCTGTGGCTCGGACTCTGACGGCGGCGGCGGTGGCGGGGGCAAGGCCGAGATCGGAATGTCCATATCCACCCTGAACAATCCGTTCTTCGTGGAGATGAAGAAGGGCGCCGAGGCGGAGGCCAAGGCTCAGAAGGTGGACCTCTCGGTCACCGACGCACAGAACGACGCCTCCACCCAGACGAACCAGCTGCAGAACTTCACCAGCCAGAACAAGAACGTCATCATCATCAACCCGGTGGACTCCAAGGCCGCCGCCCCGTCGGTCAAGGCGGCCGGGAACGCCGACATCCCCGTCGTCGCCGCCGACCGCGCGGTGGAAGGCGCCGACGTCACCACCACCGTCGCCTCGAACAACGTGCAGGGCGGCGAACTGGCCGCCAAGGCGCTGGCCGAACAGATCGGCAAGGAGGGCCAGATCGTGGTCCTCCGCGGCATCTCGGGCACCTCCGCGTCGAACGAGCGGTTCCAGGGCTTCGAGAAGGGCATCAAGAAGTACCCGGACATCAAGGTGGTCGCGAAGCAGCCCGCCGAGTTCGACCGGACCAAGGGTCTGGACGTGATGACCAACCTGCTGCAGTCCAACCCGGGCATCTCCGGCGTCTTCGCCGAGAACGACGAGATGGCGCTCGGCGCGGTCAAGGCCCTGGGCAGCAGGGCGGGCGACTCCGTCCAGGTCGTCGGCTTCGACGGGACCCCGGACGGCCTCAAGGCGGTCAGGAAGGGCACCATGGCGACGACCATCGCCCAGCAGCCGGACGAGCTCGGCAAGATGGCCGTACGGAACGCGGTGCGGGCGGCGGACGGCACGAACGTCGACAAGGACATCAAGGTGCCGGTGAAGGTCGTCGGCAAGGACAACGTGGCGGACTTCCTGAAGTGAGCGCCGCGAGGTTCTGAGCCGAACCGTCCCCCGCAGCCCCGCCGCCGAACGCGGCGGGGCTCCGTCGGCCTGGGCGCCGGTCGGCTTGGGCGTCAGTCGGCTGGGGCGTGAGTCCGCCTGGACGTCAGTCCGCCTGGACGTCGCCCACCGTGGACGAGGTGAACGCGTCCCGGTGCGCGAACTCGCCCGGCGGGATGCCCGGATGGTGGCCGTCCCGCTCCGACGGCGCGGCGATGGCAGCGGCCGGGCCGAGCGTGAGCCGGGAGACCAGCCGGTAGCGGTCGCCGCGGTAGAGCGAGTGGACGTACTCCACCGGCCGCTCCCGGGTGTCGGTGGTCAGCCGCTCGAAGAGCAGCGCGGGCGACAGCTCGGGCACGTCGAGCAGGTCGGCCTCCGCCTTGGTGACGACGGTCGGCTCGATGGCCTGGACCGCCTCGTGCACACGTACGCCGTGCCGCTCGCGCAGATGCTCGTACAGATGCCCGCTCTCCAGGTCCCCCGCGGCCAGACCGGGCACCAGGACGGCCGGGAAGTGCAGATGCTCGATGGCCATCGGGGCGCCGTCGACGAGCCGCAGCCGGGCCGCGTAGACGATCTCCGCGGCGGGCGACATCCGCAGCTTGCGGCCCACCCTGGCGCCCGCCGGGACGGTCGTGAACTCCAGCAGCCGGCTGGACCAGGTGCCGGCTGCCGGCGGCAGCCTCATGGTGTGCTGCTCCGACACCATCTCCTGGGTGATCTTGGCGGGGGCCACGAACATGCCGCGGCCGTGCTCCCGCACGAGGAGCCCCGCGGCCACGAGTTCGTCCACGGCGGCACGCAAGGTCGGCCGTGAGATGCCCAGTTCGGCACAGAGGGCGCGCTCCGAGGGGATGGGGTCGCCGGGGCTGCGCGACTCGACGAGCTCCAGGATGACGCCGCGGGCCCGCTCCCGCTTGAGGACCGCGCCCGGTGCTTCGGTGTCCATGTGCCAGGTACCAGCCTTCCTCGCCTACGGGCAGTTGACCAGTCTGCCATGTGCGACGCCATATTCGGCCAACTGGTCAGTTGGCGCACCGCTCACTGGCGGACGGCCCGTTGACCGCGTACGGCGGCCGGGCACGCCCGTACATCCGGCGGTCCCGATGCCGGAATGGGGTCGGGAACCCGTTCCGCAGGGGGACTTGACGCCCCCATTGGTCTATGCCAGTTTCCTTCCACCACCCAACAGGTCAACTATCCAGTTGACCACTGGTCAAAGTGAGCCTCGACCGAACCCCACACGAAGGAGAGGCACATGTCCCGCGAGCACCGCGCACGCAACCGCAGGCCGAAGACGATCGCGGCCGTCGCCGCCGTCACCGCGCTGGCGGCCGCCGGTCTGGCCGCGAACGCCGGAGCCGCCCCGGCGGATTCCGACCCGGCGCCCAAGCCGGCCGCCGGCGAGGCGCTGTTCGACGACTTCAACTACACCTCGCACGACGACCCGAAGCTGGCCGAGCACGGCTGGTCCGCGCGTGCCACCACGGGTGCGCCGGGCGTGCCGGGCGCCACCTGGGCACCCGAGAACATCACGTTCGCCGACGACGGCGGGAACTCCATCATGAATCTGGAGACCTCCACCGCAGGCACCCCGGAGTCCACCGAGCACTCCGAACTCCTCTCCGACTCCATGAAGTTCAAGAACGGGACGTACGCGGCCCGCGTGAAGTTCTCGGACGAGCCGAAGTCGGGCCCCGACGGCGACCGCCTGGTGCAGACGTTCTTCTCGCTCAACGACCTGACCGCGCCGATGGCCGACGACTACTCCGAGTACGACTTCGAGTACCTGCCCAACGGCGGCTGGGGCGAGACCGACAGCGTCCTCTTCACCACCTCCTACGAGACGTACAACCCCGATCCGTGGGAGACCGTCACCCAGCAGAACAGCTCCCGTTCCAGCTTCGCGGGCTGGCACGACCTGGTGTTCACGATCGACGACAGCAACATCACCTACTACATCGACGGACAGGAGTTCGCGAAGCACGACGCCAAGTACCTGCCGGAGCGGCCCATGGGGCTGTACTTCAACCAGTGGCTGATCGACCTGGAGGGCCAGCCGGCCACCGAGGAGCGCTCGTACGACCAGCAGGTGGACTACGTCCTGCACGTCAAGGACGAGGTGCTGAGCCCCGAGGAGGTCACATCCAAGGTCGACGCGTACCGCGAGGCGGGCACCGCCTTCGAGGACAACGTGCCCGCGGCGGGCGCCTCGGACGCGAAGCCGCACGGCGGCGCGGCCTCCGGCAAGCGCTGACCCGCTGACCCGCCGCTGGTGCGGGCCCGGTGGCGCGTCCCCCAGCGCGCGTCCGGGCCCGCCCGGCGGCTCCTAGGGCGCGGAGGCGTGGTCCCGGCGGTCCGGCCCGCCCCGCGGGTCTTCCCGGTCCGTTCCGCCGGCCGCCGCCGCGCGCCGCCCCCTCAGCGCGGCGGAAGCGGCAGCGGCGGCCGGTATCAGGACGGCGGGCAGCGCCAGGCCCATCAGCAGCGCGCTCACCCACACCGGCGAACGGAAGCCGAGCCCGGCGCTCAGCGCCAGCCCGCCGGCCCAAGGCCCCACCGTGGCGCCCACGTTGAACGCGGCCGTGGCGAAGCCGCCCGCCAGCGTCGGCGCCTCGGCGGCCTGCTCCAGCACGCGGGAGATCAGCGCGATGCCGGTGCCGAACGCGAGCATCCCCTGCACGAACACGAACACCAGGGCCGCCACCGGGTGTCCGGCGGTCACCGCGAACGCCGTCCAGCCGGCGGCCAGCGAGACCATCCCCGCCGTCAGGAACACCATCGGGCGGGCGTCGATGACCCGGCCCCCGAGAGTGACGCCGACGAACGAGCCCACCCCGAACAGCGCCAGCACACCCGGCACCCATCCCTCGCCGAACCCGGTCACCTCGGTGACGAGCGGCGCGAGATAGGTGAAGGTGCAGAACGTCGCGCCCTGCACGAGCGCGCACACCAGCAGCGTCGACAGAAGCCGGCGGTCGCGCAGGACGCGGAGTTCACGCCGTGCGCTCACCTCGTCCGCGCCCGCGTCCGGGCGCTGTTCCGGGATCGTCCGCACGATCGCGAGGACGGCGGGCAGCGACACGAGGGCCACCGCCCAGAACGCCGACCGCCACCCCCACTGCTCCCCCAGCAGCGCGCCGCCGGGCACGCCCGCGATGCACGCGAGGGTCACACCGCCGACCACCACGGACGCGGCGCGCGCCCGCAAACCGGGCTCGACCATGCCGACGGCGGTCGCCAGCGCGACGGCCCAGAACCCGGCGTTCGCCAGCGCCCCGACGACCCGGGTCGCCAGCAGCAGCGGATAGCTGGTGGTGAGCGCGCCGACGACGTGCACGGCGACGAAGACGGACAGGAACGCCACCAGCGCGCGGCGGCGCGGCCAGCGACGGCTGAGCAGGGACATGAGCGGGGCGCCGACCACCATTCCGATGGCGAACGCGGAGGTCAGCAAGCCGGCGGCGGACAGGGACACATGGAGGTCGTCCGCGATGCCGGTCACCAGACCGGACAGCATGAACTCCGAGGTGCCCTGGGCGAATACCGCCAGCCCGAGCACGTAGACGGCGAATGGCATGAAAGGGACTCCTGGGGTGGCGGCCCGCTCCCGGAAGACCGCAGGCGGTCGCCCGGACCGGGCCATGACGGCCGGATGAGCTGAAGGGCTGGGGGGAGTGCGGGCCGCCCGCGAGCACGGGCTCGGCGCACGACGCCGTAACGGGAGGCGACGCGGCGATGCGGAAGACGCACGCGCGGCAGGGCGCGTGACGGTGCTCGCGTGTCAGAACGCGCGCGCGGGAACCGGGACGTCCGGATGTCTCATGGAAACCGTCGGCGTCGAGAGACAGGCGCGCGGGAAAGGCAGCCCGCCGGATGGCGGTCTGGTGGCAACACCCTTGTGGAGCACGCGGTCAGTGCGGGATCAGTACCCGATCCGTGCAGGACCGCGCAGCTGGGGAGCGCATCAAGGCGGCCACCGGAATGTTGGTGGCTAGCGTTGGTCCGCTTCTGGGCTGTTCACAACAGAGACCGTAACACTCCGTGACGGGCCCGTCCAACGGCATTTTCCAGCCACGCACATCGCGGACCACGCGGACCGTGTCCGCATACGACGAGGGGCCCGGCCGCTGAGCGGCGGGCCCCTCGTACCCCCCTCGGACTCCCATCCCAGTTTCCCCCCAGGAACGCCCGATGCCAGGTATGACCCGCGACTCTCCGGAAGGGTTGTACTGCGTTGAGCACTTTTTTCGGAACGCCTCCGACCGGTCGTGGGGCTTCCGTATGTCCCAGGTGGTGGCGGTGCCGGAAGGCGTCAGTCCAGCACGTGCCGTACGTACCGCTCCGCCGTCTCGGCCAGCACCTCCGCGCCGTCCCGTGCCCACAGCGCCTCGTTGAACAGCTCCACCTCGACCGGTCCCGCGTAGCCCGCCGCGTCGACCAGGGCGCGGAAGCCGCGCAGATCCACCGCGCCGTCGCCGAGCTGCCCGCGGCCCAGCAGCACCCCGGCCGGCAGTGGCGTGATCCAGTCGGCGACCTGGAAGACGGCGATCCGTCCGCCCGGAACCGGCCCCTCCGCGCCCGTGGCGGCGCCCGCCCGCGCGACCAGTTCCGGCACCCGGTCGTCCCACCACAGGTGGTACGTGTCCACCGCGACGCCGACCTGCTCCGCCGGGAACCGTTCGGCCAGCTCCAGCGCCTGCCCGAGGGTGGAGACGACGCAGCGGTCGGCTGCGTACATCGGGTGCAGCGGCTCGATGGCCAGCCGTACGCCGTGTTCCCGCGCGTACGGGCCGAGTTCGGCCAGCGCGTCGGCGATGCGCTCCCGCGCGCCCCGCAGGTCGCGGCTGCCCGCCGGGAGTCCGCCCGAGACCAGTACGAGGGTGCCGGTGCCGAGCGTCGCGGCCTCGTCCACGGCGGCGCGGTTGTCGTCGAGCGCCTTGCGCCGCTCGGCCGGGTCCGTGGCGGTAAGGAAGCCGCCGCGGCACAGCGAGGTGACGCGCAGCCCGGCGTCCCGCACCAGGCGGGCCGCCTCGGCGACACCGTACGACTGCACCGGTTCCCGCCACAGTCCGACGCCGGGGACGCCCAGCCGGGCGCAGGCGTCGGTCAGTTCGGGCAGGGAGAGCTGCTTGACCGTCATCTGGTTGACGGAGAAGCGCGCGAGCTCCGCGGCGTGGCCCGTGGCGTGGTCCGTCATGCGCGCGCCTCCCGTACGTCGTGCGCCGCCGTGTCCGCGTACGCGCCCCGCCCGCCGTACACCGCGAGCAGCTGCCCCATCCGTGCCTCGGCCAGCGCCGGGTCGGGGAAGAGGCCCAGCCCGTCGGCGAGTTCGTACGCGCGCCGCAGGTGCGGCAGTGAACGCGCCGACTGCAGCCCGCCGACCATCGTGAAGTGGTCCTGGTGCCCGGCCAGCCAGGCGAGGAAGACGACGCCCGTCTTGTAGAACCTGGTCGGCGCCTCGAAGAGGTGCCTCGCCAGCGGCACCGTCGGGTCGAGCACCGCGCGGAAGCCGGCGGGGTCGCCCTCGTCCAGCGAGCGCAACGCCCGTGCCGCGAGCGGCGCCAGCGGGTCGAAGACGCCCAGGAGCGCGTCGCTGTGGCCGTGTTCGTCGCCCTCGATCAGCTCGGGGTAGTGGAAGTCGTCGCCCGTGTAGCAGCGCACGCCGGGGGGCAGCCGCCGGCGCAGGGCCGTCTCGCGGCCGGCGTCCAGCAGCGAGACCTTCACACCGTCGACCCGGTCGGGGCGTTCGGCGATGACGCGCAGGAACGTCTCGGTGGCCGCGTCCAGATCCGTACTGCCCCAGTAGCCGGTCAGGGCCGGGTCGAACATCGGCCCCAGCCAGTGCAGGATGACCGGCCGCGCCGCCTGGCGCAGCAGCCGCCCGTACACCTCCGCGTAGTCCTCCGGGCCGCGTGCCGCGGCGGCCAGCGCGCGGGACGCCATCAGGATGGGCCGCGCGCCGCAGCTCTCGACGAGCTCCAGCTGCTCCTCGTACGCCGCCACCACCTCGGCCCGGCTCGCGCCCGGCACGAGCTGGTCCGTGCCCGCGCCGCAGGCCAGGTCGCCGCCGACGGACCGCGACTCGGCGGCCGTACGGCGGATCAGCTCGGCGGCGCCTTCCGGGCCGAGGCCCATGCCGCGCTGCGCGGTGTCCATGGCCTCGGCGACGCCCAGCCCGTGCGCCCACAGGTGGTGCCGGAAGGCGAGCGTGGCTTCCCAGTCCACGGCGGCCGGCCCGTCCGGTGAGACGTCCGCGAGCGGATCGGCGACGACGTGCGCCGCCGCGAACACGACCCGCGCCGGCGCACGCGACGGGCCTCCGGGCACGCGTGACGCGTCCCCGCTGTCGCGCGACGCGTCTCCCGGGGCGCGGTCCGCGCCGGGCGCCGTCACAGCGCCAGCTCCGGGACCTCGATACGGCGGCCCTCCGCCGAGGACTTCAGCCCCAGCTCCGCGAGCTGCACGCCGCGCGCGCCCGCGAGCAGGTCGCGCTCGTACGGCTCGCCCAGCGCGACGTGCCGCAGGAACTGCTCCCACTGCGCCTTGAACCCGTTGTCGAACTCGCCGTTGTCCGGCACCTCCTGCCACTGCGCGCGGAAGTCCTCGGTGACCGGGAGGTCCGGGTTCCACGTCGGCTTGGATGTCGCCGAACGGTGCTGTACGCGGCAGCCGCGCAGCCCCGCCACCGCCGACCCGTGGGTGCCGTCGACCTGGAACTCCACCAGCTCCGTACGGTTGACGCGCACCGCCCACGAGGAGTTGATCTGGGCGACGGTGCCGCCCTCCAGCTCGAAGATGCCGTACGCGGCGTCGTCGGCGGTGGCCTCGTACGGCTGCCCGCGCTCGTCGTGGCGACGCGGGATGTGCGTGGCGGCTAGCGCCTGCACGGAGGTCACGCGGCCGAACAGGCCGTGCAGCACGTACTCCCAGTGCGGGAACATGTCGACGACGATCCCGCCGCCGTCCTCCGCGCGGTAGTTCCAGGACGGGCGCTGCGCCTCCTGCCAGTCACCCTCGAAGACCCAGTAGCCGAACTCGCCGCGCACCGACAGGATCTCGCCGAAGAAGCCGCCGTCGATGAGCCGCTTCAGCTTCAGCAGGCCGGGCAGAAAGAGCTTGTCCTGGACGACCCCGTGCTTGATGCCCGCGTCCCGCGCCAGGGAGGCGAGTTCGAGCGCGCCCGCCAGGCTGGTGTCGGTCGGCTTCTCGGTGTAGACGTGCTTGCCCGCGCTGATCGCCTTGCGGAGCGCGGCGGCGCGGGCGGAGGTCACCTGGGCGTCGAAGTAGATGTCGATGCTGTCGTCGGCGAGCACCGCGTCCAGATCCGTGCTGACCGCGCTTGCGTCCAGGCCGTGGCGTTCGGCGAGGTCCCTCAGGGCGTGCTCCCGGCGTCCGACGAGGACGGGCTCGGGCCACAGCGCCGTGCCGTCGCCCAGGTCGAGGCCGCCTTGTTCACGCAGGGCCAGGAGCGACCGTACGAGGTGCTGGCGGTAGCCCATCCGGCCGGTCACACCGTTCATGGCGATCCGCAGGGTCTTGCGTTCCACAGGCGTTCCTTCTCGATAGAAAGCGCTTGCTATCGAGGGCCAGATTAGCCACCCCCGTACGGCACGGCAAGGCCGTACGGTACGGGGACCGGTACGCGGGTTCCGTTGCGCGGTGCGCGCGGGTTCCGTTGCGATGCGCCGAACGCGGCTCAGGACATCTGCGCGGGCAGCACGTGCAGCCAGTCGGTCAGCAGCAGGTTGACCTCGTCCGCGCGCTCCTGCTGGATCCAGTGCCCGCAGCCGTCGAGGATGTGCGAGGAGACCAGTCCGGGCAGGGTCGTGGGATACGCCTTGACGGCGTCGGCCAGCCAGGTCGTGGACGCGTCGGCGGCGCCGCCGGCGAACAGCGACGGCTGCCGGATCGGCGCCCCGTTCCAGGCGGCGAGGTCCTCCCAGTCGCGGTCGACGTTGCGGTAGCGGTTGAGCGCGCCGCTCACGCCGGACCGCTCGAACTCTGCCGCGTAGAAGTCGAGATCGGCCTCGGACAGCCAGGCCGGCAGCGTGCCGGCGGGGAAGCGGTCGCGGAGCAGGCCGCCCTCGGGCACGAAGAAGGGGTTGCTCTCGCCGGCGGGCAGCATCGTGTCGGCCGAGAGCGCCGCGTAGAAGCCGGCCAGCCAGCCGCGTACGTCCGGCTCGATCTCGGCCTCGGCGCGCCCGTACCGCTGGAAGTAGCTGACGTAGAACTCCTCGCTCCCGCCGATCTGGCCGAACACGTCCGTCGGCCGGGGGCCGCCGCGCGGCGTGTACGGCACGCTGAGCAGCCCCACGGCGGTGAAGATGTCCGGCCTGAGCAGCGCGGAGTTGGCGGCGATGACCGAGCCCCAGTCGTGGCCCACGACGGTCGCGGTCTCCGCGCCGAGCGCCTGCACGACGCCGACGTTGTCGGAGACGTGCGCCAGCATGCGGTACGCCTCCACCTCCCGCGGCTTCGACGAACGGCCGTAGCCGCGTACGTCGACGGCCACCGCGCGGAAGCCCGCCGCGGCGATCGCCGGGAGTTGGCGGCGCCACGAGTACCAGGACTCGGGGAAGCCGTGCACCAGCAGCACCAGCGGCCCGGTGCCCTGCTCCACCAGGTGGACGCGGCCGCCGGGTACGTTCACGAGACGGTGCCTCGCCTCCGGCACGGGTGCGGACGCGGGGGACGAGGGGCTGGTGGGCTGGGACATGATTCCTCCTGGCGGGCTGAGCGGGCGGGCTCGCGCGGCCGGCGTTCGGGCGCCGGTTGCCGGTTGCGTGCGCCCGCGGTCCGCACTCCCATGATCGTGACGGCGGCCGCGCGGCGCGCGCCAGCTTCTTTGCCGGTACGGCAAAGGGCGGCGCGTACGGCGGAGCAGCCGGCGCGCGGCTGTACGGGCCCGCGCGGACGTACATGGCCGTGCGCGGACGTACGTGGCCGTGCGCGGACGTACGTGGCCCGGATCCGCCCGTGCACCCCTGCCCCGGTACGCGCGGACCGCGCGGGTGAGATCATGTCCCTCCCCCGACGGCCCCGCACCCCGGAACACCCCGACCCGACTCCCCTGCTCTCTACGCCCGGAGGACTCCCGATGGCAGTGACCCTCGCCGATGTGGCCGCGCGGGCAGGGGTCTCCGCGGCCACGGTCTCGCGCGTGCTGAGCGGCAACTACCCGGTCGCGGCGCACACCCGCGGCAGGGTGCTGCGCGCGGTCGAGGAGCTGGAGTACGTGGTGAACGGCCCCGCCAGCGCCCTCGCCGCCGCCAGCTCCGACCTCGTCGGCGTTCTGGTCAACGACATCGCGGACCCGTTCTTCGGCATCATCGCAAGCGCCGTACAGAGTGAGATCGGCGACCGGAAGCTCCCCGTCGTGTGCAACACCGGCGGCTCCCCGGAGCGCGAACTCACCTACCTCACGCTCCTCCAGCGCCAGCGCGCCGCGGCGGTCGTGGTCACCGGAAGCGCCGTGGAGGACCCCGAGCACCAGGCCGCGCTCGCGGCACGGCTGCAGCGGCTCACCGAGGGCGGCGCCCGCGTGGTGCTCTGCGGACGGCCGCCGATGGGCGGCAGCGCGGCGGGCGGCGGTACAGCGGCGCGCGGCGCCGGAGCGGGAGCGGGTACGGGAACGGGAACGGGAGCGGCCGAGACGGCGGGTGCCCCGGGCGGCCCCGCGCCCGCCGCCGACGGCGGCATCGTCACGCTCGCCTTCGACAACACCGGTGGCGCGCGCCGGCTGACCGAGCACCTCCTCTCGCTCGGCCACCGCCGTATCGGCTACGTCGCGGGCCCGGCCGACCGCACCACCACCCGCCACCGCCTCGACGGGCACCGGCAGGCGCTGGAGGCGCGCGGGCTGCTGGCCGACGCCGAGCTGCTGACCGTGCACGGCTGCGCGTACGACCGCCCTTCCGGTTACGACGGCGCGCTCGAGCTGCTGCGCCGCGGCGCGGCACCGACCGCCGTGCTCGCCGCCAACGACACCGTCGCCCTCGGCGTCTGCGCCGCGCTGCGCGAGCAGGGCCTGCGCGTCCCGGAGGACATCTCGGTGGCGGGCTTCGACGACTTCCCGTACAGCGTGGACGCCCACCCTGCGCTCACCACCGTGCGCATTCCGCTGCACAGCGCCGGCGCGCGGGCCGGGCGGCTCGCGCTCGGGCGCGAGGGCGCGCCGCCGGGCGGCGTGGCGACCGTACCGGCGGAGCTCATCGTGCGCGCCTCCACCGCACCACCGCACTCCTTCCCCTGACGGATCACGCGGGATACCTTTGACTCAGTCAAAGATTCCCGCGAGCCACCCGGGAGAGCACCATGTCGGTGACGGAGATCCGCGAGTTCAACCGCTTCTACACCAACCTCATCGGCGCGCTGGACTACAGCAAGCACCTGTACACCCCGTACACCCTGACCGAGGCGCGCATCCTCTACGAGCTGGCGCACGCCCCCGCGCTCGATGCCGCCGACCTGCGCGCCTCGCTCAGCCTCGACGCGGGCCATCTGAGCCGCCTGCTGCTGAAGTTCGAGCGGGACGGCCTGATCGTGCGCGAGCAGTCCGCGGCGGACGCCCGCCGGCAGCGCGTCACGCTGACCGCGGCCGGGCGGGAGGCGGCGGCGCTGCTGGAGGAGCGTTCGCTGGAGTCCGTACGGAATCTCCTCGGCCGCGTCCCGCAGGACGAACGGCCGCGGCTGGCCGGCGCGATGGACACCATCCGCGCCCTCCTCGGCGACGCCGGCAGGAACGCCCGCGGCGCCCGCTCCCCCGCCCGCAACCGCGCCCGTACCCCGGACATCCGGCTGCGCGCCCCCGAGCCGGGCGACCTCGGCTGGGTCGTCCAGCGCCACGGCGCGCTGTACGCGCGGGAGTACGGCTGGGACGCCCGCTTCGAGGCCCTCGTCGCCCGCATCGTCGCGGACTTCGGCGAGGAGCACGACCCCGCCCTGGAACGGCTGTGGATTGCCGAGCTGGACGGCGCCCCCGCCGGCTGCGTGATGTGCGTACGGGACTCCGCGCCCCGCACCGCCCGGCTGCGACTGCTGCTCGTCGAGCCGTCCGCGCGCGGCCACGGCCTGGGCGAGCGGCTGGTGTCCAAGTGCACCGGCTTCGCACGCGGGGCGGGCTACCGCGAGATGGTGCTGTGGACGAACGCCAACCTCGACGCCGCCCGCCGCATCTACCAGCGCGCCGGATTCACCTTGACGGCGGAGACGCCGCACCGCAGTTACGGCGCGGACCTTGTCGGACAGGACTGGCATCTGATCCTCTGACCCCATGCGACTGGCTTTCTCCACGCTCGGCGTCCCCGGCATGCCCATCCCCGAGGTCGCCCGCCTCGCCTCCCAGAACGGCTTCCACGGAGTCGAGCTCCGCGCGCACTCCGAGGAACCGGTCCATCCGGGCCTCTCCCTCAACGAACGGGTCGAGGTCGTCGAGCGGCTCAAGGCGGCGGGCGTCGAGATCCTGACCGTGGCGGGCTACGCGAAGGTCGCCGCCCCCGGCGACGACGAGCCCGTACTCACGCAGATCCGCGCCCTCCTGGAGCTCGCCCGCGACCTGGGCGCGCCGTACGTACGGGTCTTCCCGGGCGGCGGCGACAGCGGTACGGCGGAGGCGGACGCGACAGCCGTACGCCGGCTCTCGGCGGCCGCCTCGCAGGCCTCCGACCTGGGTGCGCGAGTGCTGCTGGAGACGCACGACTCGCACCGTACAGGGGAGGACGCCGCGCGCGTACTGAACTCCGTAGGGAGCGGTTCCGTCGGCGCCCTGTGGGACGTCATGCACACGTGGCGCGGCGGAGAGGACCCGGCGGAGACCCTGCGCCTGCTCGCGCCGCACCTCGGCTACGTACAGGTCAAGGACATCGCCTCGGTGGACGACACCACTCCGCTGCCGCCGGGCGAAGGTGTGCTGCCGCTCGCGGAGGTCGTCGAGCTGCTGAGCCGCGCGGGCTGGGACGGGTGGCTGTGCTGGGAGTACGAGAAGCGCTGGTACCCGCAGGTGCCGGAGCTTCCCGCGGCGCTGCCCGCCGTACGGGACCACCTGCTGCGGCTGCTGTCGGCCGCGGCGTAGGGCCTCCGGCGGTCGGCCGTACGTGCTCCGCTCCGGTGGTCCTTCATGCCGCCACGACCCGACATGCCGCCGCCGCGGCGCCAAAGGCACCGCGGCGGCGGGTCTGCGGCGTACGGCGGCTACGCCGCGCCGTACGGGCGCGCGTCAGGGACGCAGTGTCCGCTCCGACTTGTCCGGGCGGTCCAGCTTCGGGTCCGCCGTCGTCAGCCGCTTCGTCGAGCCGGTGACGCGCCGCTCACTGTCCACGTCCGCCCAGTCCAGCAGCCTCGCGGTGGCCGACTTCCGCTCCTCTTCGCGCAGCGTCTTGATCGCCGCGCCGTGGTTCTGGCCGGGCGCGGTGTAGACGTACGAGTCCTCGCTGCCCTTGCCCGTACGGAACGGTTCGGCGCCCCACGGGTCGTTCTCCCCGTTGACGAACAGCATCTCGGAGGAGTCCTTGCGGACCCACCTGTCGATGTCCTTCATCGCCTTCTTGTCGAAGTGCATCGGGATGTCGCGGGGCACGAAGCTGCGCGGCGTGTTGATGCCCGGGTAGCGCAGCAGGTCCTCGAGCTCCGGGGTGGCCACGTCGGGCTGTCCGAGCTGGGTGCCCGCCTGGTAGTAGTACGGCACGTACGGCTCCAGGCCCTGGTCGGCGTACGACGAGAAGCCGCCGACCTCGTCGATCCAGGCGTACAGCTCGTCCGTGCTCGCGGACGGCTTCGGGACGTCGGCGCAGTCGGCCTCCGTCTGGTACTGCCAGAAGCCCCACACCAGGTCCAGCGCGAGCACCTCGTACGCCTTGTCGGCCGTGCCGACCAGCTTGAAGGTGTAGCCCTCCTGCTCGGCCAGCTTCTCGTAGCGCTCGACCATCTCGTCGCGCCGCACCAGCGCTTCGCGCTGGACGTCGGCGAGGCGCTTGCGGCAGTCGGCGGTGGAGACGGAGGCGAAGAACTCGTCGTACGCCGACTCCTCGTCGTTGTCCACGTTGTTGGGCGCGACGTAGGCGACGGTGCCGTCCATGTCCTCGGGGTAGAAGCGGCGGTAGTACGTCGCGGTCATGCCGCCCTTGCTGCCGCCGGTGGACACCCAGTTCCGGTCGTAGATCCGGCTGAGCGCCTTGTGCACGCGGTGCTGGTCGCTGGCCGCCTGCCAGATGTCGAGCTTGCTCCAGTCGGCCGGGTCGGGCCGGGACGGGGTGAAGTAGCGGTATTCCAGCGACACCTGGTTGCCGTCCACGATCTGGGTCGGCTCGCTGCGCCGCGGCTCCTCGCTCATGTTGTAGCCGGAGGTGAAGAAGACCGTGGGCCGGTCCTCGTTCTTGTGCAGGATCGTCAGCCGCTGCTTGAAGGTGCCCGCCTTCGGCTTGCGGTGGTCGACGGGCTGCTCGTAGTTGAGGAGGAAGAAGCGGTAGCCGTCGGCCGGCTTCTCCTCGATGAGGCTCATCCCGGGAATCGCGAGGATGCGGTCCTTGATGTCGGTGCTGTCGCCGACCTGGGTTCCGTTGCTGCTGCCGATGTCGGTGCCGTTGCCGGTCCCGGCCGCGGTGGCGGCCCCTGCCGACGCGCCGCCGGCGCCGACGGTGCCGATGAGCACCACGAGCGACAGCAGCCATCTGAGCGCCTTGCCCATTCACGCTCCCCTTGAGTTCAGTTGCGTTCCAGCCGAAAGGTCGCAGGCGAACCTATCGGGGGCGACGGTTGCTCCGCCAGGCTCCGCGCCCCCTCGCGTGCACGCCCCCGCGTACGTGCCCCTGCCGTACGCCCACATTGCGTAGACCCCGGTGCGTACGCTCGGACCATGACCGATTCCCACTCCGTACCCTCCGCCGAGGGCACCGGCGAACAGCCGCTCGTGTCCGGACCGCTCGGGATCGAGCTGCTGTCGTTCCATCAGGAGCCGGAGGACGCGCGGTTCGACGACGCGGAGGTGGGCTTCGCGCTGGTCCTCCTGTGGCGCGGGGATCGGGTGCTCATGGTGTACGTGGACCACCGCGCCTGCTGGGAGCTGCCCGGCGGCGGGATCGAGCCGGGCGAGCGGCCGCGCGCCGCAGCCGTACGGGAGCTGTGGGAGGAGACCGGCCAGCGGGTGCCCGAAGCGGAGCTGCGCTTCGTGGGCTTCGCGAAGACCTACCTGGGCCGGCTGCGGCGGGTGCTCTACGGCGCGGTGTTCACGGCGGTGTCGCCGGAGACGGCGGCCGGGCCGGGGGCGGGGCCGGAACCGGCGCCGTTCGTGCCCAACTCGGAGGTCTCCGCCGTCCACTGGCGCCGCGACAGGGAGCCGATGCCGGACGGCGGCCGGGTGCAGACGGTGGACGAATATCTGGTCGCACGCTTCCAGCCCTGAACGCTAGCGTCAGCGCATGGCAGCACCCGGGGGATTCACCTACGAGCAGTACGCGGACGGCAGCGTCCGCATCAGCCACCACGGACGCGCCGCGGGCACGCTGCGCGGCGCCCGCGCCGAACGCTTCCTCGCGGAGGTCGCCTCCGGCGACCCGCAGCTGGTGATGGCCCGCTGGACGGGCAACTACCGCCACGGGAACGAGCGCACGGCCCGCAGCCACCCGCGCAACCGGCAGCGCGGCCGCCGCTGACGTACGGGGCAGGCGGAGGGCGTACGGGCGGGAGCTCCCGCCCGTACGCCCTCCGGACCGTCAGGGCGTCAGGGGCCGTCACAGAGCCTCAGGCCCCTCAGGGGCCGCCCGTCAGACCGCCGTCGGCTGCGGCACCCCCGAGTACACCCGCCACAGTTCGGCGTAGTGCCCGTCCCGTTCGAGCAGTTCCGCGTGGGTGCCCGTCTCGACGACGCGGCCGTGCGAGAGGACCACGACGCGGTCCGCGCGCGCGGCGGTGCTCAGCCGGTGCGCCACGACGAGCGTGGTACGCCTGCGTGCGAGCCGGTCCGTGGCCTGGTTGACGAGTGACTCGGTGGCCAGGTCGAGGGCCGCGGTCGCCTCGTCGAGGAGCAGCACGTCCGGGTCGACCAGTTCGGCGCGGGCCAGCGCGATCAGCTGGCGCTGCCCGGCCGAGAGATTGCGGCCGCGCTCCGACACGGGGTGCAGATAGCCCTCCGCCAGCGACGCGATCATGTCGTGCGCGCCCACCGCCCGTGCCGCCGCCTCCACTTCGGCGTCGGTGGCGTCGGGCCGCCCGTACGCGATGGCGTCCCGGACGGTGCCGGGGAAGAGGTACGGCTCCTGCGGCACGACGCCGAGCCGGTGCCGGTAGCCGGCGAGGTCCAGCTGACGCAGGTCCCTGCCGTCGATCCGTACGGTGCCCGATGTGGGGTCGTAGAACCGCGCGACGAGCTTCACGAGGGTGGACTTGCCCGCGCCTGTCTCGCCGACGAACGCCACCGTCTGCCCGGCCGGGATCTCCAGGTCGATGCCGGTCAGCGCTTCCTCCTCGCCGTCCGCCGTGGAGTAGGAGAAGTGCACGTCCTGGAACGCGATGTCACCGCGCAGCGCGTCGACCGGCTGCGGCTTGGCGGCCACCGGGGTGGTCGTGTCCTCGCGCAGCAGTTCCTGGATGCGGCCGAGGGAGACGGACGCCTGCTGATAGCCGTCGAAGACCTGGGAGAGCTGCTGTACGGGGGCGAAGAACAGCTCTATGTAGAGCAGATACGCCACCAGCGCGCCCGCCGTCAGCGTCCCGTCGCTGACCCGTCCGGAGCCCACCACGAGCACCGCGGCGGTGGCGAGGGAGGCGAGCAGCTGCACGAACGGGAAGTAGACGGAGATCAGCCACTGGCCGCGGACCCGCGCCTGCCGGTACGCGCTGCTGCGCTCCGCGAACCGCGCCGCGCCGCGCTTCTCGCCGCGGAACGCCTGCACCATACGGAGCCCGGCGACGGTCTCCTGGAGGTCGGCGTTGACGCCACTGACGCGTTCCCGCGCCAGCTCGTACGCCTTGACGCTCTGCCGCCGGAAGTAGAACGTGCCGACGGCGAGCAGCGGCAGCGTGGCGAAGACCAGCAGCGCCAGCTGCACGTCGATGACGAGCAGGGCGACGAGGATGCCGAGGAACGTCAGCAGCGAGACGACGGCGGTGACCAGACCCGTCTGCAGGAACGTGGACAGGGCGTCCACGTCGGTGGTCATACGGGTCATCACGGCGCCGCCCAGGTGCCGTTCGTAGTAGTCGAGTCCGAGCCGCTGCAGGTGCGCGAAGATCTTGACCCGGAGCGCGTACAGAATCCGCTCCCCCGCACGCCCCGTGAGCCGTACGGCTCCCGTCTGCGCGCCCCACTGCACGACCACGATGGCCAGCGCCAGCAGGGAGGCGGTCCAGACGGCGCCCAGCGCGAGCTTGGTGACGCCCTCGTCGATGCCGTGCCGGATGAGGACGGGGAGCGCCAGCCCGGCCGTCGCGTCGAGCGCGACGAACGCGAGGGCGACGGCGAGGGGCGCGCCGAATCCGCGCAGCAGGCGGCGCAGTCCGTACGACTCCTCGGGGCGTTCCGCGCGGTCCTCGTCGATGTCCGGGATGTCGTTCGCGGGCGGCAGCGCGGCGACCTGTGCGAGCAGTTCGGGGCTGCCGGGCAGCGCGCCGAGGTCG
Source organism: Streptomyces armeniacus (assembly GCF_003355155.1). NCBI lineage: Bacteria > Bacillati > Actinomycetota > Actinomycetes > Kitasatosporales > Streptomycetaceae > Streptomyces > Streptomyces armeniacus. The sequence goes on along the minus strand of NZ_CP031320.1, from coordinate 2,735,179 downwards.
GGCCCGAAGGTGCGTCCGCTCTGGGAGGCGGCGGAGGCGGCGCCGCCGGAGGTGCCGCCGGCCGCCTCCGCGGAGCCGTTCTTGCGCACCCACAGGGCGGGCGTCACGCCGTCCACCGTACGGTGCGCACCGTGGCCGTTGTGCCCGTCGGGTGCGGCCTGCGCCGCGCTCTGTACGCCGTGCCCGTCCTGCGCCGCGCGCGCGGCGAGGCCTGCGGGATCGCGCTCCGTCTCGGCCAGTTCGTCCGGGTCGGTGAGCAGCCTGCGGTACAGCTCGCAGCGTGCGGTGAGTTCCTCGTGCGTGCCGGTGTCCACCAGCCGCCCGCCGTCCAGGACGGCGATACGGTCCGCGAGCGCGAGCGTCGACTGCCGGTGCGCGATGAGCAGGGTGGTGCGCCCCTCCATCACGCCGCGCAGCGCATCGTGGATCTCGTGCTCCACGCGGGCGTCGACGGCGGAGGTGGCGTCGTCCAGGACGAGCAGTCGCGGGTCGGTGAGGATCGCGCGGGCGAGCGCGATGCGCTGCCGCTGGCCGCCGGAGAGGGTGAGGCCCTGTTCGCCGACGGTGGTGTCGTAGCCGTCCGGCAGGTCGTTGACGAAGCCGTCCGCCTGCGCGGCGCGCGCGGCCTCCCGTACCTGCTCGTCCGTCGCGCCGGGGGCGCCGTACGCGATGTTGGCGCGGATCGTGTCGGAGAACAGGAAGCTGTTCTCCGGCACCAGCCCGATGGCCGCGCGCAGCGACTCGAGCGTCAGATCGCGTACGTCGTGGCCGCCGACGCGTACGGCGCCGCCGGTCGCGTCGTAGTAGCGGGGCAGCAGCATCGAGACGGTGGACTTGCCGCTGCCGCTGGGTCCGACGACGGCGACGGTCTCACCGGGCTCGATGCGCAGGCTGAACCCGTCGAGCACCCGGTGCCCCGGCTCGCCGCCGGGCGCCGTCGTGTCGCCGGCCGGTGCGTAGCCGAAGCTGACGTCGTCGAACTCGACGGACGCGTCCGCGTCGGCCGGGAGCGCGTGCGCGTCGGGCCGCTCGGTCATGCCGGGCTCGGTGTCGATGAGGTCGAAGACGCGCTCCACGCCGGCCCGCGCCTGCTGCCCGATGGTGAGCATCATGGCCAGCATCCGTACGGGGCCGACGAGTTGGGCGAGGTACGTGGAGAACGCGACGAAGGTGCCCAGCGTGATCTGCCCGCGGGTGGCCATCCAGCCGCCCAGCGCCAGCATTGCGACCTGCCCGATGGAGGGCACCGCCTGCAGTGCGGGCGTGTAGCGGGCGTTCAGCCGTACGGTGCGCATGCGGGCCGCGAACAGCGTGCGGCTGATGCCGCGCAGCTTCCCCGTCTCCTGCCGCTCCTGCCCGAACCCCTTCACCACGCGTACGCCGGTGACCGCGCCGTCCACCACGGAGGCGACGGCGCCGGCCTGCTGCTGCGCGTACCAGGTGGCGGGGAACAGCCGCGTACGGCTGAGGTTGGCTATCCACCACAGCAGCGGGGCGACGGCCAGCGAGACGGCCGTCAGCAGCGGCGACAGGACCAGCATCACGACGATGGCGACGGCGAACAGCAGGATGTTGCCGAGCATCATCGGGACCATGAACAGCAGGCTCTGCACCAGCTGGAGGTCGCTCGTGCCGCGCCCGACGACCTGACCGGTGCTCAACTCGTCCTGGCGGCGTCCGTCGAGCCTGACGATGGCCTCGTACATCGCCGTACGCAGGTCGTGCTGCACGTCGAGGGCGAGACGGCCGCCGTAGTAACGCCGGATGTACGTGAAGACGTAGATGACGACCGCAGCGGCGAGCAGCAGGCCGACCCACAGGGCCATGCTGCCCTCGCCGCCGTCCACGACGTCGTCCACGATCACCTTGGTCAGCAGCGGCACGAGGGCCATGACGGCCATGCCGCCGAGGGACGCGCCCAGCGACAGCAGGACGTTGCGTTTGTACCGCCAGCACAGCCGCACCAGGCGCCGCGCCCAGCCGGGCCGCTCGCCTTCCGGTGCCTTTTCCCCCGTCGTTTCCGTTTCCCCCACGCCCCGTGTCCTTCCGCCGTCCGACCGCTGATGCTGCCGGACCATGCAACAGCGTGGTCAAGCGATTTCATCCCGAGTACGGAGAAGACGAGGGGGAACAACAACCGGAGACGGCCCCGGAGGAGCCGCATACTTCTCCGGGGCCGTTCCGTTCGGGGCGCCGTGTCGGTGGCCTTCGGCGAACCAGGCACCCCCCACAGGGCCAGCCCGCCTTCCGTCATTCGACGCCCCGTCCCGCGGGACAGCGATCAGGAGTCTGCCGAAAACATTCACCCTTCGCACCTCGACCGAACAAAACCAGTAACGTTGCGTATTAAATCGATGGCGGGATGTAACACTACTTTCCGTAGAGGTCTGACCACTCTCCGCCTCCCCACCAGCGCAGTTACCTCGCGCGCCGGCCTACGAAGGTGACCCTAAGGGCAGGGCTCCGGATCCAGGCCCGCTCGAACACGGCTGGAAACCGCCTGCCCGAACCCCCTTCCGGCCCCCTCAGGACTCCTCGCGTGCCTCCGCGACCTGCCGCGCCATCAGCGTCGTGAGCTCGTACGCGGTGTGCGAGGCCGCAACCGAGGTGATCTCCGCGTGGTCGTATGCCGGCGCCACCTCGACCAGGTCCGCGGACACGAGCCGGCAGCCGGACAGCCCGCGCAGGATCTCCAGCAGCTCCCGCGAAGTGAGCCCGCCCGCCTCCGGGGTGCCGGTGCCGGGCGCGTGGGCGGGGTCCAGGACGTCGATGTCGACGGACACGTACAGCGGCCGGTCCCCGATCCGCTCCCGCAGCTGCTGCGCGACCTCGTCCGGGCCGCGGCGCATGACGTCCGCCGAGGTGACGATGCCGAAGCCCATCTTCGCGTCGTCGTCCAGGTCCTTCGGGCCGTACAGCGGGCCGCGTATGCCCACGTGGGAGAGGGCCGACGTGTCCAGTACGCCCTCCTCGACGGCCCGCCGGAAGGGCGTGCCGTGGGTGTAGGCGGCGCCGAAGTACGTGTCCCAGGTGTCCAGGTGCGCGTCGAAGTGCAGCAGCGCGACAGGGCCGTGCTTGCGCGCGACCGCGCGCAGCAGCGGCAGCGCGATGGTGTGGTCGCCGCCGAGGGTCATCAGCCGGGCCCCGGAGTCCAGCACGGCGTCGGCCGCCGCCTGCACGGTCTCCACGGCCTCGTCGATGTCGAACGGGTTCGCCGCGATGTCGCCCGCGTCCGCGACCTGCGCGAGGGCGAACGGCGACGCGTCCTGCGCCGGGTTGTACGGGCGCAGCAGGCGGGACGCCTCCCGGATGGCGTTTCCGCCGAAGCGGGCGCCCGGACGGTACGACACGCCTGTGTCGAACGGCACACCGACCACCGCCACGTCCGCCCTGCCCCCCACCTCGTCCAGCCGCGGCAGCCGGGCGAAGGTCGCCGGGCCGGCGTACCGGGGGACGCGGGAGGAGTCGACGGGGCCGCGCGGCAACTGCTCGGGCACGCCGGTCCGTTGGTCCTCCGGCGCCTCCCCGTCCTGCCGGGTTTCGAGGCTCCGCGCGCGCGGCTCGCGCGGTTCGGGCACGTCGTTCGCGGTGGTCGTCATGGTGGGGAGCGTAGGCAGCGGACGACGGGACTCCACATGGACGGATCCGATGATCGAAGGCCGCCTTTTTGGACACACCGTCCATCGACCGGATGTACGAGTCACAATGGCGCCATGCCATTGCCACTGCCATTGCCCGCCCCGCCCTCCCGGACCGAGCTGATCGAGCACCTCGTACGGACCCGGATCGCCGGCGACGTCGCCACTCCCCGCGAGAACAACCTCTCCCACTACCGCAAGCTCGCGAACGGCGACCGGCACTTCTGGCTCGGCCTGGAACTGGGTGACCGCTGGACGGACGAGCAGGACGTACTGGCCGTGATGGCGGAGCGCTGCGGCGTCAGCGACGACCCGGACCACCGGCAGGGCCAGGACACCATCGACCCCGACCTGACCGTCGGCGCGCTCGACCGGGCGGCGGCGCAGCTGCGGAAGGCCGCCGAGAGCCGCAAGCGGGTGCTCTTCGCGACCGGCCACCCCGGCGCGCTGCTGGACATGCACGGCACGCTGGCGCTGGCGCTGCGGCTGGCGGGCTGCGAGATCGTACGGGCGCCGCTCGGGCTGTACCCGGACGACGGGGTGGTCGTGCAGTTCAGCGGGGTCGCGGTGTACGAGCGCGGCGCCTCGCTGTGGCACACGCACTCGCCGGAGCCGATGCGGCAGATCCTCGACGCGTTCGAGCGGGCGGAGGAGCCGCTGCCGGACCTCGTCGTCGCGGACCACGGCTGGGCCGGCTGCGCCGCGCAGCACGGCGTGGACGCGGTCGGCTTCGCCGACTGCAACGACCCGGCGCTGTTCCTCGGCGAGGCCGAGGGCACCCTGTCGGTCGCCGTCCCGCTGGACGACCACGTGACCGACCCGCGCTTCTACGAGCCCATGACCGCGTACCTCCTCGCCTCGGCGGACCTCAGCGCCGACTGAGCGCGCCGGGCCGCCGGAGCGGACCGTGCGGCCCCGAGCGGCCCCGTGCGGCCGGGCAGAAAAGCGTTTGCCCGGCGGCGCCGCGCCGCTCTACCGTCCTCCCCATGTCGGCATTCACGGCGATCACCGACGGCTTCCGCGCTGACGCGCGGCGCTGCGGTCGATGCCTTCTTCTGACCTACCGCCCGCGCGGTCGGCGCCAGGCCCTGGTACGCCAGGACGCCTCCGGCGTCTGAGTCCGCAGCGCGCCCCGGGACTCCCGCTTCCGCCGGGACCTCCCGTCCTTCCGCGACCCCGCCCGGCGCGGGCCGCGAACGGCCCCGCCCCGCGGCGGGTGCAGAGCTCACTCTCATGACCTGACGACGCGTCCCCACGTGTGCCCAGGCCTCCGGTGTCCCTTCCCGACCCGGACAGGCCCCGCTTCCGCATGCCTGTCCTCCACCTGAGGACCTCACCGTGGCACGCCGCCGCAAGACGCTTTCCCAGAACTTCCTGCACCACCCCGCCGCCGTCCAGCGCATCGTGCGCTCGGCGGCGCTGCCCCCCGACGCCCTGGTCGTCGAACCGGGCGCGGGCGAAGGGGTGCTCACCCGCGCGCTGGCCGGCCGCGTACGCCGCGTCATCGCGTACGAGATCGACCCCCGCCTCGCCGCGCGGCTGCCGGCCCGCGTCCGCTCGCACCCCAACGTCCGCCCTGTGCACGGGGACTTCCTGCGCGCACGTGCGCCGCGCGAGCCGTTCGCGGTGGTGGGCAACATCCCGTACGCGCGCACCGCGGACATCGTCCGCTGGTGCCTGGACGCGCCGCGGCTGACCTCGGCGACGCTGCTGACGCAGCTGGAGTACGCGCGCAAGCGCACCGGCGGCTACGGCCGCTGGTCGCTGCTGACGGTGCGGACATGGCCGGAGTACGAGTGGCGGCTGCTCACCCGGATCGGCCGCGAGTGCTTCACACCGGTGCCGCGTACGGACTCGGCGCTGCTCCGTCTCGAACGCCGCCCGGAGCCGCTGCTGCCCCCGGAACGGCTCGCGGCCTACCGCGAGTTCGTCGGTCACGGCTTCACGGGCGTCGGCGGCTCACTCGCGGCCACGCTCGCCCGGAGGTACCGGACCCGCGGGGTCCGGGCGGCCTTCGGGCGGCTGGGGCTGGACGAGGCGGCGCCGGTGGGCGTGGTGCCGCCGGAGCAGTGGCTGCGGCTGTTCCGGGAGCTGGCCGGCTAGCTCCGCGTTCGGTTACAGCCCCATCGACTTGGCCACGATGGAGCGCATGACCTCGCTGGTGCCGCCGTAGATGCGGGTGACGCGGGTGTCCGCGTAGAGGCGGGCGATGGGGTACTCCATCATGTAGCCGTAACCGCCGTGCAGCTGCAGGCACTTGTCGATGACGCGGGCCGCCGTCTCGGTCGTGAACAGCTTGGCCGAGGCGGCGTCGGCCGCCGTCAGCTCGCCCGCGTCGTGCGCCTCCAGCGCGCGGTCGACGACAGCCTGCATCGCGTCGACGTCCGTACGGCAGTCGGCGAGCACGAACTTGGTGTTCTGGAAGGACGCCACCTCCCGGCCGAACACCGTGCGCTCCTTGACGTACTCGTGCGCGAACCGTACGGCCGCCGCCGCCTGCGCGTACGCGCTGACGGCGATGCCGAGGCGCTCCTGCGGCAGGTTGTGCGTGAGGTAGCCGAACGCCTTGCCCTCCTCGCCGAGGAGGTCGGAGACGGGCACCTTGACGTCGGTGAAGGAGAGTTCGGCGGTGTCGGACGTCTTCAGCCCGAGCTTGTCGAGCGTGCGGCCGACGGCGTAGCCCTCGGTCGTGGTGTCCACGACGAGGATGGAGATGCCGCTGCGCCGGTCCTCGGGGGTGGGCGGGGAGGTGCGGCAGCACACGAGCACGCGGTCGGCCTGGACGCCGCCGGTGATGAAGGTCTTGGCGCCGTTCAGGACGTAGTGCGTGCCGTCCTCGGACAGCTTCGCGGTGGTCTGCATGCCCGCGAGGTCGGAGCCGGCGCCGGGCTCGGTCATCGCGATGGCGGTCATCAGCTCGCCCGCGACGAAGGACGGCAACCAGCGGCGCCTCTGCTCCTCGGTGCCGTACTTGAGGAGGTACGGGAGGCACAGCGCGGTGTGCACGCTGGAGCCGCCGAAGCTCACGCCGGCGCGCGCGCACTCCTCGGTGATCACGGCGTTGAACTTGAAGCTGGCCTCGCCCGCGCCGCCGTACTCCTCGGGCACCTCGATGCCGAAGACGCCCAGCTCGCCGAGCTTCTTGTAGAACTCGCGGGGCACGAAGCCCTGTTCGGCCCACTGGGAGTACTGGGGCGCGACCTCCGCCTCGATGAAGTCACGGATGGTCCGGCGGAACGCCTCGTGGTCCTCGTTGAACACCGTACGCCGCATGTCGCACCTCCACCGCGGCCTCATCAGGGCCGCGCCGCCACCGGTCGCCCGTCACTGTCCGAGCGTTACTGTCTAAGCGCTTGCTCAGCTCAAGTTACCGGGCGGTCCTCGGCACTGTCCAGGGTCCAGCCGGGGCCGTGGACGACGTCCGGGCCTGTACGGGCGCCCTCCCCCGCCGCCGTCAGCGCGCCGCGCGCGAGCCGGTGCAGCAGCGCGGCGGTGGTCGTGCGATCCGGGAGCGAGGCGGGACCGCTGAGGTGGGGGGTGGAGTTGAGCAGCCCGAAGACGGTGTGCACGGAGACCCGCGCCTCCAGCTCGGTCAGCCGGGGGTAGACGTCCCGCACGGCGGACACCCACAGCTCCACGTACTGCCGCTGGAGCTTGCGGACCTGCCGGCGGTCGGCCTCGCGGAGCCGGTCCAGCTCGCGGTCGTGCAGGGTGATCAGCGGGCGGTCGTCCAGCGCGAAGTCGATGTGCCCGGAGATCAGCGCGTCCAGCGTGGCCTCGGGGGCGAGCCCGGCGGCGGCCGACTCCTCCGTACGCGTCCGGCCGCCCTCGTGCAGCCGCTTGCTGATGCCGACCAGCAGCTCGGCCAGCATGGCGTCCTTGCCCGCGAAGTGGCGGTAGAGACCGGGGCCGCTGATGCCGACCGCGGCTCCTATCTCGTCCACGCCGACACCGTGGAAGCCGCGCTCGGCGAAGAGCCGGGCGGCCTCGCGCAGGATCTGCTCGCGGCGGGTCGGGGCGGCTGCCGTCTCAGTGGTCATGCAATCCATTCTAGACAGCGGGGTTAATGCTCGTTAACCTGGAGGAGCTGGTTAACGAGCATTAACTTTTCTAGGGGGCTCAGCGGCATGCAGGAGGCGACGACGCTGGTCAGCAGCGTCCACGCGGCATCCGAGTCCGGCCGGGCGAACGAGGCCGCGCACCGCGAGCTCGCGGCGCGGCTGCGCGAGAAGCTGGCCGCCGCGCGGCTCGGCGGCGGTGAGAAGGCGCGGGCGCGGCACACGGCGCGCGGCAAGCTGCTGCCGCGGGACCGGGTGGACGGCCTGCTGGACCCGGGCTCCCCGTTCCTGGAGCTGGCACCGCTGGCGGCCGACGGGATGTACGAGGGGGCGGCGCCGGCGGCCGGGATGATCACCGGGATCGGGCGGGTGTCGGGGCGCGAGGTGGTCGTGGTGGCCAACGACGCCACGGTCAAGGGCGGCACGTATTACCCGATGACGGTGAAGAAGCATCTGCGGGCCCAGGAGGTCGCCCTGCAGAACAGACTGCCGTGCGTCTATCTCGTCGACTCCGGCGGCGCGTTCCTCCCGATGCAGGACGACGTCTTCCCGGACCGCGAGCACTTCGGGCGGATCTTCTACAACCAGGCGCGGATGTCCGGCGCGGGCATCCCGCAGATCGCCGCGGTCCTCGGCTCCTGCACGGCGGGCGGGGCGTATGTGCCCGCGATGAGCGACGAGGCGGTCATCGTCCGCGAGCAGGGCACGATCTTCCTGGGCGGGCCGCCGCTGGTGAAGGCCGCCACGGGCGAGGTCGTCACGGCCGAGGAGCTGGGCGGCGGCGAGGTGCACTCCCGGGTCTCCGGCGTGACCGACCATCTCGCCGAGGACGACCCGCACGCCCTGCGGATCGTGCGGCACATCGTGGACACGCTGCCGCGGCGCCCGGCGCCCCCCTGGTCCGTGCGGCCCGTGGCGGAGCCGGAGGTGGACCCGGCGGAGCTGTACGCGGCGGTGCCGGTGGACTCCCGCACGCCGTACGACGTGCGGGAGGTGATCGCACGGATCGTGGACGGCTCCCGCTTCCAGGAGTTCAAGGTGGAGTTCGGCACCACGCTGGTGACCGGCTTCGCGCGGATCCACGGCCACCCGGTGGGGATCGTGGCGAACAACGGCATCCTGTTCTCCGAATCCGCCCAGAAGGGCGCGCACTTCGTCGAGCTGTGCGACCAGCGCGGCATCCCCCTGCTGTTCCTGCAGAACATCTCTGGCTTCATGGTCGGCAGGGACTACGAGGCGGGCGGCATCGCCAAGCACGGCGCCAAGATGGTCACGGCCGTGGCCTGCACGCGGGTGCCCAAGCTGACCGTCGTGATAGGCGGTTCGTACGGCGCGGGGAACTACTCCATGTGCGGCCGGGCCTACGACCCGCGCTTCCTGTGGATGTGGCCCAACGCCAAGATCTCCGTGATGGGCGGCGAGCAGGCCGCGTCCGTGCTGGCCACCGTCAAACGCGACCAGCTGGAGGCGCGCGGCGAGGAGTGGAGCCAGGAGGACGAGGACGCGTTCCGCGCGCCCGTCCGCGCGCAGTACGAGCAGCAGGGGAACGCTTACTACGCGACGGCGCGACTCTGGGACGACGGCGTGATCGACCCGTTGGAAACCCGTACGGTGCTCGGCCTCGCGCTCACCGCCTGCGCCAACGCACCGCTGCCGCAGAAGGATCCGGGCGTGCCCAACTTCGGCGTTTTCCGGATGTGAGGGGGACCATGACCATGTTCGACACCGTGCTGGTGGCCAACCGCGGCGAGATCGCGGTCCGGGTGATCCGCACCCTCCGGGAGGCGGGCGTCCGTTCGGCCGCCGTGTACAGCGATGCGGACGCCGACGCGCGGCACGTCCGCGAAGCGGACACGGCGGTCCGGATCGGGCCGACGGCAGCCGCCGAGAGCTATCTGTCCATCGACCGGCTGCTGGCCGCCGCGCGCCGCGTGGGCGCGCAGGCCGTGCACCCGGGATACGGCTTCCTCGCCGAGAACGCCGCCTTCGCGCGGGCCTGCGAGGCGGCGGGACTGGTGTTCATCGGGCCGACGCCCGACGCGATCGAGCTGATGGGCGACAAGATCCGCGCCAAGGAGACGGTCCGCGCGGCGGGCGTGCCCGTGGTCCCGGGCTCGTCCGGGAGCGGCCTCGACGACGCCGAACTGGCCGCCGCCGCACGGAAGACCGGGATGCCCGTGCTGCTGAAGCCGTCGGCGGGCGGCGGCGGCAAGGGCATGCGGCTGGTGCGGGACGAGTCGCGGCTGGACGACGAGATCGCCGCCGCGCGGCGGGAGGCGCGCGGCTCGTTCGGGGACGACACCCTGCTGGTGGAGCGGTGGATCGACCGGCCGCGGCACATCGAGATCCAGGTGCTGGCGGACGGGCACGGCCACGTCGTGCATCTCGGCGAGCGCGAGTGCTCGCTCCAGCGCCGGCACCAGAAGATCGTCGAGGAGGCGCCGAGCCCGCTGCTGGACGAGGAGACCCGGGCGGCCATGGGCGAGGCGGCGGTCAATGCCGCACGGTCCTGCGGCTACCGCGGCGCGGGCACGGTGGAGTTCATCGTGCCGGGCGACGACCCCGGGGCGTACTTCTTCATGGAGATGAACACCCGGCTCCAGGTCGAGCACCCCGTCACCGAGCTGGTCACCGGGCTGGACCTGGTCGAGTGGCAGCTCCGGATCGCGGCGGGCGAGCGACTGCCGTACGCCCAGGGCGACATCGGCCTGACCGGGCACGCGATCGAGGCGCGGCTGTGCGCGGAGACGGCCCGGATCAGCGGCGACGAGCACACCGGCCGTGCGGACCGGGTGGACTTCCTGCCGTCGGCGGGCACCGTCGTGTTCCTGCGCGAGCCGGGCGGCGACGGCGTGCGCACGGACTCCGGGCTTGTGGAGGGCACCGAGGTCGGCACGGCGTACGACCCGATGCTGGCGAAGGTGATCGCGTACGGGCCGGACAGGCCGTCGGCGCTGCGCCGGCTGCGGTCCGCGCTCGCCGGCACCTCGGTGCTCGGAGTGGAGACGAACGCCGCGTTCCTGCGGCGGCTGCTGGACCATCCGGCCGTGCGGTCGGGCGAGTTGGACACGGGCCTCGTCGACCGCGACGCGCACACGCTGGTCCGCGGCGACGTGCCGGACGAGGTGTACGCGACGGCCGCCCTGCTGCGCCACGCGACGCTGGAGCCTGCCGGGCCCGTAGCGAGAGCCGACGGGTGGACCGACCCGTTCTCGGTGCCGAACGGCTGGCGGCTCGGCGGCGAGGCCGCCTGGACGGTGCACCACCTGCGGGTGCACGGGCACGACCCGGTCGCCGTGCGGGTGCGCGGCCGCCTCATGCCCGGCACGGGCACGGGAACGGACGGGCCGGGCCCGGGAGTTGACGCGGGAGCCGGGCCGGGGACCGGATCCGGGCTTGGGCTTGGGCTTGGGCTTGAGCTTGCCGCGGCGGAGCTGGAGGTCCGTATCGGCGACGGCGAGCCGACCGCCGCCGCGGTCCATGTCGCCCCCGGCGGCGACCTCCGGCTCGTCTGGGCCGGCGTCAGCCACCGCTTCACGTACGCCTCCGCCGGTGCTGACGTCCGCTGGCTCGGCCGGGACGGCGAGGCCTGGCAGGTGCGGGACCACGACCCGGTCGAGGCGGCGCTCCGCGGACGGGCGGGCGCGCACGGCGGCGAGGCGCTCACCGCGCCCATGCCCGGCACCGTCACCGTCGTCAAGGCGGCCGTCGGCGACACGGTCGGCGCCGGCCAGAGCCTGCTGGTGGTCGAGGCGATGAAGATGGAGCACGTCATCGCCTCGCCGTACGCGGGGACAGTCACGGAGCTGGACGTACGGGCGGGCAGCACCGTCGCCATGGACCAGGTGCTCGCCGTGGTGGAGCCCGCGGAGACGGCGGAGGCAGCGGACCGGCAGGAGGCCGCGGCGGACCGGCAGGGCGCGGAGACGCGGCCCGTGGAACCCGAGGAGGGTGCGCGATGACGCAGGGTCCGCCCAAGGGGCTGCCCATGACCGTACGGGCCAAGGGGCTGCCGTCCCGGGTCCGCATCCACGAAGTGGGCCCGCGCGACGGCCTGCAGAACGAGTCCGCGGTCGTTCCGGCCGAGGTGAAGGCGGAGTTCATCCACCGGCTGGCCGACGCCGGACTGAGCACGGTGGAGGCGACCAGCTTCGTGCACCCCAAGTGGGTGCCGCAGCTGGCCGACGCGGAGGAGCTGTATCCGCGGCTGGCGGATCTGACCGGGGTACGGCTGCCGGTGCTCGTGCCGAACGAGCGCGGGCTGGACCGCGCGCTGGCCCTCGGCGCCCGCGACGTCGCCGTGTTCGCCAGCGCCACGGAGTCCTTCGCCAAGGCCAATCTCAACCGCACGGTGGACGAGTCCCTGGCGATGTTCGAGCCGGTCGTGGCCCGTGCCCGGGACGCGGGCGCGAGAGTGCGCGGCTATCTGTCGATGTGCTTCGGCGACCCCTGGGAGGGCCCGGTGCCGCCCGCCCAGGTGGTCCGCGTGTGCCGGGCGCTGACCGACCTCGGCTGCGACGAGCTGAGCCTGGGCGACACGATCGGCGTCGCCACCCCCGGCCAGGTCGCGGGCCTGCTCACCGCCCTGGGTGCCGAGGGCATCGGGCCCGAGCGGCTCGCCGTCCACTTCCACGACACCTACGGCCAGGCCCTCGCCAACACGTTCGCCGCGCTCCAGCACGGCGTCAGCACGGTGGACGCGTCCGCGGGCGGGCTCGGCGGCTGCCCGTTCGCCAAGAGCGCCACCGGCAATCTCGCCACCGAAGACCTCGTGTGGATGCTGCACGGCCTCGGCATCGAAACCGGGGCAGACCTCGGCCGGCTCACCGCCACCAGCGTGTGGATGGCCGAACGGCTGGGCCGCCCCAGCCCCTCCCGTACCGTCCGCGCGCTCTCCCACAAGGAGTGACCTGCCATGTCTCTTGACCACCGCCTCTCGCCCGAGCACGAGGAACTGCGCCGCACCGTCGAGGCGTTCGCGCACGACGTCGTGGCCCCGAAGATCGGGGAGTTCTACGAGCGGCACGAGTTCCCGTACGACATCGTCCGGCAGATGGGCGAGATGGGCCTGTTCGGGCTGCCGTTCCCCGAGGAGTACGGCGGGATGGGCGGCGACTATCTCGCGCTCTGCCTCGCGCTGGAGGAGCTGGCCCGCGTCGACTCGTCCGTGGCCATCACCCTGGAGGCCGGCGTCTCCCTGGGCGCGATGCCCGTGTTCCGCTTCGGCACCGAGGAGCAGAAGCGGGAGTGGCTGCCGAAGCTGTGCTCGGGCGAGCAGTTGGGGGCGTTCGGGCTGACCGAGCCGGAGTGCGGCTCGGACGCGGGCGGCACCCGTACGACCGCCGTCCGGGACGAGGAGACCGGCGAGTGGGTGATCAACGGCACCAAGTGCTTCATCACCAACTCCGGCACGGACATCACCGGGCTGGTGACCGTCACCGCCGTGACGGGCCGCAAGGACGACGGCTCGCCGCGGATCTCCACGGTCATCGTCCCCTCCGGCACCCCCGGCTTCACCGTCGCCGCCCCCTACTCCAAGGTCGGCTGGAACGCGTCGGACACCCGCGAGCTGTCCTTCTCCGATGTGCGGGTCCCCGCGGCGAACCTGCTGGGCGAGGAGGGCCGCGGCTACGCCCAGTTCCTCCGGATACTCGACGAGGGCCGCATCGCGATCTCCGCCCTGGCCACCGGGCTGGCGCAGGGCTGCGTCGACGAGTCGGTGGCGTACGCCGGGACGCGTCAGGCGTTCGGGAAGCCGATCGGGGCGAACCAGGCCATCCAGTTCAAGCTGGCCGACATGGAGATGCGGGCGCACACGGCGCGCGTCGCCTGGCGGGACGCCGCCTCGCGGCTGCTCGCGGGCGAGCCGTTCAAGAAGGAGGCCGCGGTCGCGAAGCTGTACTCCTCGGAGATCGCCGTGACCAACGCCCGGGAGGCCACACAGATCCACGGGGGCTACGGCTTCATGAACGAGTACCCGGTCGCGCGCATGTGGCGCGACTCCAAGATTCTGGAGATCGGGGAGGGCACGAGCGAGGTGCAGCGCATGCTGATCGCGCGCGAGCTGGGCGTCGGCTGAACCACCCGGGGATAATGGCCGGATGGCGGAAATCATCCAGCGCGCGGGCACCTGGACCTTCGACGGCAGCACCGTCCGTATCGTCCCGGGCAGTTGGAAGGGCGTGCACCAGCTGCGCAGGTCGCTGGGTGAGGTCGCCGTGCCGCTCACGGCGGTGGCGGGCATCGCGTACGAGGCCGGGCGCAAGGGCGGCCGCCTGCGGCTGCGCCTGCGCGAGGGGGCGGACCCGCTGGCGCAGGTGGCCAGCGGGCGGCTGACCGACGCGGCCGACCCGTACCAGCTGGCGGTGGAGACGGACCGGGCGGGCGTCGCCGAATACTTCGTGGACGAGGTCCGCAACGCCCTGCTGCTGGAGCAGGTCCCGGACACCCCCTGCGACCGCTATCTGCTGCCGGGCCCGTCCGTGCCGCTGACCGCCGCCGGCACGGACGGCACGGCCTCCTTCGACGGGGAGCGCGTGCAGATCGAGTGGAACTGGCTCACGGAGGAGAGCAAGTCGTCCGGCGGCCCGCGGACGCTGGCGCTGCGGGAGCTGGCGGCGGTGGAGTGGACCCCCGCGACCGGCTGGGAGAACGGCAGCCTCCGCTTCCGTCCGAAGGGCACGCACGCGACCGTGAAGCCGCAGCACGACCCCAACTGCCTGCTGCTGTGGGGCATCCGGCAGGCCCGCGAGACCGGCGGCTCGGTGCTGCTGGCCGCGGCGGTCACGGCGCGGCTGCCGCACCCGGCCGCGTCCGGCGCGTCCGGCGCACCCGGTGCCGCCGGGGCCGAGACGGCGCCGGACGCGGGTGCGGACGGCGGCTCTCCGTCCGTGGCGGCTGCCGGTACGGGCGCCGGGCCGGCCCTCGCGCCGGCCAAAGACGGCACCCCGGACCGTACGGACCCCGCCTGCACGGGCGGGGCCGCCGGCACCGCCGCGGGCGGCGGTGACGACGACCACGACCGGCTGCTGCGCCGCCTCCGCGAGCTCGGAGAGCTGCACAAGAGCGGGGTGCTGACGGACGACGAGTTCGCGGCGGCCAAGTCGGCGGTGCTGGCCCGCTTCTAGCCCGTACGCCGGTCAACCCGTCGGCCCGTCAGTCCGTCAGTCCGTCAGCCCGTCGGTTCCGTCAGTCGGTCCACGGGATCAGTCGGTCCACGGGATCTGCGGCGAGCGCCAGTAGTCGATGCCTAGTGCCTCCCAGCGCTCCCCGTGCTCCGCGATCCGCTCCCGGTACGCCTCCCAGTCGTGCGACTCCTCCGGAGACCAGCCGAGTTCGGCGACGCCCGGCAGCCGCGGGAACGCCATGAACTCGATGTGGTCGCTCGTCTCCAGCGTCTCCGACCACAGCGGCGCCTCCACCCCCAGCACCGCCTCGGACGGCGCGCCTTCGATGTACGTCCCGGGGTTCCAGTCGTACGACTGCTGCGCCTCGACGTAGCCCGCCCAGGTCAGCCCGAGCGGGGTGTCCTCGTTGTACTTCATGTCCAGGTAGGAGCGGTTGGCCGGGGACAGGATCAGCTTGGTGCCGTTCCGCGCCGCCTCCGCGACCTCCGGCTCGTCCGGGGAGGTCCCCCAGAACTGCGCGACGGCGCCCTCGACCGGTTCCGCGCCGACGAGTTGGTGCCAGCCGATGACCGTCTTCCCGTACTTCGACACGATCTGCTGCGCCCGCTTCATGAACGCGACGTAGTCCTCGTGGCTCGTGGAGTGCGCCTCGTCGCCGCCGATGTGCAGATACGGGCCGGGGGTCATCGCCGCGAGCTCGCGTACGACGTCGTCCACGAAGTCGTACGTGCGCTCCAGCGGCACGCACAGCGAGCTGAAGCCCACCTCGGTGCCGGTGTAGAGCGGGGGTGCGACGCCGTCGCAGTTCAGCTCGGCGTACGAGGCGAGGGCGGCGTTCGTGTGCCCCGGCATGTCGATCTCGGGTACGACGGTGAGGTGCTTCTCGGCGGCGTAGCGGATGATCTCGGCGTAGTCGGCCTTTGTGTAGTACCCGCCCTCGCCGCCGCCGACCTGGGTGCTGCCGCCGTACTCGGCGAGCCGCGGCCAGGAGTCGATGGCGATGCGCCAGCCCTGGTCGTCGGAGAGGTGCAGATGCAGCTTGTTGATCTTGTACAGGGCGAGTTGGTCGACGTAGCGCTTGACCTGGTCGACGGTGAAGAAGTGCCGCGAGACGTCCAGCATGGCGCTGCGGTAGTCGTAGCGCGGGGTGTCCGTGATCCGGCCGCCCGCGACCTGCCACGGTCCGGACTGGGCGGTGTCCGCCTCGATGCTCGCGGGCAGCAGCTGGCGCAGCGTCTGGACGCCGTGGAAGAGACCGGCCTGCGTGCCGGCGCGGATGACCACGGAGCGTTCGGACACGTCCAGTTGGTAGCCCTCGGCACCCAGCCGCTCCGCTCCGGTGAGCTGGAGCGATATGTCGTCGTCGGCGCGGGCGGTGTCGTCGGCGCGGGCGGTGTGGCCGCCGCGCCCGGCCGTGGTCACGGGGAGCTCGAACCCGGTGGCGGGGCGCAGCAGTTCGGCGAGCTGCTCGCCTGTCTCGCGCGCCTCGTCCGAGCCCTTCGGGACGCGGATGGCAGTCCGCTCGGTGAGGGTGTACGGGTCGCCCTTCGGCGCCACGGAGGCGGGCGCGGGGACGACGTGGTCCAGGGGGCGTGGCTCCGCGGCGGCCGTTCCGGACGTACCGGAGGTACCGGGGGCGGCGGCAGCGGCGGTCGCCGAAACGGAGCCTGGTACGGCGGTGATGAGCAGCGCGGCACAGAACAGCGTGGGCCAGATGCGTCTCACGAGCGATCCCTTCGGGTCCTCGTTCACGGTGATGTCACGGCTGGTGCGTGGGGCACGTGCTGGAGCTACTGGTGGTCACACTCGTACCGCGCACCCCGGCGGCGGTCAAGGTGTAGACCAATTTCTTGCTCCGCCCGGTTCATACCGTGCCCGGAATCGGGCAGGTTTCTTGCGAATCGACCTCCGAACCCGCAGTATCGACGGGTGCTCGAACGCCCTGTGCCGATCCACGACGACCTCATCGACCATCTCGCCCGCACCACCGCGCTCCCGCGCGGCGAGGCGGCGCGCGTGGTGCTGGACGTACTGGCGTACTTCGACGAGACAGCCGAGGAGTTCGTCCGCCGCCGCCACCGCGAGCTGCAGTCCCGCGGACTGCGGAACGCGCGGATCTTCGAGCGGATCGCCGCCGAACTGCCGTACCGCGCCGTGGCGCCGCCCGGCCTGTCCCAGCGGCAGCTGCGCCGCATCGTCTACGGCTGACCCGGCCGCCGGGCTGCCACCGGGCCCCGGACCCCCAGCCCGGAGCACCGAACCCCCGGAGCACCGAGCCCCTGAAGCACCGAGCACACAGCACCGACACGACTGCCGAGGAGAAGCGCATGTGCGGGATCGTTGGATATATCGGGAAACGCGACGTCGCCCCCCTGCTCCTGGAGGGCCTGCAGCGCCTCGAGTACCGGGGCTACGACAGCGCGGGCATCGCCATCCAGAGCAGGAGTTCCGGGCTGAAGACCGCCAAGGCGCAGGGCCGCGTACGCGAGCTCGAGTCCCGTATCCCCAAGCGCTTCGCCGGCACCACCGGCATCGCGCACACCCGCTGGGCCACCCACGGCGCGCCCAACGACGCCAACGCGCACCCGCACCTCGACGGCGAGGGCAAGGTCGCCGTCGTCCACAACGGCATCATCGACAACGCCGCCGAGCTGCGCGCCAAGCTCGCCGCCGACGGCGTCACCCTCGCCTCCGACACCGACACCGAGGTGCTCGCCCATCTCGTCGCGCGCGCCGGCGCGGACGGGGCGGACACGCTGGAGGCGGCCGTACGGGAGGCGCTGCGGCACATCGAGGGCACGTACGGCATCGCCGTGCTGCACGCGGACTTCCCGGACCGCATCGTCGTCGCCCGCAACGGCTCCCCGGTCGTCCTCGGCATCGGCGAGCACGAGATGTTCGTCGCCTCCGACGTGGCGGCGCTCGTCTCGCACACCCGCCAGGTGGTCACCCTGGACGACGGCGAGATGGCGACGATCAAGGCCGACGACTACCGCACGTACACCACCGAGGGTTCGCGCACCTCCACCTCGCCGGAGACGGTCGAGTGGGCCGCGGAGTCGTACGACATGGGCGGCCACGACACGTACATGCACAAGGAGATCGCCGAGCAGGCCGACGCGGTGGACCGGGTGCTGCGCGGCCGTATCGACGACCGGTTCGCGACCGTCCACCTCGGCGGGCTCAATCTCGACGCCCGCGAGGCGCGCGGCGTGCGCCGCGTGAAGATCCTCGGCTGCGGCTCCGCGTACCACGCGGGCATGATCGGCGCGCAGTTGATCGAGGAGCTGGCGCGTATCCCGGCCGATGCGGAGCCCGCCAGCGAGTTCCGCTACCGCAATCCGGTCGTCGACCCCGACACGCTCTACATCGCGGTCAGCCAGTCCGGCGAGACGTACGACACCCTCGCCGCCGTGCAGGAGCTGAAGCGGAAGGGCGCCCGCGTACTCGGGGTGGTGAACGTCGTCGGCTCCGCGATCGCGCGCGAGACGGACGGCGGCGTGTACGTGCACGCCGGGCCGGAGGTCTGCGTCGTCTCCACCAAGTGCTTCACCAACACCGCCGTCGCGTTCGCGCTGCTGGCCCTGCATCTGGGGCGCATCCGCGACCTGTCGGTGGCCGACGGCAAGCGGATCATCGCGGGGCTGCGGGCGCTGCCGGGGCAGATCGCCGAGATCGTGGCGGACGAGCCGCGGATCGAGAAGCTGGCCGCGGAGTACGCGCAGGCAGCCAGCATGATGTTCGTCGGCAGGGTGCGCGGCTACCCCGTGGCGCGCGAGGCGTCGCTGAAGCTCAAGGAGGTGTCGTACATCCACGCCGAGGCGTACCCGGCCTCCGAGCTGAAGCACGGCCCACTGGCGCTCATCGAGCCCGCGGTGCCGACCGTCGCGGTGCTCCCGGACGACGACCTGCTGGACAAGAACCGCGCGACGCTGGAGGAGATCAAGGCCCGCAACGGCACGATCCTGTCCCTCGCGCACGGGGAGCAGGAGAAGGCCGACCACACGCTGGTGGTGCCGCGGAACGAGCCCGAGCTGGACCCGATCCTGATGGGCATCCCGCTGCAACTCTTCGCCTACCACACGGCGTTGGCACTGGGCCGCGACATCGACAAGCCGCGCAATCTGGCCAAGTCCGTGACGGTGGAGTGAGTTTCGGCCTGCCGTAGCCGGAGACACCGGAGAGACGGCGAAACTCCCGCGCGGGCCACCAACCGCGCGGGAGTCCGCCTCCCGATGCCGGCGTTGCCCAAAACGCCGGCGGGTGGGCTGCCGTTCCCGGGACCGTCACCTCCCGGTCGGCAGCGCGCTGTCCTCTATATGCCCGTCACAAGCGCACAATCCACATGTCAGAACAGATTCGTCGAGGCAAATCCGGGGACCCCGGGGGCGCGAAGTCGGCGCGCACGGCGGCGGGGTGCGTACGGAGGCCCGTACGGCAGGGGCGTACGGCGGCGGGCCCAGGTACGGCAGCGGGCACAGGCCGCGCGAGCGCGTACGGCGGTGGGCTCGGGCCGCGGGCTCAGGGCACCACGACGACCGGGCGCTGCGCGCGGCGCGCCAGCCGCCCGGCGACCGAGCCGAACAGCCGCCCGGCCAGGCCGTGCGTCGAGCCGACGACGATGGCGTCCGCCTCGTACTCCTGCCCGACCTCTTCCAGCTCGTGGCAGATGTCCCCGCCCCGCTCGACCAGGATCCACGGCACCTCGGAGAGATGGTCCGCGCAAGCAAGCTCCAGCCCCAGCACCTCGGTGCGGTGGTCCGGCACGTCCACGAAGACAGGCGGCTCGCACCCGGCCCACACGGTGGTGGGCAGCCGGTTCGCGACGTGGACGATGATCAGGCCGGAGCCTGTGCGCCGCCCCATGCCGATCGCGTATGCCAGGGCCCGTTCACTGGAAAGGGAGCCGTCGAAGCCCACCACGACACCGTGCTGGAACGCCGGGTCACAGGAATGGCGCGCGCTTTCCGCCACATCAGGCGTGGCCGTCGGATCGGCGACCTGTTTGCGGTCCGCGGGTTCGGGGATCTCGTGTCCAGCCATGGGTGTCTCGGCGCAGGGAGTCCTCTTGCGGAGGGAACGGTGGTTGTTTTGTGGGGCGAGCGATCGAAATTACGACTGGGAATTATCTTTCCCCACCCTTACCCCAAGGATACGGCGGCACTCCCCCCTTGCCCAGGACCGCCCGGCGCGGTCCCCGGAGGCGGGCTGACCCCGGAGCATGCCCGAGCGCGGGCCTTTGCGCAATGCCCCGCTGCGCCCCTTACACCCCCTCGCGCCCCCACCCCGCCTTCACGGGAAACGCTCCGTGTCCCTACAGTTACAGGTGCTCGGGTACTCCGTACGTACAGCAGTCGTGGTCACCGCGCCGAACGCCCGCTCCGACCTGCGCGCGTCCGTCGCCGACCACCGGAAACGAAGGAGCGTGCACCAGGGGGCGTACGCCGGTGGCATCAGCCTCCCGGGCACTGATCCCCTACGTTTTTCGGCCAACTTCTGCGTGTGGCACACGGCTTGCCGACGACTACCCTCAACACCGCCGCCACCAGGGCAGAAAGGAGCGCTTCGGGCCTGTGCACCCTACGCTGACAGGGCATGCGCCGGATGCGTACTACCCAACGGGCCCGCCGAGTGGAACGCTTCGTGATCGAATGCTTTACGCCAAGTTGCCTTGTCGACATAACGTCGAGTGTCGAAGTTGTCACTCCGGCCTCGTCCGACGCAGTAGATTCGATCTTGGCTATCGCCGCGGGGGATAAGTGCAGGACCGAGAGGACGCGACGATTGAGGGGGGCTTAGGTCCAATGAGCCAGGACTCCACGAACGGTCCGGCGCCGACCGCCCGCAAGTTGGCCGCGCGCCGTCGGCGCGAGATCGTCGCCGTGCTGCTGTTCAGTGGCGGACCCATCTTCGAGAGCTCCATACCGCTCTCCGTATTCGGCATAGACCGGCAAGACGCGGGGGTCCCCCGTTACCGCCTGCTGGTCTGCGCCGGCGAGGAAGGCCCACTCCGCACGACCGGCGGGCTGGAGCTCTCCGCGCCGTACGGGCTGGACGCCCTGTCCCGGGCGGGCACCGTGGTGGTCCCCGCCTGGCGCTCCATCACCCAGCCGCCGCCGGCCGCCGCCCTGGACGGGCTGCGCCGGGCGCACGAGGAGGGGGCCCGGATCATCGGGCTCTGCACCGGCTCCTTCGTGCTCGCCGCTGCGGGGCTGCTGGACGGCCGGCCGGCGACGACCCACTGGATGTACGCACCGACGCTCGCCAAGCGGTATCCCGCCGTGCACGTCGACCCGCGGGAGCTGTTCGTCGACGACGGCGACATCCTCACCTCCGCCGGAACCGCGGCAGGCATAGACCTGTGCCTGCACGTCGTACGCACGGACCACGGCGCCGAGGCGGCCGGCGCGCTCGCCCGGCGCCTGGTGGTGCCGCCGCGCCGCAGCAACGGCGTGGACACCGGGCACCCGCGCCATCTGGACCGCTCCTTACCGGAGGAGATCGGCGCCGACCCGCTGGCCGAAGTGGTCGCCTGGGCGCTGGAGCACCTCCACGAGCAGTTCGACGTCGAGACGCTCGCGGCCCGCGCGTACATGAGCCGCCGCACGTTCGACCGGCGGTTCCGGTCGCTCACCGGGAGCGCTCCGCTGCAGTGGCTGATCACACAGCGGGTGCTGCAGGCGCAGCGGCTGCTGGAGACCTCCGACTACTCGGTGGACGAGGTCGCGGGGCGCTGCGGGTTCCGCTCGCCGGTCGCCCTGCGCGGGCACTTCCGGCGGCAGCTGGGTGCCTCGCCGGCGGCGTACCGCGCCGCGTACCGGGCGCGGCGGCCGGAAGGCGGCGACGAGACGCGGGTCCCGGAGGCGCGCAAGGAGGCCGCGGCAGCGGCCGCCGCCGCCGAGCGGGAGGCCGAGGCGGGCGCCGGCGCGGCGCCGGGCGCACCACCGCCGCCCGGCGTTCCGGGCGGCGGGCCGCCCCAGGGCGCCGGGGGTGCCGGGCCAGGGGGTCCGGGCGGTGCCGGCGGGTCGGGCGCGGAGGGGCGCGCGGCGGAGCCGGGCAAGCCGGAGTCGGACGCGTGGGCGCCGAGGCTGCCCCGGCAGCGCGGCCGCAGCTGGGGGGTGTCGCCGTAAGGCGGTACGCCGCCGGGCAACCGGCGCAGGGACGGCGCCCACACCGCCGTCCGCCACCGCCTCGGCACACCGCATGCCGCACACGGCACGCGGCACACCGGGCCGCAGGCCGCAGGCCGCACCTCGGACGTGTCCGGACCGCGTCTCCGACCGCACCGGCGCCGTCCCCGACCTGGCGACGTAGGGTGAGCGCATGAACGATCGCATGGTGTGGATCGACTGCGAGATGACGGGGCTCTCGCTGGCCGACGACGCACTTGTCGAGGTGGCGGCTCTCGTCACCGACTCGGAGCTGAACGTACTGGGTGACGGCGTGGACATCGTGATCCGCCCGCCGTCCGGAGCGCTGGACTCCATGCCCGAGGTGGTGCGCGCGATGCACACCGCCTCCGGACTGCTCGCCGAGCTGGACCAGGGGACCACGCTCGAGGACGCCGAGCAGCAGGTCCTCGACTACGTACGCCGGCACGCCAAGGAGGCGGGCCGCGCGCCCCTCTGCGGGAACTCGGTCGGCACCGACCGCGGTTTCCTCGCCCGGGACATGCCGGCCCTGGAGTCGTACATGCACTACCGGATCGTGGACGTCTCCTCGGTGAAGGAGCTGGCCCGCCGCTGGTACCCGCGTGCGTACTACAACAGCCCGGAGAAGAAGGGCAATCACCGCGCCCTGGCGGACATCCGCGAGTCCATCGCCGAGCTCCGCTACTACCGCGAGGCGGTGTTCGTACCGCAGCCGGGCCCCGACTCCGACACCGCGAAGAAGATCGCGGCTCGGCACGCCCTGCCCCCGGACGGCGCCTGACCGCACGTGACGGGAGCCGCACCGAAACCCGTGCGCGAGCACCCCGGCCGACCCTGTACACTCATTCACGGCCGGGAGAAAGTGCCGGTCATGGTGGATGTAGCTCAGTTGGTAGAGCACCTGGTTGTGGTCCAGGAAGTCGCGGGTTCAAGTCCCGTCATTCACCCTCCTCGTACGGAGGCCCGGCCCGGGACACCCGGCCGGGCCTCCGTCGTTTCCTCCGCCCGCCCTCTGCCTGTCCCCTGCCCGTCGTCCACCCGTCCTCCGCTTGGTGCGGTGCGGGCACCTCGGTGACACTGGGAGGGCGGGGGCCGACGCAGTCGAGGAGGTCGGAAGCACATGACGGGACAGGATCTGCCCCTGCCGGACTACGACCAACTGCCGGTCGCCGGCCTGGAACACCGCATACGGCCGCTGGCCGGGGACGACGTACGGCGGCTGCTCGATTACGAGCGCGCGCACGCGAACCGGCCGCAGGTCGTCGAGATGCTCACAGCGCGGCTGCGGCAGCTCGACGCCGGTGCGGAGCCCTCGTCCGGTGACCCGGAGGCCGAGCACTCGGACCGGCCGGAGGCCGCCCGCGGCGGCTCGCCGGTCTCTCCGGACAGCAGCGCCGAGCCGTCACCGCCGCTCCGGCACGGCGTTCACGACGTCTGACGGGCGTACGCGACGCGCGCTCCGACGGGGTGTGTGAGCGGCGGCCGTGTCCCGTGCGTACGGAGTCACGGCCCGGCACCCTGCGTACAACCCTTTCCCGGGTTCGGCGGTCTCTCCTGGATACCCCCCGCTCCACTCCACGAGATTCCGGAGCGCGCACATGAGCCACCACCCCGGACCGCAGCTGCCGCCTCCCCCGCCGCCCCGACCCTGGGCGCCGCACGGGCAGATGCGCAGGCGCGGGAAGTTCTGGCTGGTCATCGCCGCCGTATGGGCGTTCACCTTCGCCTGTACCGGCGCCCTGATGGCCGCGGACGACGAGGACGGGAGCAGTGGCGAGAACTCGGCGGGCCCCTCGCCGACCGCCACCGTGACGGCGACCGAGACGCCACAGGCGGCGAAGCAGCGGAAGCCGGAACCGGGCCCAACCGTCACCGAGACCAGGAGAGTTGAGGTGAAGGTCACCGAGACCGTCACGGAGCAGCCGGGCCCCGGCACCGGCGGGGACACCGGAGGAGACACGGGCGGCGACAGCGACGTGTACTACGAGAACTGCGCCGACGCCCGCGCCCAGGGAGCCGCCCCCGTCCACCGCGGCGAGCCGGGCTACGACAGCCACCTCGACCGCGACGGCGACGGCACCGGCTGCGACACCTGACCCACGCGAACGCCCCGGCCCCGCGCGGGTGCGCGGGGCCGGGGCGCGGGTACGGAGCCGCGGAGTGTCTACAAGATGTGGACGCCGCGTTCCGCCAGATACGCCACCGGGTTGATGTCGGAGCCGTAACTCCGCTTGGTACGGACCTCGAAGTGGAGGTGCGGGCCCGTACTGCGCCCGGTGTTACCCGACTTGCCCAGCACGGTGCCGGCCTTCACCCGGTCGCCCTTGCCCACGTGGCGCTTCGAGAGGTGCGCGAACAGGGTGTACTTGCCGTCCGCCATGCGGACCGTTATGACCTTCCCGTACGAACCGGAGCTTCCCGAGAAGACCACGGTGCCCGCGCCGACCGAACGCACGGGGGTGCCGACCGGCACGGCCAGGTCGATGCCGGTGTGGTGGCCGGCGGCCCAGCCCCCGCGCACGCCGTAGGGCGCGGAGACCTTGAAGTTGACCACCGGGCTGGACCAGGAGCCGGGCGGACCGGCCGGCCAGCTCCCGTAGACGTGTGCGCTGTGCACCTGCCAGGGGCCGCTGACCGCGTACGGTTCGGAGTTGCCCACGGGGTCGTCGAACGCGCCGGGCGTGGCGGCAGCCGTGCCCGCCCCGGCCAGTCCCCAGCTGCCGCCCATGACCAGAGCGCCGGTCAGCGTGCCGCAGACCGCGCGACGGAGTGGTGCTATCGAGCGTCGAGTCGCTGAATCCATATCAGCGAGCAAAAGCCCGCGGTCGCACGGGCGCATCCGGACACTGTCCGTCAGAGTGACGGAACGCGATGTGACACCCGGGCGGACGCGGTGATGCCGGGGCAGGGTCCGGACAGTCCCGGGCAAGGCCCAGCTCAGGCCGGGGTCAGGCTGGGCCAGGCCGGGGTCAGGCCGAGCCGCGGCGTACCAGCTCCGTGGGGAGCACCACGTGCGGCCGGTCGGCGGACCGCTCCTTGATCTCGTCGAGGAGCACCCGCGCCATCGTCCGCCCCATCTCCTCGATCGGCTGCCGCACGGTGGTGAGCGGCGGGTCCATCTGACGTGCGATCGAGGAGTCGTCGAAGCCGATCAGCGCCACGTCGCCGGGCACCGTACGGCCCGCCTCTCGCAGCGCGATCCGCGCGCCGACGGCCATCAGGTCGGAGGCGCAGAAGACGGCGTCCACCTCGGGGGCGCGTTCGAGCAGTTCACGCATCGCGCGGTGGCCGCCGCGCTCGGTGAAGTCACCGTGCGCCACCAGCGCGTCGGAGTGCGCGTGCCCAGCCGCGTTCAGCGCGTCGCGGTATCCCTCGAGGCGGCACTGCGCCACGTACATGTCCAGCGGCCCGGTGATCGTCGCGATGGCCCGCCGACCCTGTCCGGCCAGGTGGGCCACGGCCAGTGCGGCACCGCCGGAGTTGTCGGAGTCGACGTACGGCACGGACTCGCCCCGGGACCGGCGGCCGTTCAGCACCGCGGGCATCTCGATGCTTTCCAGCAGGTCGGGCAGCGGGTCGTCGTGGTGTACGGACACCAGCAGCACGCCGTCGACGCGGTGCGCCGACACGAACTGCGCGAAGCGGTCGCGCTCCCGCTGGTCCCGTACGAGGGTCAGCAGCAACTGCATGTCGGTGTCGGCGAGTTCGGCGCTGACACCGCGCAGGACGCCGGAGAAGTACGGCTCCGCGAACAGCCTGGTCTCGGGCTCGGGGACGACGAGGGCGATGGCGTCGGTGCTGCCGGCGGCGAGGGCGCGGGCGGCGCGGTTGGGCACGTAACCCAGTTCGGTGACGGCGCGCAGGACCGCGGAGCGCGTACGTTCGCTCACGCGGGGTGAGCCGTTGATGACGCGGGAGACGGTCCCGCGCCCCACGCCCGCACGGTGTGCCACCTGCTCCAGTGTCGGCCTGCCGCCGCGGCGCCCGCCTACCGCTCTCATGCACAGCTCCCCGATCCGGGCCCCCGATAACAGAATCATTCAACTACATCACGTTGTGCGGCGATCACTGCGTGACCCTTGACACTCCGCGCTGGGTCCGTAACTCTTCAAGCCATCACACATGGGAGCGCTCCCAAGCCGGTCTTCCCCTTCATGTCCCGTACGTTCGGGAGGTTGCGATGCACAGCAGCAGAACCCGCACATCCTCGTTCCGCCTGGCCGCGATCGGTCTGGCCGCCGCACTCGGCGCCGGGCTGCTCGCGGGGTGTTCTTCAGACAGCGAACCGGACTCCGCGGGCGGTGACGGAGAGAAGGTCGAACTCTCCATCGGCGTCTTCGGGGTCTTCGGTTACAAGCAGGCCGGACTGTACGACGAGTACGAGAAGCTGCACCCCAACGTCACGATCAAGGAGAACTCCACCGAACGCAACGAGGACTATTACCCCGCGCTGCTGAACCACCTCTCCGCGAACAGCGGCCTCCAGGACATCCAGGCCGTCGAGGTCGCCAACATCAACGAACTGGCCGGCATCCAGGCCGACAAGTTCGTGGATCTCGGCAAGGAGTCCGGAGTCAAGAAGGACAGCTACCTGCCGTGGAAATGGGACCAGGCGAAGACCGAGGACGGCAAGGTCATCGGAGTGGGCACCGACATCGGTCCCATGGGCGTCTGCTACCGCAAGGACCTGTTCAAGAAGGCCGGTCTGCCGACCGAACGTGAGGAAGTCGGCAAACTGTGGGCCGGTGACTGGTCCAAGTACGTGGACGCGGGCGAGACGTACATGAAGAAGGCGCCGAAGGGCACGCACTTCATGGACGGCGCGGCCGGTGTCTACAACGGCTCCGTCTCCAGCTACGCCGAGAAGAACTACGACAAGAGCGGCGAGCTGATCTACAAGAAGAGCCCGGCCGTCAAGACCTCCTGGGACCTCGCCATGCGGGCCGCCGAGGCAGGCATGACCGCCAAGCTGAAGCAGTTCGACACCGAGTGGGACCAGGCGTACGCCAACGGGGACTTCGCCAGCGTCGTGTGTCCGCCCTGGATGCTCGGCTACATCAAGGAGAAGGCCGGCAAGAAGGGCGCCAACCAGTGGGACGTCGCCGCCGCGCCGAAGCCCGCGAACTGGGGCGGCTCGTTCCTCACGGTGCCCGAGGCGGGCCCGCACAAGGAGGAGGCGGTCAAGCTCGCGGCCTGGCTGACGGCCCCCGAGCAGCAGGCCAAGCTGTTCGAGAAGCAGGCCAGCTTCCCGAGCGCGCAGGCCGCGTACGAGCTGCCCGCGGTGAAGAACGCCAAGCACGAGTACTTCGGCGGCGCACCCATCGGGCAGATCTTCGCCGACGCGGCGAAGGACATCCCGACCGCGATCCTCGGGCCGAAGGACCAGGTCATCGGGGAGACGCTCGCCAACGTCGGCATTCTCCAGGTGGAGCAGCAGGGCAAGTCGCCCGACGACGGCTGGAAAGCGGCGGTGAAGGCCATCGACAACGCGATCGACGAGTGACCGGGGCCGCTCGATGACCTCTGAGGAACTCGGCACCGCGCCCCCCGCCACCACGGGGGGCGCGGTCCCGCCGCCGCCCACACCCGAAGACGCAGGGCCCGAGGACGCCGGGCCGGAGAACGCGCGGCCCGGAGAACCGGGAGCCCCGGGAGCCCCGGGAAAGCCGGGGAATGCCGCGCCGCGCCGCAAAGGCCCGGAAAGCGAACGGGACGTGCGCCGCGCGGCCCGCCGCAGCCGCCGCTATCAGCGGGACGCGCGCTGGAGCCCGTACGCGTTCATCTCGCCTTTCTTCCTCTTCTTCGCCGCTTTCGGACTCTTTCCGCTGCTCTATACCGGCTGGGCCTCGCTGCACAAGGTCTCGCTGCACAATCCGACCCAGATGGAATGGGCCGGGCTGCACAATTACTCCCGGCTGTTCGAGGACGAGTTCTTCTGGAAAGCGCTCCAGAACACGCTGACCATCGGGATCATCTCGACCGTTCCGCAGCTGCTGATGGCGCTCGGGCTGGCGCATCTGCTCAACTACCGGCTGCGCGGCTCGATGTTCTTCCGGGTCGCGATGCTCACCCCGTACGCGACCTCCGTGGCCGCCGCGACGCTCGTGTTCGCGATGCTCTACGGACGCGACTACGGGATGATCAACTGGGCGCTCGGCTCGGTCGGCATCGACAACATCGACTGGGAGAACGGCACCTGGTCCTCGCAGATCGCCATCTCCACCATCGTGATCTGGCGCTGGACGGGCTACAACACTTTGATCTATCTCGCGGCCATGCAGGCCGTGCCGAACGACCTGTACGAGTCGGCCGCGCTCGACGGCGCCACGCGCTGGCAGCAGTTCATCCACGTCACCATCCCGTCGCTGCGGCCGACGATCCTGTTCACCGTCGTCGTCTCGACCATCGGCGCGACCCAACTCTTCGGTGAGCCGCTGCTGTTCGGCGGCACCCAGACCGGCGGGGCCTCGCACCAGTACCAGACCCTGGGCCTCTACCTGTACGAGCAGGGCTGGTTCAACTTCCATCTCGGCCGGGCCTCCGCGATCGCCTGGACGATGTTCCTGATCCTGGTGGTGATCGGCCTGGTCAACTGGCTGATCGCCCGACGGCTCCAGAAGAGCCACTGAGGGGGATACGCCATGGCACGACGCGCCGGTAAGCAACTGCACGGCGGTCCGGTCACCTACGGGGTGCTGGCCGTCTTCACCCTCGGCTCGCTCTTCCCGCTGGTGTGGACGGCGATCGCCGCGTCACGCAACAACGCCAGGCTCGCCGAGACTCCGCCGCCGCTGTGGTTCGGCGGCAACCTGTTCGACAACCTGGCGACCGCCTGGAACGACGCCAACATGGGCAAGGCGCTGTTCAACACGACGATCGTGGCGAGTTCGATCGCGGCGACCACGGTCCTCTTCGCCACCCTGGCCGGCTTCGCCTTCGCCAAGCTGCGGTTCCGCGCCAAGAACCTGCTGCTCCTGCTGGTGATCGGCACGATGATGGTGCCGCCGCAGCTGAGCGTGGTGCCGCTGTTCATGGCGATCGCCGAACTGGAGTGGACCAACCACCTGCAGGCGGTCATCCTGCCGATGATGGTGAGCGCCTTCGGGGTGTTCTTCATGCGGCAGTACCTGATCAGCGCGCTGCCCACCGAACTCATCGAGGCGGCACGGGTGGACGGCGCGCACAGCCTGCGGGTCGTCTGGCACGTCGTCTTCCCGATAGCGCGTCCCGCGATGGCCGTGCTGGGCATGCTGACGTTCGTCATGGCGTGGAACGAGTTCTTCTGGCCGATCATCGCGCTGACCCAGGAGAACCCGACCGTCCAGGTCGCGCTGACCGGGCTCGGCCGGGGCTACATCCCCGACCAGTCCGTGATCATGGCGGGCGCGCTGCTCGGCACGCTGCCGCTGCTGATCGCCTTCGCGCTGTTCGGCAAGCAGATCGTGGGGGGCATCATGCAGGGAGCCGTCAAGGGCTGACCGACCCAGCGGCCCGGCCGCCGACCGTACGCGCGGCCGGGCCGCCGCACCGCCTCCTGCACGCTCAGTCAGCACCGCTCAGTTCCGCAGTACAGCTTCAGGCCCGCTGCACCGCTGCACCGCTCAGTCCTCTCTTCACCGCGATCACGAACTCACTGCGAGCACGAATGGGAGCGCTTCCATGAACGACCCCGCCGCCGGCCCCGTCAGCGGATCCCCCGCCAGCCCCGTCCAGTTCCCCGCCGACTTCGTCTGGGGCACCTCCACCGCCGCGTACCAGATCGAGGGCGCGGCGCGGGAGGACGGCCGTACGCCGTCCATCTGGGACACGTTCTCGCACACGCCGGGAGCGGTGCAGGGAGGGGACACGGGCGACACCGCCTGCGACCACTACCACCGCTACCCGCAGGATGTCGCGCTGATGTCCGGGCTGGGCATGGGCGGTTACCGGTTCTCCGTGTCCTGGCCGCGCGTCCAGCCGACCGGGCGCGGCCCGGCCGTGCAGCGCGGGCTGGACTTCTACCGTTCGCTGGTGGACGAGCTGCTGGCGAAGGGGGTCACTCCGGTCCTCACGCTGTACCACTGGGACCTGCCGCAGGAGCTCGAGGACGCGGGCGGCTGGCCGGAGCGCGACACCGCGTACCGGTTCGCCGACTACGCCCAGCTCGTCGCCGACGCGCTCGGCGACCGCGTGGACATGTGGACGACGCTCAACGAGCCCTGGTGCAGCGCGTTCCTCGGCTACGGTTCCGGCGTGCACGCCCCCGGCCGTACGGACCCGGCCGCCGCGCTCCGCGCCGCGCACCACCTCAACCTGGCGCACGGCCTCGCGACCCGGCAGCTGCGGTCCACGCTGCCGGGGCGCGCGCAGCTGTCGGTGAGCCTCAACCCGGCGCACGTACGGGCCCGTTCGGCTTCGGAGGCGGACCAGGACGCGGCCCGCCGGATCGACGCGCTGGCCACGCGGGTGTTCACGGGGCCGATGCTGCACGGCCGGTACGACGAGGACCTGATGGCCGACACCGCGCGGATCACCGACTGGTCCCACGTACGGGACGGGGACCTGGACATCGCCGGACAGCCCCTCGATGGCCTCTGCCTCAACTACTACACGCCGTCGCTGGTCTCCGCCGTCACGGCGGACGACGCGGACGTCGAGCGCCGCGACGGGCACGGCGCCAGCGCGCACTCGCCGTGGCCGGGCGCCGACCGGGTGGCGTTCCACCAGTCCCCCGGCGAACAGACCGCCATGGGCTGGAGCATCGACCCGACCGGCATGACGGAGCTGCTGCTCCGCTTCTCCCGCGAGGCGCCCGGCCTCGCGCTGTACGTCACGGAGAACGGCGCCGCGTACGAGGACAAGCCGGACGCCGACGGGCGCGTACAGGACCCGGAGCGCATCCGCTACCTGCACCAGCACATCACCGCCGTGCACGACGCGATGACGGCGGGCGCGGACGTACGCGGCTACTTCCTCTGGTCGCTGCTGGACAACTTCGAGTGGGCGTACGGCTACAGCAGGCGGTTCGGCATCGTACGCGTCGACTACGAGACGCAGCAGCGCGTCCCGAAGGCCAGCGCCGAGTGGTACGCGGAGCTGGCCGGGACCGGACGGCTGCCGGAGGTGCCCGAGCCGTAACGGCAGGGGCACCCCCCGCAGCGGCAGCCGGCCGGTACGGCCGCGAGAGGCCTGTCTCCTAAACACATCTGACCCCGCCGCCGGAGGCCCAAGTGTAGCGTCTGGTGGCCGTCGTGTCCTTAAAAAAAAAACGAAGAGAGAGTCAGAAATAGCGGTCGACGCATAATGAGCGAACGACGCCTAATTTTTTTTTTCAATGTGCCGGGGC
>NZ_CP031320.1:2522268-2703843 GCF_003355155.1 Streptomyces armeniacus | reverse complement strand
AAGCGGTGTATAAGGGACAGGGTGAAGACGGTGCGGTGCCAGTCCTTGTGCGGTTCCCCGGTGTTGTCGGACATGACGTGCTTGATCTGCGTGTACTCGTCGAAGGAGTACGCCGACATGTCCTTGCCGTAGCCGGAGGCGCGGTAGCCGCCGTGCGGCATCTCGCTGATGATCGGGATGTGGTCGTTGACCCACACGCAGCCCGCCCGGATCTCGCGGGTGGCGCGCGAGGTGCGGTAGACGTCGCGGCTCCAGACGGAGGCGGCGAGCCCGTACGGGGTGTCGTTGGCGAGCGCGAGGCCCTCGTCGTCCGCGTCGAAGGGGAGGACGGTCAGGACCGGCCCGAAGACCTCGCCCTGCACGATCTCGCTGTCCTGCGCGGCGCCGGTGACGAGGGTGGGCAGGTAGTACGCGCCGGGGGCGAGCGGTCCGCCCGGTGCGGCGCCGCCGGTGACGACGGTGGCGTACGCGCGTGCCCGTTCGACGAATCCGGCGACCCGGTCGCGGTGGGCGTGGGAGATGAGCGGGCCGATGTCGGTGGCCGCGTCGGTGGGCGGGCCGAGGCGTACGCCGGCCATGAGGTCGGCGACTCCGCTGACGAAGGCGTCGTACAGCGGCCGCTGTACGTACGCGCGGGTGGCCGCCGTGCAATCCTGGCCGGTGTTGATCAGCGCGCCCGCGACGGCGCCGTGCACGGCGGCCTCCAGGTCGGCGTCGTCGAAGACGACGAACGGCGCCTTGCCGCCGAGCTCCAGATGCGTGCGCTTCGCCGACCCGGCCGCCAGCGCCGCGACCCGCCTGCCGACTGCCGTGGAGCCCGTGAAGGACGTCATGGCCACCGCCGGGTGCCCTACGAGGTGCTCCCCGGCGTCCGCGCCCGCGCCGGTGACGATGTTGACGACGCCGTCCGGGATGCCCGCGGCGTGCGCCGCCCGCGCGAACATCAGCGAGGTGAGCGGGGTGAGTTCGGACGGCTTGAGCACGATGGTGTTGCCCGCGGCAATGGCCGGGAGGATCTTCCAGCAGGCCATCTGGAGCGGATAGTTCCAGGGGGCGATGGAGCCAATCACACCGAGCGGTTCGCGGCGTACGTACGAGGTGTGGTCGGGGCTGTACTCGGCGGCGGCGACCCCGTCGAGGCGGCGTGCGGCGCCGGCGAAGAAGGCGACGTTGTCGACCGACCCGGGGACGTCGAACTCCTCCGTCAGCCGCGCCGGCTTCCCGCAATTCAGCGACTCCGCGCGCGCGAGCTCCGCGGCCTGCCCGTCCAGTACGGCGTGCAGCCGGTGCATCGCGTCGGAGCGTTCGCCGGGTGTGGCGCCGGCCCACTCGGGCAGCGCGCGCCGCGCGGCCTCGACGGCGGCGTCCACGTCGGCCGTGCCGGCGAGCTCGTACGTGTGCGTGCTCTCGCCGGTCGCCGGGTCGACCAGGGTGTGCCGGCGCCCTGAGCTGCCGGGGAGCTGCCGGCCGGCGACGTACTGCGCGCCGTCCGCGAGCCCGTCGGGCGGATCGGCGTGATCGTGCGGTACGACCGGGGCGGACGCGTCGGAACGCTGGTCGGTCATCGAGCCTCCCTGCCTTCACTGCGGCGTGGCATGAACCGGTGATGACCGCCGATCCTGGCAGGCAAGGCACAGTCGAACAAGGGATTCCGTCGTTTGAGTTTGAAAAGGCGACGGAATCTGTGCCCCGCCGGTGCACTGCGCCATCACGTGGAAACGTTCGGCAACGCGGTGGACACCGCTGCGTACCCCTCTGCCTGCTCCTCAGTGTGCCCGGAGCCGTATCCGCGCCGTCCCCGTGCGGGAACCCCCCGATTACGATGATCGCGACCCCTCAAACCGGAGGCCCCGTTGCCCAAGTTGCCCAGTTCGTCCGAGTCGCCTGACCCATCCGAGCTGTCCGACCTCGACACCTTCATCGCCGGGCTGCCCAAGGCCGAGCTCCACGTCCACCACGTGGGTTCGGCCTCGCCGCGCATCGTCGCCGAGCTCGCCTCGCGGCACCCGGACTCGCCCGTTCCCAAGGACCCCGAGGAGCTCAGGGACTTCTTCACGTTCCGGGACTTCGCGCACTTCATCGAGCTGTACCTGTCGGTCGTCGACCTGATCCGGGACGCGGCCGACATACGCCTGCTCACGTACGAGATCGCCCGCGACATGGCACGGCAGAACATCCGCTACGCCGAGCTCACCGTCACCCCGTACAGCTCGACCCGCCGCGGCATCCCGGACGCCGCCTTCGTGGAGGCCATCGAGGACGCGCGCCGCGGCGCCGAGAAGGAGCTCGGCGTGATCCTGCGCTGGTCCTTCGACATCCCCGGCGAGGCGGGCCTGGAGGCGGCCGAGGAGACCGTACGGATCGCGACGGACAGCCGGCTCGGCGCGGACGGGCTCGTCTCGTTCGGCCTGGGCGGACCGGAGATCGGTGTGCCGAGGCCGCAGTTCAAGCCGTACTTCGACCGTGCCATCGCGGCCGGACTGCACAGCGTGCCGCACGCGGGCGAGACGACGGGGCCGCAGACGGTGTGGGACGCGCTGACCGAGCTGCGCGCGGAGCGCATAGGCCACGGTACGAGCGCCGCCCAGGACCCGGCGCTGCTGGCGCACCTGGCCGAGCACCGCATCCCGCTGGAGGTGTGCCCGACGTCGAACGTCGCGGTCCGCGCGGTCGAGTCGCTGGCGGACCACCCGCTGCCGCGGATGGTCGAGGCGGGCGTGCCTGTGACGATCAACAGCGACGATCCGCCGATGTTCGGCACCGACCTGAACAACGAGTACGCCGTCGCCGCCCGTCTGCTCGGCCTGGACGCGCCGGGCGTGGCCGCGCTCGCGAAGAACGCCGTACGGGTGTCCTTCCTCGACGCACCCTCCGTGACCCGGATCTGCGACGAGATCGACGCGTATCTGAATGCGTGGCAGCAGTAGCACCCGGGCCGACGGAGGACACAAGCAACATGGCGGACATGACAGGCATAACGGCCGTAGGTCACCGGGGAGCGCCGTACGTCGCCCGGGAGAACACGCTGCCCTCCTTCGGCGCCGCCATCGCGGCGGGCGCCGACGCCGTGGAGGTGGACGTGCGGCTCACCCGCGACGGCGTCCCGGTCGTCGTACACGACCGCACGCTGGAGCGGCTGTGGGAGCGCACGGAGGAGGTCTCCGCCGTCACGGCGGACCGGTTGCGCGAGCTGACCGTCGGCGGCGTGCCCACGCTGGCGGAGGCTCTGGAGGCGACGGCTCCGGTGCGTACGCTCGTCGACCTGCCCGACCCGGGCGCGGTGCCCGCGGCGGTACGGGCGGTGGGCGACGCGGGAGCGGCGGACCGCGTGTACTACTGCGGCGGGCCGCTCGCGATGCGCGCCGTACGCGCCACCGACCCCGCCGCCGAGATCGCGCTCACCTGGCACCGTACGGCGCCGCCCCGCCCGTCGCTGCTGGCGGACGTACGGCCGCGGTGGCTCAACTTCCGCTTCGGCCTGCTGACTCCGGAGCTGGTCGGCCGCGCGAAGGCGGACGGCTACCGCGTCTCGGCCTGGACTCCGGACACGGGCCGGAACATGCGCAGGCTGCTCGCGATGGGCGTCGAGTCCGTCACGACCAACCGCATGGACGCCCTGTGCCGCGTGCTGCGCCGTACGGGACGGCCGGCACCCGTGCGCTGACGCCGGGGCCGCGGGCGGGTCTCAGGACTGGTACGGGTTCTGGCCCTGCTGCCCCTGCTGCGGCTGGCCGGCGAAGGGGTTGCCGCCGCCCTGCTGCTGGGGCTGCTGCGGCGGCTGCGCCTGCTGGCCCGCGAACGGGTTCCCGCCGCCCTGCTGCTGCGGCGCGCCCATGCCGGGCTGCGGGCCCTGGCCGCCGCCCTGGGCGAGCAGTTGCTCGGCGTTCTCCTTGGTGATCTCGCTCTCCGCGCCGCAGAACGTGCACTGGAGCGAGTGCTTCGCCGGGGCTATCGGGAACAGCGGGATGAAGAAGAGCGAGAACTTCCTGACGTGCTTGCGCAGCCCGTGCGCGGACGGGTTGCCGCAGAAGCCGCACAGCAGGTTGAGCATGGCCAGTTGGATCTGCTTTGAGGACATACCGAAAATGATCACGAGGGTGCCTTTCGCGGTGTGAGCGGAAGCGGGCGGGCCTCCTCACCCAGCCAACCACCGCCCGCACACCACCCGTCAAGCGGATGACGTCACAACTACGAACCAAGACGCCCGGAACCGCTTGCGGAGCGCGGTGCCGCGGCCGTACGACCGCGGCACCGCGCTCCGTACGGCCAGGGCTAGAGCGCCGTCATCACGTGCTTCACACGCGTGTAGTCGTCGAAGCCGTACGCCGAGAGGTCCTTGCCGTAGCCGGACTTCTTGAAGCCGCCGTGCGGCATCTCCGCGACCAGCGGGATGTGCGTGTTGATCCACACGCAGCCGAAGTCGAGCACCTTCGACATCCGCATCGCGCGCGCGTGGTCCTTGGTCCACACCGACGACGCAAGCGCGTACTCCACGTCGTTCGACCAGGTCACCGCCTGCTCCTCGGACGTGAAGGACTGGACGGTGATCACCGGGCCGAAGACCTCGTTCTGGATGATCTCGTCGTCCTGCTTGAGCCCGGAGACCACGGTCGGGGCGAAGAAGTACCCCTTCTCGCCGACCCGTTCGCCGCCGGCCTCGACCTTGGCGTGCGCGGGCAGCCGGCCGATGAAGCCGGCGACCTTCTCCAGGTGCACGGCGTTGTTGAGCGGCCCGTAGAAGCAGTCCTCGTCGCTCGGGTCGCCGGTCTTGACGTCGGCCGCGGCCTTGGCGAGCGCCGTCACGAACTCGTCGTGCACCGACTCGTGCACGAGGACGCGCGTGGCGGCCGTGCAGTCCTGGCCCGCGTTGAAGAAGCCGCCGTCCCGGATGCCCTCGACGGCCGCCGGAATGTCGGCGTCCTCGAAGACGACGCAGGGCGCCTTGCCGCCCAGCTCCAGGTGCACCCGCTTGACGTCCTTGGCCGCGCTGCCCGCGACCTCCATGCCCGCGCGGACCGAGCCGGTGATGGACGCCATCGCGGGCACCGGGTGCTCGACCATGAGGCGGCCGGTGTCGCGGTCGCCGCAGACGACGTTGAAGACGCCCTGGGGCAGCTCGAGTTCGGCGAGGACGCCGCCGATCACCTCGGCCAGGAAGACGCCCGAGGCGGGGGTGGTGTCGGACGGCTTCAGCACCACCGCATTGCCCGCGGCGAGCGCCGGGGCGAACTTCCAGACGGCCATCATCATCGGGTAGTTCCACGGCGCGACCTGCGCGCAGACACCGACGGGCTCGCGGCGTACGAACGAGGTGAGCCCGTCCATGTACTCGCCCGCGGACTTCCCCTCGAGCATCCGGGCGGCGCCCGCGAAGAAGCGGATCTGGTCGAGCATCATCGGCAGTTCTTCCTGCCGGGTCAGCTCCAGCGGCTTGCCCGTGTTCTCGCACTCGGCGGCGAGCAGCTCGTCCTGCCGGGCCTCGAGCACGTCCGCGATCTTGAGGATGACGCGCTGGCGGGTGGCGGGGGTGGCGTCCCGCCAGGCGGGGAACGCCTTCGCGGCCGCGGCCATGGCGGCGTCGACGTCCGCGGCGGCCGAGAGCGGCGCGGACGCGTACGCCTCGCCGGTCGCCGGGTCGATCACCTCGGTGGTACGGCCGTCCGCGGCATCCCGGAACTCCCCGTCGATGTAGTTGCGCAGTCGACGCAGCTCGGCGGTCACTTCGCACCCCTCCTGTCAGCTGTCCATTGGGTGAGACGACCACCCTAACCACGGGGGTGACGCTTTCGATACACCCAACACCCCGGTGCAACGAATTCAGCACCATAAGGACAGTGAGACAACGGATTACATCGCTCAAGGGTTGCCAGACTGTCGAGTCCTCGTGCAGGGTGTGCCTGTGGCTCGCGACTCGAAGAACACCAACGGCTCACCGGCGATCGACGCCGTCTCCCTGGCCATCATCGAACAGCTCCAGGAGGACGGACGCCGCCCGTACGGCGCCATCGGCAAGGCCGTCGGCCTGTCCGAGGCGGCCGTACGGCAGCGCGTGCAGAAGCTGCTCGACCAGGGTGTCATGCAGATCGTCGCCGTGACCGACCCGCTCACCGTGGGCTTCATGCGGCAGGCGATGGTCGGCATCACGGTGGACGGCGACATCGACCCGGTGGCCGACGCACTCGCCGCGATCGACGAGGTCGACTACGTGGTCGTGTCCGCGGGCTCCTTCGATCTCTTGGTCGAGATCGTCTGCGAGGACGACGAGCATCTCCTGGAGATGCTCACCAAACGCATCCGCGCCGTGCCGGGGGTGCGCTCCACCGAGAGCTTCGTCTACCTCAAGCTGCGCAAGCAGACCTACGCGTGGGGAACTCGATAGCCGTGAGCAAGGACCTGTCCCGTACCGCATACGACCACCTGTGGATGCACTTCGCCCGCATGTCGTCGTACGAGCACGCGCCCGTACCCACCATCGTCCGCGGCGAGGGCGCCTACGTCTTCGACGACGCCGGCAAGCGCTACCTCGACGGCCTCGCCGGGCTGTTCGTCGTCCAGGCGGGCCACGGACGTGCGGAGCTCGCCGAGGCCGCCGCCAAGCAGGCGCGGGAGCTGGCGTTCTTCCCCATCTGGAGCTACGCGCACCCGAAGGCGGTCGAGCTCGCCGAACGGCTCGCCGGGCACGCGCCGGGCGACCTGAACAAGGTCTTCTTCACCACCGGCGGCGGCGAGGCCGTGGAGACCGCCTGGAAGCTGGCGAAGCAGTACCACAAGCTCACCGGCAACCACACCAAGTACAAGGTGATCTCACGCGCCGTCGCCTACCACGGCACCCCGCAGGGCGCGCTGTCCATCACCGGCCTCCCGGCCCTCAAGGCGCCGTTCGAGCCGCTGGTGCCCGGCGCGCACAAGGTGCCGAACACCAACATCTACCGCGCCCCCCTGTACGGCGACGACCCGGTGGCCTTCGGCCGCTGGGCGGCCGACCAGATCGAGCAGGAGATCCTCTTCGAGGGGCCCGAAACGGTCGCCGCGGTGTTCCTGGAGCCGGTGCAGAACGCGGGCGGCTGCTTCCCGCCGCCGCCCGGCTACTTCGAGCGGGTGCGCGAGATCTGCGACCGGCACGGCGTACTGCTCGTCTCCGACGAGGTCATCTGCGCCTTCGGCCGGCTCGGCACGGTGTTCGCCTGCGACAAGTTCGGCTACGTCCCGGACATCATCACCTGCGCCAAGGGCATGACCTCCGGCTACTCCCCCATCGGCGCGGCCGTCATCTCCGACCGGCTGGCCGAGCCGTTCTTCCACGCCGACAACACCTTCCTGCACGGCTACACCTTCGGCGGCCACCCGGTGTCCGCGGCCGTCGGCCTCGCCAACCTCGACATCCTCGAGCGCGAGGGCCTCTACCAGCACGTGCTGGACCAGGAGGGCGCGTTCCGCGGCACCCTGGAGAAGCTGCTGGACCTGCCGATCGTCGGCGACGTGCGCGGCGACGGCTTCTTCTACGGCATCGAGCTGGTCAAGGACAAGGCGACCAAGGAGACGTTCACCGACGAGGAGTGCGAGCGCGTCCTCTACGGCTTCCTCTCCGGCGCGCTCTTCGACGCGGGCCTCTACTGCCGCGCCGACG
The DNA here is from genome assembly GCF_003355155.1 of Streptomyces armeniacus. Taxonomy (NCBI): domain Bacteria; kingdom Bacillati; phylum Actinomycetota; class Actinomycetes; order Kitasatosporales; family Streptomycetaceae; genus Streptomyces; species Streptomyces armeniacus. The sequence continues at coordinate 2,696,216 of NZ_CP031320.1, read as the reverse complement.
ACCGCGGCGACCCCGTCGTCCAGCTCGCCCCGCCGCTGATCGCGGACCAGGCGGTGTTCGACGAGATCGAGCAGATCCTCCGCGGCGTCCTCACGGAGGCCTGGGCCAAGCTCTGACGCCCGGCCGCCGGCCGCACCGGCGCACGGGCACGCAGGACGATGAGTCCATCCGGACGTTCCTGCGTGCCCCGCGCGCCGAGCCTCCGCTCCACTTCGCCGACGCTGTCCCTACGGTGCCAGTGACCGATCACCCCTGGCGGTCGTTCGCACGGACAGGGGATGGCGACCAGCAGAGCAGAGGTGAGTGGAGGTGCCTTCGATGGCTGCCCCGCCGGACGACGACGTGCTCTGGGCACGCGGACTGCACTACGCGTACGACGGCTCCCCGGCGCTCCAGGGAGTCACCCTCGGAATCCGCGAACGGGAGATCGTGTCCATCTCGGGCCCGCGCGGCAGCGGCAAGACCACGCTGCTGGGCTGCCTGTCGGGGCGGCTGCTCCCGGCGGAGGGCGAGGTCTGGTTCAACAGCGTGCCGCTGCACACGATGGGCCGGCCCGCACGGGAGCGGCTGCGCCGCGACCGCTTCGGCTGGATCGGCAGCGAGCCGGAGCTCGTGCCCGAACTGACCGCGTGGGAGAACGCCGCCCTGCCGCTGCTGCTGAACGGCACCCGGCAGCGCGCCGCCCGTACGGCCGCGCACGAGTGGCTCGAACGGCTCGACATCGGCGACTGCGCCCGCAAGCGCCCCGCCGACCTGCTGCAGTCGCAGCGCCAGCGGGTGGCGATCGCACGGGCGCTGGCCACCAGGCCCGCCGTGCTCTTCGCCGACGAGCCGACCGCGCCGCTGCACCAGGCCGACCGGCTGCAGGCGCTCCGTACGCTGGCCACCGCCGCGCGCTCGCACGACATCACGGTCGTGCTCACCTCGCCCGACCCGGCTGCGACGGCGACGGACGACGCGACGGGGGCGGCGCTCGTCGACCGGTGCGTCGCGCTCGTCGACGGCCGCCGGGCCACCTCACTCCCCGCCGCCGACTCGGAGGGCAGCGCCGCGTGCTCGCTCTCCGTCTAGTCCGCGGGGCGCGGCCCCTGACGCTGCTGCGGCGGCTGCTCGTGGCGTGCGCGACCGCCGGCGTCGGCTTCCTGCTGCTCAGCGCGCTCAGTTACGGCGTCGCGCACCCGCACTACTCGGGCGACGCGCTCGTACGCCTCCTGTGGTGCCTCGTTCCGCTCGCCGCCGCGACCCAGCTCGCGGCGGCCGTCGCCCGTACGGAGACGGGTCCGCGGGAGCCGTCCGCGCTGGACGCGGCCGGAGTGGGACCGGCCCGGCTGCCGCTGCTGGCGGCGGTCTCCGCCGCCGTCACCGGCGCCCTCGGGAGCGCGCTCGCGCTGCTCGTCTTCCTGCAACTGCGCGGCGGCTTCAGCGGGTTGCCGTTCGACGGCGCCGCCGCCGACGTCCTCGACGGGCACCGGCCGCTGCCGTCCGCCGCGGTCCTCACCCTGCTCTGCGTGGCCCCGGCGGCGGCCGCCGTGGCGAGCGCGCTCGCCGTACGGCGGGGTGCGCGGACGGCGCGTACGGGCCGGCCCGTGCGTACGGCCGCCCCGTCCGGGCTGCCCTGGGGCGCGGCGCTGACCGCGACGGGCATCACCAGCGTGACCCTCGCCCGGCACGGCTCGCCCGTGAAGGGCGACGAGTCGGGGCTGCTGCCGCTGCCCGGCACCCTCGACGGCAGCCCGCCCGCCGTCATCGGCGGCTGGCTGCTCGCCGCGCTGGGCCTGGTGCTGGCCGGACCGGGGCTGACGCACCTGTGCGGACGGCTGATCAGCCTGGGCCGTCCGGGCGCGCTGCGGCTGCTGTCCGGACGCGTGCTGCAGGAGGAGGCCGTACGCGTCGGGCGGCCGCTCGGCGTGCTGTGCGCGGTGGCGTCGGGCGCGCTGGCGGCGGCGGAGCTGTACGGCACCGCACCGGCAGGCGGCGCGCGGGTGTTCGGGCCGCTGACGGCGCTGGGCGCGGCCCTCGTCATGTGCTGCGCCACGGCGAGCGCCCTGACGGCCGCCACCGAGTGCCGCGCCGACCGCGCACCCGTGACCGCGACGCTGCTGCGGCTGGGCGCGCCGCGCAGGCTGCTGCGCGGGGCCGCGGCGCTGCGCGGGGCGGTGCTGGTGGCCGTGCTGGCGCCGGTGACCTGGGGCGTCGGCGTGCTGGCGGCGCTGCCGCTGAACCAGGTCGTCGGCTGACGGCCGACGCCGCGCCCCGTTCGCCTACGCTGACCGGATGCTGCCTCACGACGCCTCCGGCGCCCCCGACACGTACGACCCGCACGGCACGCTCGGCACACCTCAACAGGCCGCCGGGGACCGGGAGATCGAGACCCTCGAAGAGTTCGACCAGGTGGTCGCGGACACCGGTTCGCTGGCGGGCTGGCGCGTGCAATCCGTCGATCTGCGCGAACGTACGGACGCGCTGGCGCCCGTGGACACCGACGGCGCCGTCTTCCTCGGCTGTCCGATGCGGCCGGAGGCCGCCGCTGCGGCGCGGGCCGGCGGGGCACTCGTCTTCCCGCCGGTGCCGGACCTGCCGTTCGACCCGTACCGCGGGCTGCTGTACGACGCGGCCGAGCTGTTCGAGAACCTGGCCGACGGCTACGAGCACACGCCGGACGCCCGCGCGTACGCGTGGTTCCAGCGCACCGGGACCGACGGCGACATCTTCAGCTCCATGCTGCGGGCCATCCACGACGACGCCATCTCCGACGCCCTCGACGAACTCCTCGCCGGGCAGCGGGTGGTGGGTGTGATGGGCGGCCACGCGCTGAAGCGCGGCTCCGACGCGTTCGCGGGCGCCGCCCGCCTCGGCCGTACGCTGGCGCGCGCCGGGCTGACCGTCGCCACGGGCGGCGGTCCGGGCGCCATGGAGGCGGCGAACCTGGGCGCGTACGCCGCTCCGTTCGAGGACGGCATGCTCGGCAAGGCGCTCGAAATCCTCGCGGCCGACCCGTCGTTCACCCCGTCCGTGGGCGCCTGGGCGCGGGCCGCGTTCGCGGTGCGCGAGGGGTGGCCGGGCGGCGGGCCCTCGGTGGGCATACCGACCTGGTTCTACGGCCACGAGCCGCCCAACGCCTTCGCGTCGCACATCGCCAAGTACTTCGTGAACGCCGTACGCGAGGACGGCCTGCTCGCCCGCTCCAACGCCGGGGTCGTCTTCCTGCCGGGCGCCGCGGGCACGCTGCAGGAGATCTTCGACAACGCGACGCCCAACTACTACCAGTCGCGCGGCGAGCCGACCCCGATGGTGCTCGTCGACAAGGAGCACTGGACGCGTACGCTGCCCGCCTGGCCGCTGCTGTGCTCGCTCGCGGAGGGCCGCCCGATGGCGTCCCGTATCGCCCTCGTGGACTCGGTGGACGAGGTACCCGAGACGCTGGAGCGGCTGCGGACGGCCTGACGGCCGCCGTTACGCGTCCTCCGGCAGCACCACGACATCGTCCGCGGCGAAGGTGACGCCGACGGTCTCGTCCACGTCGGGCGCGTCCCGCAGGTCGCAACTCGCCTCCAGCGGTGGCCCGTCGGCCGGTGCCAGCAGCAGCGCGACGGCCGACGAGGCGCCGCCGCGGAACGTACGGCCGGTGACCGTGCACCGCAGCCCGTCCGCGGGCGGGGGCGCGGTGACGCGTACGCCCGTGGGGCGGATCAGCAGCGTACGGTCGCCCTGCGGGGTGCCGTCCGGTACGGGGACCGGGCCCCACGGGGTGTCCGCCGTACGGCCGTTGACAGTGGCCCGTACGACGTTGTCGAAGCCGAGGAAGCGGGCGACGAACTCGGACGCCGGGCGCTGCCACACCTCCAGCGGCGTGCCCGCCTGAGCGATCCGGCCCTCCCGCATGACGACCACCCGGTCGGCGAGCGCGAACGCCTCCCCCTGGTCGTGCGTCACGGCCAGCACGGTGGTGCCCAAACGGCGGAACAGCAGGCGCAGTTCGACGACGAGCCGCTCGCGCAGCCCGCGGTCCAGCTGGCCGAGCGGCTCGTCCAGCATCAGCAGCTTCGGCTCCGGCGCCAGCGCGCGGGCCAGCGCCACCCGCTGCTGCTCGCCGCCGGACAGCGAGGGGATGGCGCGGCGGGCGGCGCCGGGGAGGCCGACGAGGTCGAGGAGTTCGGTGACGCGGTGCTCCACCCGGTCGCGGCCGAGCCGCCGCATCTGGAGGCCGAACGCGACGTTGCCGCCCGCGTCGCGCTGCGGGAACAGCTGGTGGTCCTGGAACATCAGCCCCAGGCCCCGCTTGTGCGCGGGCACGCCCCTCTGGTCACGCCCGGACAGCAGGACGCGCCCGGCGTCCGGGGCCTGAAGGCCCGCGACGACGCGCAGGAGCGTCGATTTGCCGCTGCCGCTGGGGCCGAGCACGCACACGGTCTCGTGCTCGGCGACGGACAGGTCCACCGCGTCCAGCGCGGCCCGCGCGCCGTACCGTACGGTGACGTCTTCCAGACGCAGCATCAGAACTCCCCCGCACGGCCGGCGCGTACGCGTTCCAGTGCGAGCAGCGTCACCGCGCACACCAGCATCAGGATCGTGCTCAGGGCCATCGCCTGCCCGTAGTTGAGCTCGCCGGCGCGGCCCAGGAAGCGGGAGACGGCGACGGGCAGGGTGGGGCTGTCCGGGCGCGCGATGAAGATCGTCGCGCCGAACTCGCCGAGCGACACGGCGAACGCGAAACCCGACGCGACCAGCAACGCGCGGCGCACCAGCGGCAGTTCGACCGTACGCCACGCCCGCAGCGGCGACGCGCCGAGCACTGCGGCGGCCTCCCGGAGGCGTACGTCCACGGCGCGCAGGACGGGCAGCATCGTACGGAGCACGAACGGCACTCCGACCAGCGCCTGCGCCAGCGGCACCAGAATCCACGACGAACGGAGGTCGAGCGGCGGCTCGTCCAGTGCGATGAGGAAGCCGAAACCGACGGTCACGGCGGAGGTGCCCAGCGGCAGCATCAGCAGCGCGTCGAAGCCGCGCACGAGGCGGCCGGCCCGGCGGGTGAGCGCGGCGGCGGCGAGGCCGCCGACGAGGAGCGCGATGAGCGTCGCGGCGGCGGCGTACGCGAGGGAGTTGCCGATCGCCTCGGCGGGCGGCACCAGGAAGGTGCCGTTCTCGTCCAGGGTGTTCAGGGCGCGGTAGAACGCCAGCCCGTAGCCGCCGTCGGAGGTGCGCAGGGAGCGTTCGACGAGGACGGCCAGCGGGGTCACCAGCAGCACCGCGATGACGGCGAGCACGGACCAGAGCAGCGCCCACTGCCCCGCGCCCTCCGGGCGGCGTGCGGTGTGCCGGGCGTCCACCAGGCCGAGCGCCGACTCCCGGCGGCGTACGGACCACGCGTGCACGGCGAGCAGGACGGCGACGGCGGCGAACTGGAGCAGCGTCAGCACGGCGGCGGTCGGCAGGTCGAGCAGGCCCGCCGTCTGCCGGTAGATCTCGACCTCCAGCGTCGCGTAGCGCGGCCCGCCGAGCACCTGGACGACGCCGAACGACGTGAACGTGAACAGGAAGACCATCAGCGCCGCCGCCGCGAGCGAGGGCGCCAGAGCCCGCAGCGTCACCTTCCGCCAGGCGGCGAAGCGGCTCGCGCCGAGGACCCGCGCGGCCTCCTCCTGGCGCGGGTCGAGCTGCGACCAGAGGCCGCCCACGGTCCGTACGACCACGGCGTAGTTGAAGAACACGTGCGCCAGCAGGATCGCCCACACCGAGGTGTCCAGCCGCAGCCCGAACGCCTCGTCCAACGCGCCGCCCCGGCCCAGCAGCGCGAGGAACGCCGACCCGACGACGACCGTCGGCAGCACGAACGGCACCGTCACCAGCGCGCGCAGCAGCTGCTTGCCGGGGAAGTCGAAACGGGCGAAGACGTACGCGCCCGGCAGCGCCACCAGCAGCGTCAGCCCGGTCGACGCGGCGGCCTGCCAGACCGTGAACCACAGCACGTGCAGCACGTCCGGATCGGACAGCACCTCGCCGGCCCGCCCCAGCTGCCACCGCCCGCCCTCGCGCAGCCCGCGGCCGACGATCGCGGCGACGGGATAGCCGAAGAACAGCGCGAAGAAGGCGGCGGGGACGGCCATCAGCGCGAGCCGCAGGGCGGCGCCGCGGCGGCCGTCCGTACGGGCGGACTCCCGCGGCGGCGCGGTCACTTCAGTACGAGTGAGGTCCACGACTTCACCCACTGCTCCCTGCCCTCGCCGATCTTCTCCGGCGCCATCGTCGCCGGATCGTCCACGGTCACGCCGTACCGGGTGAACAGCTCGGGCAGCTTCGCGTCCGCACGCGCCGGATTCACGAACATCTGCAGCGGCAGGTCCTCCTGGAACGCCCTGCTGAGCAGGAAGTCCAGCAGCGCCTTGCCACCCTTCTCGTTCCCGGCGCCCGACAGCAGCCCGGCGAACTCCGTCTGCCGGAAGCACGTCTCCTCGGCGACGCCCGTCGGCGCCTGCTCCGGCTGCGGCTTCTTGCCGAGCACCTCGACGGGCGGGCTGGACGCGTACGAGACGACGAGCGGCCGGTCGCCCTTGCCCTTTCCGGCGGCCGAGCCGCTGAAGCGGTCGTTGTACGCCTGCTCCCAGCCATCGACGACCTCGACGCCGTTGGCGCGGAGCTTCTTCCAGTAGCCCTGCCACTCGTCCTTGCCGTACTTCTCGATGGTGGCGAGCAGGAAGCCGAGGCCGGGCGAGGAGGTGGCGGCGTTCTGCGTGACCAGGAGGTCCTTGTAGGCGGGCTTCGTCAGGTCGTCGAGGGTGCGGGGCGGGTCGAGCTTCTCGCGGGAGAAGTAGTCCCGGTCGTAGTTGACGCAGATGTCGCCGGTGTCGACGGGCGTGACGCGGTGCTTCTCCGGGTCCGCCCGGAGCCGCGCGGGGACCTTGTCCAGGCCCTTCGCCTCGTACGGGGTGAAGACGCCGTTGTCGAGGGCGCGCGAGAGCAGGGTGTTGTCGACGCCGAAGAAGACGTCGCCCTGCGGGTTGTCCTTGTTGAGGACGGCCTGGTTGACGGCGGAGCCTGCGTCGCCGCCGCGCAGGACCCGCACCTTGTAACCGGTGCGCTCGGTGAACTCGTTGAGCACCTTCTTCGACGCCGCGAACGAGTCGTGCGTGACGAGCGTGACGGTCTTCGACCCCTTGCCGTCCTCGGCGGAACCCCCCGATCCGCACCCGGCGAGCAGTGAGGCGCCCAGCGCGACGGCGAGGCCGGTGGTCACGGTGTGTCTCATGCAGCTGCCCTCGGTACGGGTGCGCAGGCGCACGCGGGCAGCACAAGAGTTTCGCCGAACTTCCTACCCAGCATGACCTGGGCGAGGTTCGAGGGTCTGCGGCTGCTGCCGCACTCTCAGCGCTGCTCGCGCTCCCCTGTCGGTGTGGACGTTCTTTCGAACACTACCAGCCCGCGTTCGGGAGCCCCCGGTCAGCGCTCCGTCGCCGCCAGCTGCCCGCAGGCGCCGTCGATCTCCTGCCCGCGGGTGTCCCGTACGGTCACCGGCACGCGGTGCGCCTCCAGCGCCCGTACGAACTCCCGCTCGTCCTCCGGGCGGGACGCGGTCCACTTCGAGCCGGGGGTGGGGTTGAGCGGGATGAGGTTGACGTGCACCCGCTTGCCCTTGAGCAGCCGGCCGAGGAGATCGGCCCGCCACGCCTGGTCGTTGATGTCCCTGATCAGCGCGTACTCGATGGAGACACGGCGGCCGGAGCGCTCGGCGTACTCCCACGCGGCGTCCAGCACCTCCCGTACCTTCCAGCGGGTGTTCACCGGTACGAGCGTGTCCCGGAGTTCGTCGTCGGGCGCGTGCAGGGACACGGCGAGCCGGCAGCTGAGGCCCTCGTCCGCGAAGCGGAGCATGGCCGGGACGAGGCCGACGGTCGACACGGTGATGCCGCGCTGGGAGATGCCCAGCCCGTCCGGCTCGGGGTCGGTCAGCCGGCGGATGGCGCCGACGACGCGGTTGTAGTTCGCCAGGGGCTCGCCCATGCCCATGAAGACGATGTTGGACAGGCGCGCCTGCCCGCCCCCAGAGCCTCCGGCCTGGGAGGTACCCCCTGGCACCTCCCCGTCGCGCAGCGCGCGCATGCCGTCCACGATCTGGTGCACGATCTCGGCGGTGGACAGGTTCCGGTCCAGCCCTGCCTGGCCCGTGGCACAGAACGGGCAGTTCATGCCGCAGCCCGCCTGCGAGCTGACGCACATCGTGACCCGGTCCGGATAGCGCATCAGCACGGACTCGACGAGCGTCCCGTCGTGCAGCTTCCAGAGCGTCTTGCGGGTCGTGTCGTCGTCGCAGCTGATGTGCCGCAGCACCGTCATGAGCTCCGGCAGCAGCTCCGCCGCCAGCTTCTCGCGAGCGGCAGCGGGGATGTCCGTCCACTGCGCGGGGTCGTGGGCGTAGCGCGCGAAGTAGTGCTGCGACAGCTGCTTGGCGCGGAACGGCTTCTCACCGAGCGCGGCCACCGCCTCGCGGCGCTCCGCGGGGGCGAGGTCGGCGAGGTGCCGGGGCGGCTTGGCGGCGCCGCGAGGGGCGGCGAAAGTCAGTTCTCCGGGTGCAGGCATAACCTCCCCAGTGTCGCAGACGCGCGGCGGGGACCCGTACCGCGTGCGTACGGGCCCCCGCGTACCGCCTTGCGCGCCTGCGCGCCCGGTGCGGGCGAGCGCTCTCAGCCCGTGCCGACGAAGACCACCAGGAGCAGCCAGGCGACCGGGGCCGTGGGCAGCAGCGAGTCCAGTCGGTCCATGATCCCGCCGTGGCCCGGCAGCAGCGTGCCCATGTCCTTGATGCCCAGGTCCCGTTTGATCATGGACTCGCCCAGGTCGCCGAGCGTCGCGCTGACCGCGACCGCCAGGCCCAGCACGAGCCCCTGCCACCAGACGCCGTCGTCGATCAGGAAGTGCATGCACAGCGCGCCCGCCGCCATCGCGAAGCCGACCGCGCCGAGCAGCCCTTCACGGGTCTTGCCGGGACTGATCCGGGGCGCGAGCTTGTGCGTGCCGAAGCGCCAGCCGACCGCGTACGCGCCGGTGTCGCTGACGACCGTCAGCAGCAGGAACGTCAGCACGCGCCACGCGCCGTCGTCCGCCGCCAGCATCAGGGCCACGAAGGTCGCCAGGAACGGCACGTAGAACGCCGCGAAGACGCCCGCCGTCACGTCCCGCAGATACTCCTCGGACGATTCGGTCATGCGCCAGACCAGCACCGCGAGCGCCGTGAGGGCCATCGCCACCCACGCGCCCTCCGCACCCCGCGCGTAGCCCGCGACGACCATCGCGGCACCGCCGACGACCAGCGGCACCAGCGGGACGCGGATCTCCTTGCGTTCGGCGAGCCGGGTCGTCAGCTCCCAGAGGCCGACGCCGACCGCGGCGACGATCACGCCGAGGAACACCGGCTTGTAGACGAAGAGGGAGGCGATGATGACGGCGCCGAGGCCGAGGCCGACCCCTATCGCCGCCCGCAGGTCGCGTCCCGCGCGCTTGCCTCCCCTGCCCTTGTCCTGGTCCTTCCCCTGGTCCGGGCCGCCGGCACGGGCCCGGCGGCCCGGCGGCGGAGTCGCGGGCCGGCCGGACGGACCGGACTGGCCGGATGGTCCCGCACGGTCCCGGGGTCCGTCGCGTCCTGCGTCGTCGCTGCTGCCGGGGTCACCCCGGTCCGGCGGGTCGGGCACGATGGGCATGGGCCGAGTCTGCGACGCGTCCGCCAAGTCGCCGTCCAGGCGCGCGGGAACGCCCGCCTCGCTTCGCTGGGAGGCGTGCCCCGGCATGGCGGGGCGCCGTTCGGGAGTGCTCCTGAAGCCGGCACCCGGCGACGGAACCCCCCGCGTTGAGTCAGTCACGGATCGCAGCCTCAGACTTCGAGCAGCTCGGCTTCCTTGTGCTTGAGCAGCTCGTCCACCTGCCCCACGTACTTGGCGGTGGTGTCGTCCAGCTCCCGCTCCGCGCGGCGTCCCTCGTCCTCACCGACCTCGCCGTCCTTGATGGCCTTGTCGATGGTCTCCTTGGCCTTGCGGCGGATGCTCCGGATGGAGATCTTGGCGTCCTCGCCCTTGGTCTTCGCGACCTTGATGAACTCCCTGCGGCGCTCCTCCGTCAGCTCGGGAAACACCACCCGGATGAGGTGCCCGTCGTTCGACGGGTTGACGCCCAGGTCTGAGTCGCGGATCGCCTGCTCGATGTTGCGCAGCGAGCTCTTGTCGAACGGAGTGACCACCGCCATCCGCGGCTCCGGCACCGAGAACGACGCCAGCTGGTTGATCGGGGTCATCGTGCCGTAGTACTCCGCCACGATCTTGTTGAACATCGCCGGGTGCGCACGACCGGTGCGGATCGCGGCGAAGTCCTCCTTGGCGACGACGACCGCCTTCTCCATCTTCTCCTCGGCCTCGAGGAGGGTCTCTTCGATCACCACGTGCTCCTGGTTCGATGAATGAGCGTGAGACTGCTTCGTTCCGGCAACGGCCGCCGGCCGTCCGCAGTGCCCTGATTCCTGCACGGTGTCCGACCGGCAGGCTGTTGTCCATCCCCGTACCGCGCCGTTCCGGCCACGCCAACGGCGCGGCGCCGCCGGTGAATTCACACGGCCGGGAGGCCGGTCAGTCCCTGGTGCCCTGGCTGCTCACCAGGGTGCCGATCTTCTCACCTTTCACCGCGCGGCCGATATTGCCCTCCGCCAGCAACTCGAAGACGAGGATCGGCAGCTTGTTGTCCCGGCAGAGGGTGACGGCGGTGGCGTCGGCGACCCTGAGGTCCCTGGTGATGACCTCGCCGTACTCCAGCGCGTCGAACTTCACGGCGTCGGGGTTCGTCGCCGGGTCGGCGTCGTACACCCCGTCCACGCCGTTCTTGCCCATCAGCAGCGCCTCGGCGTCGATCTCCAGGGCTCGCTGGGCGGCGGTGGTGTCGGTGGAGAAGTACGGCATGCCCATCCCGGCGCCGAAGATGACGACGCGGCCCTTCTCCAGGTGCCGTACGGCCCGCAGCGGGATGTACGGCTCCGCGACCTGCCCCATGGTGATGGCGGTCTGGACACGGGAGTCGATGCCCTCCTTCTCCAGGAAGTCCTGGAGCGCCAGGCAGTTCATGACCGTGCCGAGCATGCCCATGTAGTCGGAGCGCGCCCGGTCCATGCCGCGCTGCTGCAGCTCAGCGCCGCGGAAGAAGTTCCCTCCCCCGATCACGACGGCGATCTCCGCACCCTCGCGGACCACGGAGGCGATCTCCCGTGCCATCTTGTGCACGACGTCGGGGTCGACCCCCAGCCCCCCACCGCCGGCGAACGCCTCACCGGAGAGTTTCAGCAGGAAGCGACGCCGGCCGTTGTCTTTGTCGGTGTCTTTGCTCATGGAGATCTCCTCGTGCATACGAAGGAGGCCACTGCCGGTGGACCCTCTCGGCTCCTCGTGGCAATGGCCTCCTCGTCAGAACTGCCGTGTGCCCGACCCTAACGGGTCTCTGTCCGGCCCGCGGACCAGCCGGGCACGGGGTCGGCGGGGGTGCTTCAGGCGCCGACACGGAAGCGGGCGAACCGCTTCACCGCGACACCGGCCTCCTGCAGCACCTTCTCCACGGACTTCTTGTTGTCCTTGGCGAACGGCTGGTCGAGAAGGCAGTTCTCCTTGTAGAAGCCGTTCACCCGGCCCTCGACGATCTTGGGCAGGGCCTGCTCCGGCTTGCCCTCCTCGCGCGCGGTGTCCTCGGCGATACGGCGCTCGCTCTCCACCGTCTCGGCCGGAACGGCGTCGCGGGAGAGGAACTTCGGGGCGAACGCGGCGATGTGCTGCGCCACGTCCTTGGCGATCCCGGCCTTCGCCTCGGCGTCCGCCGAGCCGGCGTCCAGCTCGACCAGCACGCCGACCTGCGGGGGCAGGTCCGGGCTGGTGCGGTGCAGGTACGCGGCGACGTAGCCGTCGGCGAACTTCGCGAAGCGGTCGAGGACGATCTTCTCGCCGAGCGTGGCGTTGGCCTCGTCCACGTACGCCTGGACGGTCTTGCCGCTCTCGATCTCCGAGGCGAGCAGCGCCGGGGTGTCGGCGGGGTCCGTGGCGTCGACGTGTGCCGCGATCTCGTCGGCGACACCGGTGAACTTGTCACCCTTCGCCACGAAGTCGGTCTCGCACTTCAGCTCGACGAGCACACCGGAAGTGTTGTCGTCGGCGATGCGGGCGACGACCGCGCCGTTGGAGGCCGTACGCGACTCGCGCTTGGCGACGCCCTTCTGGCCCTTGACGCGCAGGATCTCGACGGCCTTGTCGACGTCGCCCTCGGCTTCGTCCAGCGCCTTCTTGCAGTCCATCATGCCGGCGCCGGTGAGCTCGCGCAGCTTCTTGACATCAGCGGCGGTGTAGTTCGCCATCCTTCTTTCCTTCTGTGCACTAGGCCCTGCCGCGTGCTGGGCACCGGGCAGGGCTGTCCGTCATGAGGTCGCTCTGGGTGGCGGCCGAGCGAGCGGATTCGGCGCCGCTCAGCCGGGCCGGTCCGGCAGTCCCGGCCGGCGGAGTGGCCGAGTGCCCCTCCGCCGGCCGGGGAACGTGTGGAACGTCAGGCGTCGGCCGACTTCTCGTCGCCGGCCTCGCCGGCCGCGGGGGCCTCGGCTGCCACGACGGCCTCGTCGGCCGGCTTCTCCTCGGGCTTGGCCTCGGGAGCGGCGGCCTCGTCGGCCTTCGCCTCCTCGGGCTTCGCCTCTTCAGCCTTGGGCTCCTCGGCCTTCTCGCCCTCGAGGAGCTCGCGCTCCCACTCGGCCAGCGGCTCCGTGGCGGCCTTCTCGCCCTTGCCCTCCGCCGAACCGGCCGAGCGGGCGATGAGGCCCTCCGCGACGGCGTCGGCGATCACGCGGGTGAGCAGGGTGACGGACCGGATCGCGTCGTCGTTGCCCGGGATCTTGTAGTCGACCTCGTCCGGGTCGCAGTTGGTGTCCAGGATCGCGACGACGGGGATGTTGAGCTTCCGCGCCTCGCCGACGGCGATGTGCTCCTTCTTGGTGTCCACGATCCAGACGGCGCTGGGCACCTTCTGCATCTCGCGGATACCGCCGAGGGTCTTCTCCAGCTTCGCCTTCTCGCGCGAGAGGACGAGGAGCTCCTTCTTGGTGAGGCCGGACGCGGCCACATCCTCGAAGTCGATCTGCTCGAGCTCCTTCAGGCGCTGCAGGCGCTTGTAGACGGTCGAGAAGTTCGTCAGCATGCCGCCCAGCCAGCGCTGGTTCACGTAGGGCATGCCCACGCGTGTGGCCTGCTCGGCGATGGCCTCCTGCGCCTGCTTCTTGGTGCCGACGAACATGATGGAGCCGCCGTGCGCGACGGTCTCCTTGACGAACTCGTAGGCGCGGTCGATGTACGACAGCGACTGGAGCAGGTCGATGATGTAGATACCGTTGCGCTCGGTAAAGATGAAGCGCTTCATCTTCGGGTTCCAGCGGCGGGTCTGGTGCCCGAAGTGGACGCCGCTCTCCAGCAGCTCCCGCATCGTGACGACGGCCATGGCCGTTCTCCTTGAGGTACTCGGTTGTTTCGCGAGGACCTTGCGGCCCCCGCATGCCTGACGCCCCTGACGCGTTGTGCCTGCGAGTTCCCTGTTCAGAAAGGGTTCCGAGGACCGAGATACGCGGCCACCGGGTGAGGGTGGCGGGGCGTGCGAAGTCGACCCGGTGACCCGGATCGCCACCAGAAGTGTACGGGACCCCGGAAGCGGCGTGCGACCGTGCCCGAAGGGGGCGGCGGGGAGACCGCGGGGGCGCCCGGAGTCACACGCGGGGGTGACCGAGTTGTCCACAACCCGCGAGTTATCCACCGGAACCAACCATGATCAACTGTTGGGGAGTTCACGCGCCACGCTCTGTGCATGCGAAACGAACAGTACGTACACACAAGCATGTCCACGCCCGCTGCGGCATTACTGGTGCTGTCGGCGCTGGCGATGGCGCTGGCACTGCTGTGGCTCTGCCCGTCGCCGGTGCACGCGGTGATCGGCTCGGCTCGGGCGGCGGATTCGGCGAGGACCGGGCCGCCGGACGGGGCCCGGCCGGACACGGAACACCCCGGCCCGGAGCGGGGGCAGTGGCAGGAACGGGAGCAGGAGCAGGAGGCGCGCCGCGCCTGGCCGGTCGCGGGCGAGGGCGGAAGCCCGCGGCCGGTGGTCGTCCATGGCTGGCGGCCCCCGCCGACGCCGTGGGCGGCGGGCCACCGCGGCGTCGACCTGGCCACCCGAGCGGGCCGGCCGGTACGCGCAGCCGGTGCGGGCCGGGTGTCCTTCGCGGGGCCCGTGGCAGGGCGCGGGGTGGTCGCGACCGAGCTGTCCGGGACGGGCGATCCGCCGTTGCGCACGACGTACGAGCCCGTGCGCGCGTCGGTGCACAAGGGCGAACGGGTGCGGGCGGGCGACGTGGTCGGCACGGTGCAGCCGGGCCGCTTCCACTGCGGCACCGCGTGTCTGCACTGGGGGCTGCTGCGCGGCGACCGCTATCTCAACCCGCTCTCGCTGCTGCCGCCGCACATGCTCCGCGGCGGTCCGGCGCGGCTGCTGCCCTTCTCCGGCGTACCGGAGCCGCGGAGCGAGCCACGCGGCGGCGACGGCGGCCGACCGGACACGCCGGAGACCGTCGCGGCCCGGTCGTCCACAAGCGGCGGCACGGGGCCGCTCGTCGCCGGACTGGCGCTGGCCGCGGCGTCGGTCTGGGCGCACCGGAGGCTGCGCCGGCGGCGGCCGTCCACGCGGACGGTTCAGCCGCGCACCCCGCCGAGGGCCATGGACACGGCGGCCTCGGTGATATGTGCGGGGTCCTCGGCTGCGCCGAGTTCGATACGCCGCACGGCGGCGTCGACGACGCCCTGGAGCAGCATCGCGGCGAGCCGCGGCTGAGTGTGGCCGAGCTCGCTGAGCGCCTCGACGACCATCGCGATCAGACCGCCGTGCGCGGCGCGGATCTTCTCCCGCGCGGCGGCGTCGAGCTCGCCCGCGGAGATCGCCACGACCGCCCGGTGCCGCCGGTCGCCGACGAGCGCCAGCTGCTGCCGCACGTACGCCTCGATCTGCGCTTCCGGGCCGTCGGCCGCCGCCATGGCGGACTCGACCTCGGCCGCCCACACGGGGAAGTCGACCGCGCACAGCTCCTCGACCACGGCGGCCCGGGAGCGGAAGTACTCGTAGACGGAGGACCGGGCGAGACCCGTGCGCTGCGCGAGCGCGGGAAAGGTCAGGGCCTCCGTGCCACCTTCGGAGAGGAGGGAGCGCGCCGCGTCCAGCAGGGCGCCACGCTGCATGGTCCGGTGCTCGGCCACCGAGGCCGCTCGAATCCTGGGCACACGGCCACTCTACGGAGGGCAGTACCGATTCAGCGACCCATCTCCGCCAGCTTCCCCCGGAGCTGGAGCACCGACTTGGTGTGGATCTGGCTGACCCGGCTCTCGGTCACGCCCAGCACATGGCCGATCTCGGCGAGGGTCAGCCCCTCGTAGTAGTAGAGGGTGACGACCGTCTTCTCCCGGTCCGGAAGGGTGTTGATCGCCCGTGCCAGCAGCCGCCTCAGCTCGCGGTCCTCGGCGACCTCCACCGGGTTGTCGGCGGCGGTGTCCTCCAGCGTGTCCATCAGGCTGAGGCGGTCGCCGCCCTCGCCGCCCGCGTGCAGCAGCTCTTCCAGAGCGACCACGTTGGCAAGCGACAACTGGCTGAAGACCGCGTGGAGTTCCTCCACGGGGATCTCCATCTCGGCGGCCACCTCGGCCTCCGAGGGCGTGCGGCGGAGTGACGCCTCGAGGGTGGCATACGCCCGCTCGACGGCGCGCGCCTTCTGCCGCACGGAGCGCGGAATCCAGTCCATGGCCCGGAGTTCGTCGATCATTGCGCCGCGGATACGGGTGATCGCGTACGTCTCGAACTTGATGGAGCGGCCCGGGTCGAACTTCTCGATGGCGTCGATCAGGCCGAAGACCCCGGACGAGACGAAGTCGGCCTGCTCCACGTTGGGCGGCAGCCCGACGCTGACGCGTCCGGCGACGTACTTCACCAGCGGCGAGTAATGCAGGATGAGCTGTTCCCGCAGCCTGCCGTCACCCGTCCCCTTGTACGACCGCCACAGCTCGTCCAGCGAGCTGGGGGCGGGGCCGGGCGCAGCGTCCTCGACTGCGACCGGCGCCTCGGCGGTGGCCGTACGGTCGGGCCCGGATTTGTGCTGGGGCATTCGTCGCCTTGAGCCGTTCTACTGGAGAGTCAGAGTGTTGTGAGCGTAGCGTGACTGTCTGGTCGCGGTATGCGATGA
Source organism: Streptomyces armeniacus (assembly GCF_003355155.1). Classification (NCBI taxonomy): domain Bacteria; kingdom Bacillati; phylum Actinomycetota; class Actinomycetes; order Kitasatosporales; family Streptomycetaceae; genus Streptomyces; species Streptomyces armeniacus. Next base: position 2,679,952 of record NZ_CP031320.1, on the reverse strand, counting down.
GCGTCCGATCTGGTATGCGCAGATACGTTCCGCTGCACGCACCCCTGGGTTACGCCGCAGGCAGGGCCCGTTCCACGGGTCGCGGAGCGGGTGCTGGCTGAACCGGCGGACTACGCTCACCCTTTCACCCAGGAGCCGCAGGTCAAGGACCGAACCGTCACCCGATGGGGTGTCTGCGGGCGGGCTGCGCCGCGCGTGCCAACCACCAGTGATCGCCTTTCCGTTCGACGAATCCGAGTGACCTCAGTTCGTGGAGGCGTACGAGTGTGAGCTCACTCGGAGTGCCCGCTTCGCGCGCCAACTTCTGCGCGGTGACGGCGTTCCTCGCGGGCATCGCCTCCAGCACCCGCACCGCGTCCGGCGGCAGGACGTCGCGCGGCAGGGCGGGCCCGCTGCGTTCGGGAGCCAGCTCACCCATGCGGCCGACGAGTTCGATCACCTCGTCGGGATCGGTGACCAGCTGTCCCTCCAGCCGCAGGAGTTGGTGCACTCCCGCTGACAGCCCGGAGGTCACCGCGCCGGGCACGCCCATCACCGTCCGCCCCAACTCCCTGGCCCGCCGCGCCGTGACCAGCGAGCCGCTGCGCAGCTCGGCCTCCACCACGACGGTCCCGCGTGTGAGCGCGGCGATCACGCGGTTGCGCAGCACGAAACGGTTCCGCGTCGGGTGCGCGCCCGGCGGCAACTCCGCGACCAGTAGCCCCTGTTCACCGATCCGCCGGATCAGCCGTCCGTGGCCCGGTGGGTAGGTGACGTCCACGCCGCAGGCCAGCACGCCGACGGTGGCCCCGCCGACCGCGAGGGCACCGCGGTGCGCGGCGCCGTCCACCCCGTACGCCGCGCCGGACACCACCGTCCAGCCGCGCTCGGCCAGCCCGGCGCCCAGGGTGGAGGCCACGTGCACGCCGTAGTCCGTGCAGGCGCGGGCGCCGACCACGGCGACGGAGCGCAGCGCCCAGAACCGGAGCGACGGGGCGCCGCGCACCCAGAGGCCGACCGGCCGCGCCCCGCCGAGGTCGTCGAGCTGCCCCGGCCACTCCCCGTCGCCGGGGCAGAGGAAGCGGCCGCCCAGCTGCTCCACGGCGGCGAGGTCCGCCTCCGGCTCCGGGGCGTCGCGGGCACGCAGCCGCAGACCTTCCCAGCGCTGCTCGGTGGTCCCGTCCAGCCGCGTGCCGTCCCGGCGGAGCGCCCGCGCCACCTCCTCCGCGCCGTACTCCGCCAGCCAGCGGCCGACGAGCTGGTCCCCGGGCTCGGTGACACGCGTCAGAGCCATCCGCGCCAGCCGCTCCGCATCACCGCTCCCGGACCCGCTACTCCCGGACCCACCGCTCCCCGATCCGCCGCCGCCCGCCGGCTCACTGTTCACAGCCGACTCCCCGACAGCGTGCTCCCCCGCGTGATGCCCGTACGCAGCTCCAGCGCGCACCGCACGTCCGCCGCCGTCGGCCGGTCGTGGCCTGCCAGGTCCGCCACCGTCCACGCGACCCGCAGCACGCGGTCCAGCCCGCGGGCGGTAAGCACCCCGCGGTCCATGTCCTCCTCCGCTTCGCGCAACGCGCCCGGCGCCACGGGCCAGCCCTTGCGCAGCGCGTGCCCCGGCACGTCGCTGTTCGTGGTCCAGTCAGTCCCCGCGTACCGCGCCGCCGCCCGCTCGCGGGCCTCGCGCACCCGCGCGGCCACCGTGGCGGTGCACTCCGCGGTGCCCTCCAGCGCGGCCAGCTCGGAACGGGTGAGGGGATGGACGGTGACCCGGAGGTCGACGCGGTCCAGCAGCGGCCCGGACAGCCGTGCGCGGTAGCGCCTGATCGACGACGGCCGGCACTCGCACCCTCCGGCGTTCATGCCGTGCCGCCCGCAGGGGCACGGGTTCGCGGCGAGCACGAGCAGGAAGCGGGCGGGCAGCCGCATCATCCCGCTGGCGCGCGCCACCACCACGTACCCCGACTCGAGCGGCTGCCGCATCGCGTCCAGCACCCGCCCGCTGCATTCGGCTGCCTCGTCCAGAAAGAGCACGCCGTGGTGTGCCACGGAGACGGCGCCCGGGTGGGGCAGACCGGTGCCGCCGCCGATGAGGGCCGCCATGGTCGCGGAGTGGTGCGGCGCGCAGTACGGCGGCCGTTCCACCAGCGGGTGGCCGGGTGGCAGCGTCCCCGCCACCGAGTGCACGGCCGTCACTTCGAGCGACTCCGCCGCGCTCAGCGGGGGCAGCAGCCCCGGCAGCCGTTCCGCGAGCATCGTCTTGCCCGCGCCGGGCGGCCCTTTGAAGAACAGGTGGTGCCGTCCGGCCGCCGCCACCTCCAGGGCTCTGCGGGCGCCGGCCTGGCCCGCGACCTCCGCCAGGTCCAGCTGCCGTTCGCCGCCCGCCGTCACGGCGCGGCCGGAGCCGGGGACCAGGAAGCCGCCAAGCACGGCCTCGCTACGGCCCGGCGTGCCAAGCCTGTCCGCACGCTCCTGCTGCTGTTCCTGTTCGCCGTCCTCGGGCGGCGCCTCGTCCGTGAGCAGCGCGATGAGCTGCCGCAGGCTCCGCACCCCGAGGACGGTGACGTCCGGGACGAGCGACGCCTCCGCGACCGCCTGCTCTGGCACGACCACCTGCCGGTATCCCGCGTCCGCCGCGGCGAGCACGGCGGGCAGGACACCGCGTACGTGCCGGACTCTGCCGTCCAGCCCCAGCTCGCCGATCATCATCAGGTCGGCAATGGCCCGCGGATCGATCCGTTCCGCCGCGCCCAGCACCGCGCACGCCACGCTCAGGTCGAAGCCGCTGCCGCTCTTGGGCACGGACGCCGGGCTGAGCCCCACCGTGAGCTTCTTCTGCGGCCATTCCGCGCCCGCGTTGACGACCGCCGCGCGCACCCGGTCCCGGCTCTCCACGAGGCTCTTGTCCGGCAGCCCCACCAGGGTGAACGCGGCGACGCCCGGCTCGAGGTCCGCCTGCACCTCGACGACGACGCCCTCCACGCCGACCAGCGCCACCGAGCACGTACGCGCGAACGCCATCACGCCACCCCTCGCACGTGCTCCACCCACGGCGCGCCCCGGGCCGGCAGCACCACGCCGACCAGGTCGATCCGTACACCTCCGGTGGGCGGGCGGCCGTACCGCACCAGCCAGCGTTCGTGGAGCCAGCGGGCGGCCAGCCGGCGCAGCCGCGCCGACTTGTTCGGGGTCATCGCGGCCATTGGGTGCTCGTAGCCACCCGCGCGGCGCGTCTTCACCTCGCAGATGACCAGCGAGTCCCGGTCTCTCGCGATGATGTCGATCTCGCCGTCGCGGCAGCGCCAGTTCCGTTCCAGGACGGCCATGCCGGTCTCGCGCAGCCTGCGCGCTGCCAGGTCCTCGCCGTAGCGGCCGAGTGCTCCTCGGGCATTCATGTGGACCACCTCCGTCACCGACTGTGACGGCCCCTGAGGTGGTCAGATGATCTTGCTGTGTTTCGGTGGATAACTCACGGGTTGTGGACAACACCGTCACCCACAGGGGTGGTGTCCGTGACGTACGGCGGGCCCCCGTCGTTCAGCCCGTCGTTCAGCCCTTGAAGCCGGAATCCTCGGGGAGGTCGAGTTCGCTCTTGTTGAGCTCCTCAATATTCACGTCCTTGAACGTGAGCACCCGCACCTGCTTGACGAAGCGGGCCGGCCGGTACATGTCCCAGACCCAGGCGTCGGCCATCGAAACTTCGAAGAATACCTCACCCTGCACCGAGTGCACCTGCATCTCGTAGTCGTTGGTGAGGTAGAAGCGTCGTTCCGTCTCGATCACATACTTGAACAGGCCGACGACGTCGCGATACTCGCGATAGAGCTTCAGCTCCATCTCGGTCTCGTACTTCTCGAGGTCCTCGGCGCTCATGGCATGTTCCCCTTCAGCCGTGCGTCCCCCCATTGTGCGTCAGCCCTGACGACTGCGTGCAGCCCTTGCCCGGCGTCGCACGATCGGCCCATGGGCGGCGCCGCCCAGGATCAGCAGGGCGCCGGCCACGATGGCGGCCAGGAGCAGCCGCAGCGGCCCCGGGTCGGAGACCCCGCCGGGCAGGCCCGCGAACGCGTCCGGGCGCTCCACGGTGCCGACGCTGCCCATCGGCCAGGCGGTGGCGTCGACCCGCGCACTCACGGCCGAACGGGGCACGGCCCAGTGGTCGCCCTGCAGACGTACGCGGGAGTCCTGCGAGCCCTGCCGGTAGTCGCCGAGCAGGAACAGCCTGCCCTCCGGCACCGTCTCGTCGAAGCCGGTGGAGGAGGCCGGCCCGCTCCCGCTGAGATACGGCTCCTCGACCGGCCGGCCGTTGACCGTGAGCTGTCCCGCCTTGTCGCAGCAGGCAACCTTGTCGCCGCCGACGCCGATGACGCGCTTCACCATCGGCAGGTCGCCCCAGACCGTGTCCTCGAACACGACGACGTCGCCGCGCCGCACCTCGCCGCCGTCTATCCGCTCCGCCAGCACGCGGTCGCCGGCCTTCACGGTGGGGTTCATCGAGTCGGTCGGGACCGTGTACGGCTGGTAGGCGATCGCGCCCCAGACGAAGCCGCCGAGGAAGAGCACGCAGCCGAGCGCCACAGCGAGGCCGGACAGCGCGTGACCTCGCCCGCTGCCCGGCCTGCCGCCCGTACGTCCTGCTTTGCCCATGCGTGTGCTCCCGGGTGCTCGCCACAAGGACCTGGGGAAGGTCTGGGCGCACCTTACCGGGGCGTACGGACCCCGTCAGCCCTTGATCGACACCGGCCCGGCGGTCTCGCCGGCCGCCTGCGCGTGCCGCCGCCTGCGGCGCCACATCACCAGCGGGATCGCGCCCGCGAGGCCGAGCGCCGCGGGGGTGGCGCTCGCCGCCTTGGCGGCCAGCCCGTCCTGGTCGAACGTGTCCGGGACCGGCAGGGTCGACCAGCGGTCGAGCGGCCAGGCCACGACGACCGCGCGGCCGACGGCCTTGTCGACCGGCACCATGCCGTTGTCCGTCTTCGTGTGGTAGCGGGAGTCCAGCGAGTCCTCGCGGTGGTCGCCCATCACCCACATCTTCCCGTCCGGCACCTCGATCGGGCCGAACGGCTTGTCGTCGCAGGGGGCGTTGCCCGGGTACAGATACGGCTCGTCCAGGGGCTTGCCGTTGACCTCGACGGGGCCGCCCTTCTTGCATTCCACCGTGTCGCCGCCGACCCCGATGACCCGCTTGATCAGGTCCTTCTCGTCGGCGGACGGCATCAGCCCGATGAAGCTGAAGGCGGTCTGCACGAAGTTCTGCTCGGTGTTCTGCTCGGGCAGCCAGCCGCCCGGGTCGTGGAAGACGACGACCTCACCGCGCTCGGGCTCCGACCCGAACCACGGTGTGAGCTTGTCCACCAGCACCCGGTCCCCGATCTGCAGGGTGTCCTGCATCGAGTTCGACGGGATGGAGAAGGCCTGCAGCAGGAACGTCTTGATGACCAGGGCCAGCACCAGCGCGATGCCGACCAGCAGGGGAAGCTCCTTCCAGAAGGAGCGCGGCTTCTTGGGCTTCGCGTGTCCCCCCGGGTTCTCCGGCATTCCCTCAGTCACGCCGTCCGCTTCGCCCTTCTCCGCGGTCCCGCGATCGTCGCTCAACACGGGCGGTACGCCGGACCCCTCCCCCTCTGGATCGCCCGAACCGGACCGCGCGCCGACCGCCACGTCCCCCACAATCACTCCTCACGCTGCGCTGTCGCCTGTCCCACCATCGGGAAAGGCCCACTACTCCCATAACGAGCGGGAGTTCCGCAGGAGTCGGGAGCTGAACCATTCGATTGTCCCCGAGCCCGTCCGCCGCCGTCGGAGCGCCCTTCGCGTCCGGAACCGAGGCGTAGGCCTCGGACTCCTCCAGTCCCCGCCAGTGGTCGAAGGGCCAGGCGATGACGACGGCGCGGCCGACGATCTTGTCCTCCGGGACCGTGCCCCGGCCCTCGTCGTCCAGGTGGTAGCGGGAGTCGGCGGAGTTGGACCGGTGGTCGCCCATCACGAACACCCGGCCGATCGGCACCGTCACCTCGAACTTCATCTTGGACGGCTCGTTGTCGGGATGCAGATACGGCTCGTTGAGCGGCTCCCCGTTCACCGTCACCCGGCCGTCCTTGCCACAGCACTTGACCGTGTCACCGCCGACCGCGACCACCCGCTTGATCAGGTCCTGTTCGTCGTCCGACGGCAGGAGCCCGATGAAGGTGAGGAACTCCTTGCCCTGCTTGATTCCGACGGGGTCGTCCTCCTTCTGCTTCTGCTCGTCCTCCAGCCAGCCGCCCGGATCCTTGAAGACGACCACGTCGCCGCGCTCCGGTTTCGACCCGAACCACGGTGTGAGCTTGTCCACCAGCACCCGGTCCCCGATCCGGATCGTCTGCTCCATCGAGCCCGACGGGATGACGAACGCCTGCACCAGGAACGTCTTCAGGACCAGTGCGATCAGCAGCGCCACCCCTATGAGGATGGGTATCTCCTTGGTCATCGAGAGGCGTCTGCGGCGCTTGATCCGCTTCGCCGCGCGCCTGCGCGCCGCCCGGCCCTCCCCCGGTCCGCGCAGCGGCGTCCCCGTCCTCTCCGGCGGTGCCGCCGGGGGCGGCGGGCTGCCCGGGGGCCTCCGGTGGTGGCCGTACGGCCGGCCGCGGTTACCCATGGCGGTCCGTTCCCGTGCCTTCCCCCGCCCCGTGTGAGCGGACCGAGTCCCACCGGCCGGCGGGCCAGCCGATCCAGTCCACCCGCCCGATCACCCGGCCCACGGGGACCGTGCCGCCACCGGGCCTGCCGAGGTGGTCACGGGAGTCGCTGGAGTCGGAACGGTGATCCCCCATCACCCACAGCCGTCCCTCCGGCACCTCGATGTCGAACGGCACTGTCGACGGCTTGTCCCCGCGATGCAGGTAGTCCTCCTCCACCGGCACGCCGTTCACCTCGATCCTCCCCCGCTTGTCGCAGCACCTCACGCTGTCGCCGCCGATCCCGATCACGCGCTTCACATAGTCGGTCTCCGACGGCTCCACCAGGCCGACCGCGGCCCCGGCCTCGTGCAGCAGACCGGTCAGCGGGTTCCCGTGCGACTCCTCCTCGGCTGCGAACGAACCGGTGCCGTCAAAGACGACAACGTCCCCGCGCTCCGGATGGTTGCCAAAACGATAGGCCAGTTTGTTGACCAGGACACGATCACCGACCTGCAGCGTCGGCTCCATCGAAGAGCTCGGAATCAGAAAAGGCTGCACCACAAAGGCGCTGACCAGCAAGAGCACCGTCATCACGCCGACCGCCGGCAGCCCGAAACGGACGGAGCGCGACCAGCGCCTCCGTCCCTCCTCGGGGACCGGAGAGCGGTCGCGCTCCGTGTCGTCGTGCTCGCTGGGCGGTTCGTCGGTGTGCATCGAGCCGAGAGCTTAGCCAGCCGCTCCCGGCCGCCCGACAGGAGATCAGTTCTCGCGCTTCTCCTTGATCTTCGCGGCCTTGCCGCGCAGGTCACGCAGGTAGTACAGCTTGGCGCGGCGGACGTCGCCGCGGGTCACGACCTCGATCTTCTCTACCACCGGGGTGTGCACGGGGAAGGTGCGCTCCACGCCGACGCTGAAGCTGACCTTGCGGACGGTGAACGTCTCACGGATGCCGGAGCCCTGGCGGCGGATGACGACGCCCTTGAACTGCTGCACACGGGAGCGGTTGCCCTCGACCACGCGCACGTGGACGTTGACCGTGTCGCCCGGGCGGAACGCCGGGATGTCGTCGCGCAGAGAAGCGGAATCGACGCTGTCGAGAAGGTGAGACATGACCGTCTGCTTTCCTCGCCGATGCCACAGGTCATCAGCGGAAGTCGTGGTGCTGGATCGGGGGCCACCGCTCCGAGCGGGCGTCGGTCCCCCTGTGGCAGGGTCGCGCGCCGGACGTGAGGCAGCGGCCTATTCTTCCACGGCCTCGCCCGTACGCCCAAATCGACCGCGCGTACGCCCGTCCTGCCCGTCGTGCCCGCTCGTCCTCGCGCCCCCGTCCACCGGCTCCCAGCCGAGTGCGGCGAGCGTCGCCCGGTCGTGCTTGTCGAGCGCCTCCGGGTCGCAACTCTCGATGAGGTCCGGGCGGTTCGCGCTCGTACGGGCCAGCGCCTGGTCGCGGCGCCAGCGCGCGATACGGCCGTGGTGACCGCTCAGCAGCACCTCGGGGATGCCACGGCCGCGCCACTCGGGGGGCTTCGTGTAGACCGGCCCCTCCAGCAGCCCGGCCATCGTGCCCGGGGCGAACGAGTCGTCGCGGTGCGACTCGGCGTTGCCGAGCACGCCCGGCAGCAACCGCGCGATCGCCTCGACCATGACCAGTACGGGGGCCTCGCCGCCGGCGAGTACGTAGTCCCCGATGGAGACCTCGCGGACGTCCAGCCGGCCGCCGTACTCCTCGATCACCCTGCGGTCGATGCCCTCGTAGCGCGCGGGCGTGAACACCAGCCAGGGTTTCGCGGCCAGTTCGACGGCCAGCCGCTGGCTGAACGGGCGCCCGCTGGGCGTGGGCACGATCAGCACGGGCCCGTCCTCCCCGCCGCGCGGGCCGGACTCCAGGACGGAGTCCAGCGCCTCCCCCCACGGCTCGGGCTTCATCACCATGCCGGGCCCGCCGCCGTACGGGGTGTCGTCGACGGTGTGGTGCCGGTCGTGCGTCCACTCCCGCAGGTCGTGCACGCGTACGTCGAGCTGCCCGCGGGCGCGTGCCTTGCCGACCAGGGAGACGTTCAGCGGCTCCAGGTACTCCGGGAAGATCGTGACGACGTCGATCCTCATGCCGTGCCGTCCTCGTCGGCCTCTTCGGTCTCGTCGGCCTCGTCGACCTCTTCGATCAGGCCGGGCGGCGGGTCGACGACCGCGCGCTGGGCGGCCAGGTCGATCTCGGGCACGATCTCCTCGACGAACGGGACGAGCACCTCGCCGCCGTCCGGCCGCCGCACGATCAGCACGTCCTGCCCGGGCAGGTGCGCGACCTCCGCGATGCGGCCGATCTCCCGGCCGTCCCGGGTCACGACGTCGAGGTCGGCCAGCTGGTGGTCGTAGAACTCCTCGGGGTCGTCGGGCCGTTCGTCGGGATCGACCTCGGCGATCAGCAGGGTGTTGCGCAGGGCCTCGGCGGCCGTACGGTCCCGTACGCCCTCGAAGCGCAGCACCAGCCGTCCGCTCTGCACGCGGCCGCTCTCGACGGTGAGCGGGCCGGTGGACGCCGGCTCGGTGGCGAGGACGGCGCCGGGGCCGAGTCGCAGCTCGGGCTCGTCCGTGCGCACCTCCACCGTGACCTCGCCCTTGATTCCGTGGGCGCGGCCGATACGCGCGACTACCAGCTGCACTTGCTCGTTCCCCTTCGCTACGACAGACAGCGGCCGGGGGAGGCCGAAACCACCCCCGGCCGCTGCCGGTGCTGCCTGCTGCGGTTCAGCTGACCTGGTCCACGTCGACGAAGTCGACGCGGATACCGCGGCCGCCGAGTGCCCCTACGACGGTGCGCAGGGAGCGCGCGGTGCGGCCGTTACGGCCGATCACCTTGCCGAGGTCGTCGGGGTGCACCCGGACCTCGATGACCCGCCCCCGGCGCAGATTGCGCGAGGCGACCTGCACTTCGTCGGGGTTGTCGACGATGCCCTTCACCAAGTGCTCGAGGGCCTCCTCGAGCATCCTCAGGCCCCGGTCGACTCGGAGGCGGACTTGTCGGCCTTCTCGGCCTCGTCCGCCTTCTTCTCGGCCTTATCGGCCTTGTCGGCCTTGTCCGCCTTCTTCGCCTTGGGAGTGATCGCCTCACCCTTGGGCTCGTCGGAGGACTCCTTGGCCGCGGCCTCGAAGAGCGCCTTCTTGTCGGCCTTGACCTCCGGGACCTTCATCGGCTCAGGGGCCGGCAGGCCCTTGAACTTCTGCCAGTCGCCGGTGACCTTGAGGATGGCCGCGACCGGCTCGGTCGGCTGGGCGCCGACACTCAGCCAGTACTGGACACGCTCGGAGTCCACCTCGATACGCGAGGGGTTCTGCACCGGGTGGTACAGGCCGATCTCCTCGATGGCCCGGCCGTCACGGCGGGTACGGGAGTCGGCGACGATGATGCGGTAGTGAGGCGAACGGATCTTGCCCAGACGCTTCAGCTTGATCTTGACTGCCACGGGTGTGGTGTCTCCTGGTCTTGACGTGGTTGGGCACGAGGGATGTCCACGTGGGGTTGCGGTGCCCGAGTGCCCGAATGGACGCGTCAGCCGGAGGAGAGAGGGGTCCTGTGCGGCTGTCGAGTACAGCCGCATATCATGCCACACCTCACCCTGGCCGCAGAAACGCGGCCCGGCAGGCCGCCTGCGGACCCCTCCCCGCGGCCTTCGCGCGCTGACGCGCTACGCGCGCCGCGCCCCCGTCAGCCCGCCACCGCCAGCGGCTCCGGCGTGCTGCCGCCCGACGCCTCCGGAATGCGGAACGGCTTGCCGCACGCCCCGCACATGATGGGGGCCTGCTCCAGAACGGACGGAACGACCCGGACGTTGCGCCCGCAGTCGCAGACGGCCTTGACCCGGACACCGCCCCCGGACGATCCGTGCCGCGCGGCGGGGCCGCGGAAGCTGCGGCGGGTGTCGGTGGCGGTGGCGACGGTGTGTGCCTTGAGGGCGCGCTGGAGGCGCTCGATCGTCGGGCGGTAGCGCCTTCTCGTCTCCGGGGCCAGCACCACGAGCGAGAAGCCACTGCTGGGGTGCGGCTCCTCGGCGTGGTCCAGGCCGAGCTCCTCGGCGATCGCCAGGAAGCGACGGTTGTGGTAGCGGCCGGCGCGCGAGGTGTCCCGGATGCCGCGGGCGGCGGCGATACCGTGAACGGCCTCGTGCAGCAGGCGTTCGAATGAGAGCTCGGCGCCACATGCGGACGACGACTCTCCGATCAGCGATTCAGGCGCGGCCAGATCCGGCAGCTCGTTGTGGTGCCGTTGAATATCGGCCCAGGCGGCTGCCAGCTCGGCGGCGAGGACTGGTGGTGTCGTGCTCACGTCGCTTACAACGAGCGGGGACCCCTTCGTGTTCCGATTCCGGGGCATCTCAAATAATTTGCACGTACCAGTCAGTTCACTCTGATGGGTCTGGACGAGGGCGGGTGCGCAGATCTGCGGAGAAGTCGCACACCTGCCTCATCCGAGGACGTACTGCCGGATGAGTACGCGCGGCGGGCGGCCGTACTCAGCGCTCCACTCCGCGACACACCGTGATCCCCCACTCTCTCAGAGGTGCCCCGGCGGCGGGGCACCGGCCCGGCGCCGCGGGCCGCGTACGTACGAACGCGCCGTCCGCAGCCCGGAATGCCGTAGCGAAATGCCCGGTTTAGCATGGTTTCGCGAACCGGACCGTTGTCGGCCCGCTGAGTGTTGCCGGTCAGTTCCCGGCAACCGCGGTGCCCCAGACGGCGACATATCGGCAGCGGATTGGGGCGCCCCGATGACACCCACGCTCGTACAGGACACTCACCTCCCGCAGCGTGCCCGCGACTGGGCCGAGATCCAGGAGCGGATGCTCGTGCCGCTCTACGAGGCGGTGTACGAGCGCCTCGACGTCGGGGCCGGTACGCGGCTGCTCGGCCTCGGCTGCGGCTCCGGGCTGGCGCTGCTGCTGGCGGCGGCGCGCGGCGCGACGGTCACCGGCGTGGACAGCGACGCGATCCGGCTCGGACTCGCCCGCGAGCGGCTCCTGCCGCAGCCCGCCGAGGGCGCGCGCCGGTGGAACGCGCGGCTCGTACGGCGCGCCGACGGCGTGCACGAGCCGGAGGCGGACGCGGCGCTTCCGCCCGCCGGCCCGCACCCCGACGTGGTGACCGCCTTCGACGCGCTCGCGCAGTCCGCCGAACTCGCCCGCACCGCCGCCTCGTTGGAGCGCGGCACCCCGGTCGTCCTCGCGGGCTGGGGCCCGCCGGAACGGTGCGGCGCGGCGGCCGTGCTGCACGTCGCGGCCCGGCTGACGGAGCCGCGCGCCGCGCGCCGCGGCGCGGCCGAGGGCGCCGCCGGCTGCTGGCAGCCCGGCAGCCGCGACGATCTGGAGGAGCTGGCGCACCGTTCGGGGCTGCGGCTGGACGGCTCGGGCCGGGTGGCGTGCCCGTTCGGCTACGCGGACATGGACAGCGCCGTACGCGGGCTGCTGTCCACCGGCCTGTACGACGACGCCGTACGCGCGACCGACCGGGAGCAGGTGCGCAGGGAGCTGGCCGGGGCCCTCCAGCCGCATCTGCGGGACGACGGCACCGTGTGGATGCCGAACCTCTTCCGCTACGTGATCGCCCGCGCCTGACCGGAGCCCGGGTCCCGTACGACAGGGGCGCCGTTGGCAGTATCCAGGATCCTGGATACTATCCAGGCATGCACGGCAGCGAAGAACGTTTCCTGACCCGCAACGGACTCGCGGCCCGCCAGCTCGCCGCGCTGCTGCTGCACCACGAGCCGGACTCACGCCTCCCCAGGCTCCGCGACTTCGCCGGCGAGCTCAAGGTCGGCAACGGCACCGTGCAGACCGGCCTCCAGCTGCTCGAGGAGGCGGGCGCCATCGAGACCAAGGCGCGCGGCCACCTGGGCACGTATCTGATACGGGCCGACCGCGCCCTGCTCTGGCGGCTGGCCGGTCTCGGCACGCTGCTCGCGGCGATGCCGCTGCCGTACTCGCACCGCTACGAGGGCCTGGCCACGGGGCTGCGCGCCGCGTTCGAGCAGTCGGGGGCGCCGTTCGCGATCACCTTCATGCGCGGGGCGGCGACCCGGCTCTCCGCGCTGCTGGAGGGGAAGGTCGATCTGGTCGTGCTGTCGCGGTTCGCCGCCGACCGGGTGCTGGCGGAGCACCCGGTGCGGCTGCTCGCCGACCTCGGCCCGGCGACGTACGTGGGGGCGCACGGGCTGCTGCTGCGGCGCGGGGTGCCACTGGAGACGGCGGGACTGCGCGTGGCCATGGACTCGTCCTCGGAGGACCTGCGGGCACTGGCCAGCAGGGCGTTCGGGCGGCGCGACGACATCGCGTGGATAGAGGCGTCGTACATGCAGCTGCGCGACCTCTTCGCGCGCGGCGAGGTGGACGCCACCGTCTGGAACCTGGACGAGGTGCGCGACCATCTCGGCCCCGACATAGACGTGCTGCCGCTCGGCGACGAGATCACCCGCGATCTCGCGCTCCGCAACTCCCGCGCCGCCGTCATCAGCCGCGCCGAGGGCACCCGGGCGCTGGACGCCGTACGGGAGTCGCTGGACTTCTCGCTCGTCACAGGCATCCAGTCCGAGGTGCTGCGCGGCGAGCGCGTGCCGCTCTACTGAGCCTCCCGCCTGCCGGGCGGCCACCTCCGCACCACTCCGGAAGCGGAACCCTCTACTCAAAAACCAGAATCCTGATTACTGTGGGCGCCAGCACGGGACAGACCCGGCACAGGACGGCCAGAGGACGGAAGGACGCGCCATGGAGGACAAGCTGGCCCGGCGGATCCAGCTGTTCCGCGAGACCGGGCAGGTACGGCCCGAGGTGGCCGAGTTCGTGTCCGCAGAGCTGGAGACGCTGGCCGCCGAGGGCCACCCCGTCTCCGAGGCGAGCGCGGGCATGCTCACCAGCCATCTGATGATGGCGCTCACCCGGCTCGTGAACGGCGCGTCCATCGACGAGTTCCCCGCCGACGACCACATCGCGGACGAGCTGGCCGACCACCCCGAGGCGGTCGAACGGTCCCGGGCCGTCGCCGTACGCGCCGAGCGCACGCTCGGGGCCACGCTCCCCGCGTCCGAGATCAACTTCCTGGCGCTGCATCTGGCGGTGCTGGCCCGGCAGTCACCCGCCAACGGACCCGAAAGGCAGGACACACCATGACGAAGATCCTCACCGGCGGAGTCGGCAAGACCGAGGTCGCCGAGGCGCTGAACGGCCTGCTGGACACCGGCCGCGTCGAGGTCGCCGTGTCCAGCGACATGGACGCGGCGATGAAGCTCCGCGCCGGACAGGCCGACTACTACCTCGGCACCTGCCACACCGGCGCGGGCGCCTCCCTCGGCCTGCTCCTCGGGCTGCTGGGCAGCGACGTCTGCCACACCTTCGGCCGCTCGGTGCCCAGCGAGGACGAGGTCAACTCGCTGCTGGACAGCGGCAAGAAGGTCTTCGGCTTCGGCATGGACCAGATCGCCGACACCACTCCCGTACTCGCCCGCGCGATCGCCGCGCGCGCCGCCTGACGTACGCGCACGCCTGACGTAGGCGCACCCCCTGGCGTACGCCGCCCGCCGCGGCCCCGTCCCCACGCGGGACCCGCCGCACCCCCGGCCCCCGCAACCAGCCCTCGCAACGCGTCCCCGCGCGGCACCGCAGCACCCCACTCCCCGATCCCGGCCAGGTCCCCGGCCACGAAGGCATGAAGGAGCAGTCCGTGAGCACCATATTGGCCAGCACGGCGGAGGCCGGAAGCAAGAGCCTCGACTTCTCGCTCGGACAGCAGCTCACGGTCATCGCGCTGTGCGCGCTCACCGCGTTCATCTCGCACATGGCGCTCGCCGTGTTCAACGACGGCGTACGGCCGTTCATGCTCGACTTCATCCAGGGCCGTACGACCCGCACCGCCACCACCGCCGTGGCGTTCGGGCTGTCCGCCGGGTTCATCTTCGGGCTCGGCGCGCCGATGGCGCTGGCCAGCGGCGTGCTCAACCCCTGGCTGCTGTTCCTGCCGACCGACGTGCTCGGCATCCTCTCGCCCAAGAAGTGGCTGGCGCCGCTGCTCGGCGGTGCCTGGGGCGCGGTCGTCGTCTTCGGGCTGGGCGGGGCCAACGACCTCGCGCACGAGCTGCCCGTCGACTTCCTGACGGCGATGCAGGAGATGTCGACGCCGATCCTGTTCCTGTTCACGCTGTTCCCGGTGCTGGCCATCACCAAGCAGTTCGGCCGGCTGCGGGGCGGCATCGCGGGCGTCGTCGAACTGGCCCTGGTCGTGGTCACGATGAAGGCGTGGCCGGACATCTTCCCCGGCGCCGTGGCAATGGCCGTGGGCGTGCTGATCCTGATCGGCTTCGCCGTCCAGAAGGACCTGAACCAGCGGCGGCTCGACCGCGCGGAGAAGGCGAAGGCAGCGGCGGCCGGCGACACCGAGGCCGCCGGGGACGCCGCCGACGACCCGATGAACTCGCTGTTCAGCGCGAGCGCGGCGCGGATACGGCGGTATCTGCCGCTGTACATGGCGCTCGGCGCGGGCGTGTGCCTCCTCGCGCAGATGCACGTCTTCGGCGGCGGCGAGGCCACCAGCTTCCTGATCGCCAAGGGCGAATACGCGGAAGCGGCGCAGGTCGACTTCTACCGCGTGTTCGGCTTCATCCCGCTGATCGCCACCACGGCGCTGGCCTCGGGCGCGTACGCCATCGCCGGGTTCACGCTCGTCTACCCGATCGGCTACCTCCTGCCCAGCCCCTGGCTCGCGGTGCTCGCCGGCGCGCTGGTGTTCGCCGTCGAGGTGCTGGCGCTGTCGTACCTCGGCAAGGTCCTCGGCCGGCTGCCGTCCGTACGGGACTCCTCCGAGCACCTGCGGAACGCGATCAGCGAAAGCCTGTGGCTGGCCATCCTGTTCGGCTCCCTGATGGCCGCCAACACCATGGGCGGCGGCCTCGGCATCATGATCGTCGGCGGGCTCTACCTGCTGAACGAGGCGATGGGCCGCGTCGTCGTACGGATGGCCGCCGCGCCCGCCGCCGTCCTCGTCGGCGGCGTCCTCCTCAACCTCCTCTACTGGCTCGACCTGTTCACCCCGGTCAAGGGCTGACCGCCGGAACCCCCGGCGCACCGCCGGGAAAGCACGCCAGGAAGGCAGCGCACCCCATGCACGACCTGCGGACCGTCACCGGTCCCCGTCCCCCCGCCCTCGTACGGGGCCCGGTGCTCCCCCACGAGCACCTCGCCCTGGACCTGTCCCGCGAGGGCGATCCGGACGCCGTACTCGACCCCGTACGGCACGCGGCGCCCGTCACGGCCGAACTGGCCGCCCTGCGCGCGGAGTACGGGCTCGGCCTCGTCGTCGAGCAGACCTGCCGCGGCATGGGCCGCGACCCGTGGGCGCTGGCGCGGATCTCGGCGGAGAGCGGGGTGCCGGTGGTGGCGGCCACCGGCTGGTACTACGAGCCGTTCCATCCGCCGGGGACCGCGGACGCCGGTACGGAGGAGCTGACCCGCGTACTGGTGGAGGAGGCCGCCGGCGGCCTCGACGGCACCGGCGTACGGCCCGGCGTGCTGGGCGAGATCGGCAGCCACGGCGACGCGCCCAGCGGGACGGAGCGCCGGGTGCTCACGGCCGCCGCGCACGCCGCGCTGGAGACCGGCCTGTCGGTGGCCACGCACGCGCAGCTGGGCCGGGGCGGCACGGCGCAGCTGGAGCTGCTGACGGCGGCGGGGCTGCCGCCGCACCGGGTGTGCCTGGGGCATCAGGACCTGCTGGACGACGCCGGTACGCACCGGGCGCTGGCCGCGTCGGGCGCGTACGTGGCGTTCGACACCGTCGGCAAGGAGAAGTACCAGAGCGACGCCACCAGGCTGCGCCTGCTGCTCGCGCTGCTGGAGGCGGGCCACGCCGACCGGGTGCTGCTGAGCTGCGACGTCTCGCGGCACGCGTATCTGCGCGGCGAGGGAGGACCGGGCTACGGGCACCTCTTCCGCGCCTTCCTGCCCAGACTGCGCGCGGCGGGCGCGGACGACGCCGTGATCGACCTGCTGACCAGGCGCAACCCGCTGCGCTTCCTGACGGGGGCGACAGGCACGGACGACGCCGTCGACGATGCTCCGCCGACACCACTGAGCAAGGAGCCGACATGACGAGCGCACCCCAGGACGCAGCTGCCGGCGCGCCTCCGCGCCTGCCGCGGACCCACCCGCTGGCCACCGTCCCGCTGGAGGACGCGGTGGCGCGGCAGCACAGGCTGCTGGAGTGCGTCGCACGGCACTTCGAGGGGGAGCAGCTGTTCGCCGCGGACGCGGGTGTCGTGCCCGGGCACGGGCGCCCGCGAACGACCGCGCGCGCGGAGGCCGTTCTCGCCGACTTCTTCGGCGCGGAGGACGCCGCCCTCGTGCAGGGCGCGGGCACCGGGGCGATCCGGGCGGCGCTCGGCGCCGCGCTGCGCCCCGGTGAGCCGCTGCTCATCCACCGGGCGCCGGTCTACCGCACCACCGCCGTGACGCTGCGCGGCCTCGGCGTGCAGCCGGCGGAGGTGGACTTCAACGACCGTACGGAGCTCGCCGACGCGCTCGGCTCCGGCAGCTTCCGGTACGCGTACGTGCAGCACTCGCGGCAGCGGCTGGCCGACGCGTACGACCCGGGCGAGGTGCTGGCGGCCTGCCGTGCGGCGGGCGTACGGACGGTGGTGGACGACAACTACGCCGTGCTGCGCGTCCCCGCCTCCGGAGTCGAACTCGGCGCCGACGCCTCCTGCTTCTCGCTGTTCAAGCTGCACGGCCCGGAGGGCGTCGGCGCGGTCGTCGGCACCGGCGAACTCGTCGGACGGGTGCGCGCGGACAACTACTCCGGCGGCGGCCAGGTCCAGGGCCACCAGGCGCTGGACGCGCTGCGCGCGCTGACGCACGTACCGGTGATGTGGTCGCTCCAGTCGCGGGAGGGCGCCGAGGCCGCCGAACGGCTCGCCGCGGGCGAGGTGCCCGGCGTCGCGGAGGTGCGGCTCGCCAACGTGCAGGACCGCTGCCTGCTCGTACGGCTGCACCGGCCCGTCGCGCGCGAACTGCCCGCGGCGGCGGCGCGTTACGGCGCCGCGCCGTACCCCGTCGGCGCCAACTCCCGCTACGAGGTGGCGCCGCTGTTCTACCGGCTCTCCTCGTCGTCCCTCGACGACTCCCCCGCGCTGGCCGACTGGACCGTACGGATCAACCCGATGCGCGCGGGCGCCGGCCTCGTCCTGGACATCCTCCGGCGCGCCCTGCGCGACCTGGGCGCCGACAGCGGCGGCCCCGAGCCGGACACGTACGGGCCTGACGCGGACGGGCCGCCCACCTGATGCCGCCCACCTGACGCGCCCCCCGAAAGCACCTCCTGAGCACAGCACCCCGAACCCCGAGAGCAAGGACTGACTGACCGTGTTCCTCGACACCGTCCTCACCCGGAACCCGCGGCTGGCCGAGACCGCCGCCGCGCTGCACGGGGACGGCGCCATCCCGCCGGACACGTACGTCGTGGACCGCGACGCCGTCGAGGCCAACGCGGCGCTGCTCGCCGCCGAGGCCGAACGGCTCGGCCTGACCCTGTGGTTCGTCGTCAAGCAGCTCGGCCGCAACCCCGAGCTGATCCGCGCCATCGCCCGCCACCTGCCGAAGTCCGCGGCCATCGACGCGGCGGAGGCACGCACGCTGCACGCCGCGGGCGCGCGCCCCGGCAACCTCGGCCACCTCGTACGCGTACCGGAGCGCGCGCTGCCGGAGATGCTGGGCTGGCGCCCGGAGGCGGTCACCGTCTTCGATCTGGACAACGCCCGCGCCGTGTCCGACGCCGCACGGCGGCTGGGGCTCGTACAGGACGTGCTCGTACGGCTGGAGGGCGCGCCGGGCGCGGGCTACCCCGGGCAGGAGGGCGGGGTGCCGCTGGACCGGCTGGACGCGTTCGCGGCGGCGGCCGAGGAGCTGCCGGGCATACGGCTCGCCGGGGTGACCGCGTTCCCGTGCCTCCTGTGCGACGCGGACACCGGTGAGCCGCGGCCCACCCCGAACTTCGGCCTCGCCCTCAAGGCCCGGGATCTCCTCGCGGGCCGCGGACACACCGGGCTGAAGCTGAGCGCGCCGAGCGCCACCTGCATGGCCACGCTGCCGCTCCTGGCCGAACTGGGCGCCACCCACGGCGAGCCCGGCCACGCGCTGACCGGGACGACGCCCCTGCACGCCGTGGACGCGGGGCAGCCGGAGGCGCCCGGCTACGTGTACGTCACCGAGGTCGCGCACACCCTCGCCGACGGCCGCCCGGCGGTGCACGGCGGCGGCTTCTACCCCCGCTCGGGCATAGCGGACGCGCTGCTGCCGCGCACCGGGCTGCGGCTGCGCGTGCAGGACGCGCCCGCCGAGAACATCGACTACTACCGGCTGCTCGATGCCCCGCCGCCGGGCGCGGACGTACGGGCGGGCGACACGGCCGTGCTCGCGTTCCGCACGCAGATCTTCGTCACCAGGAGCACCGTCGCGGTGGTGGCCGGTCTGTCGTCCGGTACGCCGCGGCTGACGGGGCTGTACGACGCGCTGGGCAGGGCCGTATGAGCAGGACCGTCATCCTCGTCGTCGACGGGCTGGGCGTCGGCGCGATGCCCGACGCGGGCGAACTGCGCCCCGGCGACCGGAAAGCCGACACCCTCGCGCACACCCTCGACCACTGGCGCGCGGTGAACGGCACGCCCCTGCGGCTGCCCGCCTTCGCCGCCCTCGGGCTGGGCGCGCTGCGCCCGCACCCGGACCTGGCGGAACGGGCGGCGCTGCCCGCCGCGTACGGCAGGGCGGCGCTCGGGTACCGCGGCGCGGACACGTACGCGGGCCACCAGACCATGATGGGCGCCGACTTCAGCGCCGTGACCGTCGCCCGGCTCGGCACGCACCTTCCGGAGGTGACCGCCGCCCTGGAGGCCGCCGGCCACCGCGTGGCGCGCCTGTCCGGCGAGCCGCTGTTGGAGGTGGACGGCGCGGTGCTCGTGCACGACAGCCTGGAGGCCGACCCCGGCGTCAACTGGAACGTGTCCGGACGGCTGTCGGACGCGCCGTTCGACACCATCCTCGCCATCGCCCGTACGGTGCGCGAAATGGCACCCGTCGCACGGGTGATCGCGGTGGGCGGGCACGCGGACGAGCCGCTGGCGCGGAGCGTACGGCACGGGGACGGTGGCACCGTCGGGCTGGACACCCCGGCCACCGGCTTCTACCGCAACGACGGCCTCCAAGTGCAGCACCTGGGCGCGCCGTTGGACCACACCCGGCAGCTCCCGGAGGCCGCCGCGCGCGCGGGCGTGCCCGTACGGCTGGTGGGCAAGGCGGCCGACATCCTGGCCTGTGACGCGGCGCAGCGCAGGCCCGCCGTACGCACCGGGGAGGTGCTGGAGCACACGCTGGAGGCCGTACGGGAGGCCGCGCCCGGCGGGCACGCGCTCGTCGTCGCGAACGCGCAGGAGACGGACCTGGCCGGGCACCAGCAGGACCCCGCGCGCTTCGGCGCAGTCCTGGCACGCGTGGACACGGGGCTCGCCGAGCTGACGCGCCTGCTGGACGCGCCGGGCGACCGGCTCATCGTCACGGGCGACCACGGCAATGACCCGACGGCCGGACACGCGTACCATACACGGGAGTTCGTGCCGGTGCTCATCCACAGGCCGGGGGCGGAGGGCGCCGTACGGCTGCCGGACGCCGCCACGCTGGCGGATGTCGGCGCGACAGCCGCACGGGCCCTGGGCCTCGGCCCGGACGTGCTGGGCAGCGGGTCGCCGCTGCTGTGAACCCGCCACCGACGTGCGGTCCGGGCCGGTCCCGTGCGCGCGGCTACTCCTTCTCGCCCGTGACGCGCGCCGGCCCGGCGGGCCCCGTCTCGCCGACCGGGCCCGTACGGTGCCGGGCGGGGTTCCGCTCCCGCCGCCCGTCGTCGAGCAGCGCGTCGAACAGCGCCCGGCCGCGCACCATGGCCTCCCGCAGCTGCTCGGTGCCCAGCTGCCCGAGCGCCGCCGCGTGCAGCAGCCGGCGCCCGTCGGCCTGCAGCGGGTAGTGCACGGAGAGCGCCTCGAACTGGCGGTCGTGCTGGCCTGCGGCCGGGAACCCGCGGTCCGCCGCCAGCTGGGCCAGCAGCGCGTCCGCCTCGTTCACCGCCTGCTGCGGCGAGGCGACGAACCGCTCCTGGACGGTGGTCCAGCGGGACAGGTACGCGTCGTCCGCGCCGAAGGCGAGCGGCGTCGGGTTGAGGGTGCCGTACTCGTCCATACGGTCGCCGAGTTCGCGGTCGGCCGCCTCCGTGTCGCCGCCGTGGCGCTCGAGCACCCGCTCGTACTCGGGCCCGAAGTGCTGCCGGAGTTCGCGGCTCCGGGCGCCGCGGCGGCTGCGCACCCCGTAGAGGACGCCCGCGACGGCGACGGCGACCACGGCGATCAGGACGACGGTCAGGACTGTGGACACGGCTGTCCACCTCCGGCTCTGTCGGGTAACTGGCTTGTCACCGCGCCGGGTAGCCGGGGCAACGGGCGGTAAACCACTGCCCGTTACGCGCTGCCGAGGCCGCCCCGCGCTCAGGCGCCCGCCCCCGGCCACTCCTCCGCCGTGAGGGCGAAGCGCTCGTGGTCGCGCCAGGCGTCGTTGAGGTAGAGCATGCGCGGGGAGAAGCCCTCGTGCCGGAAGCCGAGGCGTTTGGCCATCGCGAGGGACCGTTCGTTCTCCGGCTGGACGTTGATCTCCAGGCGGTGCAGCCCGAGCCCGTCGGGCCCGGCCGCGAAGCACCGGTCGACGATGAGCCGCAGCCCCTCCGTCATGCGGCCGGTACCCGCGTACGGGACGTAGCTGTCGTAGCCGAGCGAGGCGTTGAGGAAGCGGCCGCGGACGATGTTGGCGACGTTGACGCGGCCGACCAGGCCGTCGTCGTCCCGGTTGAGGATCATGAACGAGCGCAGTGTCGCGCCCTGCCGCCGCAGCAGGTCGGGGAGGCCGTCCGGCTCCACCGGGTTCCACGGGCTGAGGTGGTCGGCCGAACGCACGACGGCCTCGCTGTACGCCCGCTCGTCCTCGGGCCGCGGGGGGCGGATGTATACGCGCATGTGTCACATCATCCACCGCCGCGCCCCTCAGCCCGGCTCGGGCCCGCTCACTTCGGCGGCAGGATGTCCTTGAACTCCTGCGGCAGCTCGAAGTCCCCGGGGTCCTCCCCCGCGCCCGGCAGCCCGAACGCGCCGCCCGCCTGCGCGGCGGCCCGCCGCTCGGCCGCGGCCTGCTCCTCCTGCTTGCGCTTCATCGGGTTCCCGGACTGGCGCTTGCCCTTGGCCTTCTTCTGCGGCTTGCCCTTCTTCTTCGTGGCACCGCCGCCGCCCATGCCCGGCATCCCGGGCATCCCCGGCATGCCGCCGCCCTGGGCCATCTTGGACATCATCTTGCGGGCCTCGAAGAACCGCTCCACCAGGTTCTTCACCGCGCTGACATCCACGCCGGAGCCCTTGGCGATACGCGCCCGCCGGGACCCGTTGATCAGCGTCGGCTCGGCGCGCTCGCCGGGCGTCATGGACTTGATGATGGCGGCCGTACGGTCGACGTCGCGCTCGTCCAGGTTGTTGATCTGGTCCTTCATCTGGCCCATGCCGGGCATCATGCCGAGCAGTTTGGAGATGGAGCCCATCTTGCGGACCTGCTCCATCTGCGCCAGGAAGTCGTCGAGCGTGAACTCCTTCGGTCCCTTCGCCAGCTTGGCCGCCATCTTCTCGGCCTCTTGCTGGCTGAAGGTCTGCTCGGCCTTCTCGATCAGGGTGAGCATGTCGCCCATGCCGAGGATGCGGGACGCCATGCGGTCCGGGTGGAACGCGTCGAAGTCGTCCAGCTTCTCGCCGTTCGAGGCGAACATGATCTGCTTGCCGGTGACCTGCGCCACCGACAGCGCGGCACCGCCGCGCGCGTCGCCGTCGAGCTTGGACAGCACGACGCCGTCGAAGCCGACGCCGTCCCGGAACGCCTCGGCCGTCGTGACCGCGTCCTGGCCGATCATCGCGTCCACGACGAACAGGATCTCGTCCGGGCTCACCGCGTCCCGGATGTCCGCGGCCTGCTGCATCAGCTCCTGGTCGATGCCGAGCCGGCCGGCGGTGTCGACGACCACCACGTCGTGCTGCTTCTCACGGGCGTGCGTGATCGAGTCCTTGGCGACCTGGACCGGGTCGCCGACGCCGTTCCCGGGCTCCGGGGCGAAGACGGCGACGCCCGCGCGCTCGGCGACGACCGCGAGCTGGTTGACGGCGTTCGGGCGCTGGAGGTCGCAAGCGACCAGCATCGGGGTGTGGCCCTGCTGCTGCAGCCAGCGCCCCAGCTTCCCGGCCAGGGTCGTCTTGCCCGCGCCCTGCAGACCGGCCAGCATGATCACGGTCGGCGGGTTCTTGGCGAACCGGAGCCGGCGGGTCTCGCCGCCGAGGATGCTGATGAGCTCCTCGTTGACGATCTTGATGACCTGCTGGGCCGGGTTCAGCGCCTGCGAGACCTCGGCCCCGAGGGCGCGCTCCTTGACCTGCTTGATGAAGGCGCGGACGACGGACAGCGCGACGTCCGCCTCCAGGAGGGCGATACGGATCTCGCGCGCCGTGACGTCGATATCGGCCTCTGTGAGGCGGCCCTTGCCCCGGAGGTTCTTGAAGGTCGCTGCGAGGCGATCGGAAAGAGTGTCGAACACGGCGGTCGCGGATCCTTCGGGTCGGATGTCATGCGGGCAGTCGACCCCCAAGGGTATCCGCCTTGCGGGGCAAGCGGTCATCCCTGGTCGGCCACGGTCAGCCGGTCAGCGCCCGTTCCAGCTCCCGTGCCAGCTCGGAGGCTTCCGTCGCGGGCAGCGGAGCGCCCTCGGGGCCGGTGACGTAGAAGGCGTCGACGGCGTTGGCCCCGAGCGTACTGACGTGTGCGCTGCGCACCGTCACCCGCGCACGCTCCAGCGTACGGGCGACGCGGAACAGCAGCCCCGGCGCGTCCTGCGCGCGCACCTCGATCACCGTCGCGAGCTGCGACCCGGTGGCCGCGACGGTCACGCGCGCGGGCGGCGCCTCGGACGTACGGCCGCGGGGTCTGCGGTACGCGGCCTCCCGCTCGCCGAGCCGCGCGGCGACGTCCAGGGCGCCGTCGAGGGCGCGTACGAGATCAGCCCGCAGCCGGTCGGGCTCGGGCAGCGCACCGTACTCGGCGGCGACCCGCCAGCTCAGCAACAGCACGGAGGGGCCGTTCCCGACGTGCGCGCCGTCCCCGGCGTCCCCGCCGCCCGGCTCGGTGACCTCCGCCGGCAGCGGCAGCCGCCGCAGCTCCGCGGCGCGCACGGTGAGCCGGTGCAGGGCCAGTACGCCCGCCACGGCGGGCAGTACGCCCGGCCGCTCGGGCAGCGCGACGAGCAGCTCGGCACCGGCGGGTTCGCCGCCCGGGGCGCCCGGCGCGCCCTCCGCACCGTCCGCGCCCTCCGGCTCCGCCCCCGTATGCAGCACGAGCGCGGGCCCGCCGGTGCGCCACGCGTCCAGGGCGAGCCGTTCGGTCTCCGCCGTCGGCTCGTACGGCTCGGCCCCCGCGTCGGCCGCGCCGCCCGCGAGCACCGCGCCCACCCGCTTCACCAGGTCGGCCACCAGCCCGCCGCGCCAGGCCGACCAGGCGGCGGGCCCGGTGGCGAGGGCGTCGGCCTCGGTGAGCGCGCGCAGCAGTTCCAGGGTGCCGGGGGCGCCGATCGCCTCGGCGGCCGACTCGACGGTCGCCGGGTCGTCCAGGTCGCGGCGCGTCGCGGTCTCCACGAGCAGCAGGTGGTGCCGTACGAGCGTGCCCAGCACGTCCACGTCGGCGGGCTCGAAGCCGATACGGGCCGCCATGTCCCGCGCGATGGTCGCGCCCACCACGGAGTGGTCGCCCGGCCAGCCCTTGCCGATGTCGTGCAGCAGCGCGGCGACCAGCAGCAGGTCGGGCCGCTGCACGCGGCGGGTGAGCGCGGAGGCGCGTACGGCGGTCTCGACCAGGTGCCGGTCGACGGTCCAGGTGTGCACGGGGTTCCGCTGCGGGCGGCACCGTACGCGGTCCCAGTCCGGCAGCAGCACCGTGACCAGCCCGGCGTCCTCCATGGCCTCCCACACCGGTACGGTCGCCCGGCCCGCGCCGAGCAGCCGTACGAACTCCTGCCGCGCCTCCGCCGGCCACGGCACCGGCAGCGGCGGCGCCGCCTGCGCGAGCCGCCGTACGGTCGGCAGCGTCAGCGGCAGCCCGGCCTGCGCGGCGGCAGCGGCTGCGCGCAGGGGGAGCACCGGGTCGCGTTCGGGGCGCGCCGTACGGGCGAGGGTGGCCTCGCCGTCGTGTTCGACGACACCGTCCGCCAGCGGCGTACGCTCCTGGCGCGCGCCGCCGCGGGCGCCCAGCAGGCCGCGCAGGCGCTGCCGCCCTGAGCGGCCGCGCAGCACCCGGCCGACCTCGCGCCAGGTGACGTCGCCGGCGTACGAGAGGGTGCGCGCCGCCTCGTACACCTGCCGCAGCAGCGTGTCCGCGTCCAGCAGCCCGAGGTCGGCCGCGACCTGGTCCTGGTCCTGGAGCGACAGCCGGTCGCCGGCCCGGCCGGTGGCGAGCTGAAGCGCGTCGCGCACGTCGAGGAGCGTGCGGCGGGCCTGTTCCAGGCCCTCGCGGGGGGCGTCCGCCAGCCAGGAGGCGGCGACGGCGCGGAGCGCGGTGGCGTCGCGCAGGCCGCCGCGCGCCTCCTTCAGGTCCGGTTCGAGCAGGAACCGCAACTCCCCGTGCCGGTCCGCCCGTTCGCGGCACAGCTCGTGCAACTCCGGCAGCCTGCGCGGCGCCTGGGCCCGCCACCGCGCCAGCACCGCCGTACGCAGCGCGGAGGTGAGCGCGGGGTCGCCGGCCAGATGGCGGGCGTCGAGCAGTCCCAGCTGCACCTTGAGGTCCTCGTCCGCGGTCTTGCGCGCCTCGGCCGGCGTCCGTACGGAGTGGTCCAGGGCGATGCCCAGGTCCCACACCGGGTACCAGATCCGGTCGGCCAGCTCGGCGAGCTCCGCCGAGCCGGTGCTGCCGTCGTGCAGGAGCAGCAGGTCGAAGTCGCTGCGCGGCGACAGCTCGCCGCGCCCGTACCCGCCGGTGGCGACGAGGGCGGCGCCGGGCCGCGCCCCGCCGAACAGGCCGGCCAGCCAGTGGTCGGTCAGCCGGGACAGCTCGGCACGGCGCGACGGCCCCGGCCGCGCCGTGCCCCGCAGGAGGCGCCGCCGGGCCGTCGCGTAGTCCCTGGGCGCCACGTCAGAGGGCGTCCGGGCCACGCTCGCCGGTCCGCACCCGTACCGCCGTGTCGACCGGCAGGCTCCACACCTTGCCGTCGCCGATCTTGCCGGTACGGGACGCCTTCACCACCACCTCGATCAGCTGCTCGGCATCCTCGTCCTCGGCCAGCACCTCGATCCGCACCTTGGGCACCAGGTCGACGGTGTACTCCGCGCCCCGGTAGACCTCGGTGTGGCCGCGCTGGCGCCCGTACCCGCTGGCCTCGGTGACCGTGAGGCCCTGCACGCCGAACGCCTGCAGCGCTTCCTTGACCTCTTCCAGCCGGTGCGGCTTGATGACCGCCGTAATGAGCTTCACGCGTCCACCTTCCTGGTCTGCTTGCCCGTCTCGCTGCCCGCGGCGCCGTGCACCGGAGCGGTGCCACGCGCGGCCGAACCGCCCGCCGCGCTCGAGTCGTACGCCGTCTCCGCGTGGAACGCCTGGTCGAGACCGGCCACCTCGTCGTCCTCCGCGGCGCGGAAGCCGACCGTGGCCTGCACCAGCCGGGCCAGCAGCCAGGAGACCACGAACGAGAACGCCATCACCGAGAACGCACCGACCGCCTGCTTGCCGAGCTGGCTCGCGCCGCCCACGCCGTCGATGGCGAGGACGCCGACCAGCAGCGTGCCGACGACACCGCCGACCAGGTGCACACCGACGACGTCGAGCGAATCGTCGTAGCCCAGCTTGAACTTGAGGCTCACGGCCCACGAGCAGAGCGCCCCGGCGGCCAGGCCGATCAGGATGGCGCCCATCGCGTTGACGTGCGCGCCGGACGGCGTGATCGCGACCAGCCCGGCGACGGCACCGGACGCGGCGCCGAGGGTGGTGAACGCGCCGTGCCGCACCCGCTCGTACGCCAGCCAGCCGAGCATCGCGGCGCCCGTGGCGACCTGCGTGTTGAGCGCCATGGTGGCGGCCGTGCCGTCGGCGGCCAGCGCGGAGCCCGCGTTGAAGCCGAACCATCCGAACCACAGCAGCGCCGCGCCGAGCATCACCAGCGGCAGGCTGTGCGGGCGCATCGCGTCCTTGCGGAAGCCGATGCGCTTGCCGATGACGAGGACGGCGGCGAGCGCGCCGATGCCCGCGTTGATGTGGACGGCGGTGCCGCCCGCGAAGTCGATGACCTCCAGCTCGAACAGCCAGCCGCCCTCAGCCCACACCCAGTGCGCGACCGGGAAGTAGACGAACGTCACCCAGAGCGCGATGAACAGCGCCCACGCGCTGAACTTCACCCGGTCCGCCAGCGCACCGCTCATCAGGGCGGGCGTGAGCACGGCGAACATCAGCTGGAAGAAGACGAACGCGAAGACCGGAATGCCTTCCTTGCCGTCCGTGAGCGTCGTGACGTCGATGCCCTTGAGGCCGATGTGGTCGAAGTTGCCGATGACTCCGCCGTTGTCGGAGCCGAAGGCAAGCGAGTATCCGTACAGCACCCAAAGGACGCTGACGATGCCCAGCGAGACGAAGGACATCATGAGCATGTTGAGTGCGCTCTTGACCCGGACCATGCCGCCGTAGAAGAAGGCGAGGCCGGGCGTCATCACCATGACCAGCGCTGCGCTGATCAGTACGAAGGCGGTATCCGCGCCGTTCAATGTGGACGTCTCCTCGGTGTAACGACCCGTTGGGGGCAGGATCTGATGGGCCGGATTGCGCCACAGAATCCCGAGGCCCCGTTTCGGCCGGTGCCGCGAGGTGTTTCACCGCGGTGACGAAGACGCGCGCGTTGTTACGCCTGGATGAACGGACGGCCGCGCGGCGGTTCAGCCCGCCAGCGCGGACTCCTCTTCCGGCAGCTCACGGGCCAGCCGCTCGGTCAGCCGGGCGACCGCGGGCACCTGCCCGAAATCGCGCGCCGCCGTCGCGGCGGTCTTGCGGATCCGGTTGTTCACCCGCTCCGAGCGCAGCCGCCGGGCGACGTCCATCGCCTCCGAGGTCCGGTCGGCGCACCGCTCGGGGTCGTTCTGCAGCAGGTGCACGCTGGCCATGCCGATCAGGTTGAGCGCGAACGAGCGCTGGTGCCCGCCGCCCTCGGCCTCCGCCGCCTCCTGCCGGAACAGCTCGATGGCGCGCTCCATCGCGGGCTCCGCGAGCGAGGCGTACGTGGGGCTGCGGCCCGCGGAGTACGCGAGGTCGCGGTACGAGTGGGCGTTCTCGGCGTGCAGCTCCCCGGCCGAGAAGAAGCGGATCCAGTCCGGGTCGTCGTCGCCGGGGTCGATGTCCTCGAACGTGTCCTCGGCCATCCGCACGGCCCGCTTGCACTTGCCGGGCTGCCCCATGTTCGCGTACGCCCGCGCCTCTATGGCGTGCAGCATCGACTGCGTACGCGGCGTGGCGCCCTCGCGGCTGCCGTACTGCGCGAGGTGGATCAGCTCCAACGCGTCCTCGGGGCGCCCGAGATGGATCATCTGGCGGCTCATGTCGGAGAGGACGTACGAGCCCAGCGGCCGGTCGCCGGCCTCCTTCGCCGCGTGCAGGGCCAGCACGAAGTACTTCTGCGCCGTCGGCTGCATCCCGATGTCGTACGTCATCCAGCCGGCCAGCTCGGCCAGTTCGGCGGTCACCCGGAACAGGCGGCGGGTGACGGGCTCCGCGTGGGACTCCTGCAGCAGGTCGGTCACCTCGTGCAGCTGTCCGACCACGGCCTTGCGGCGCAGGCCGCCGCCGCACTGCGCGTCCCAGCGGCGGAACATCACGGTGGTCTGCTCGAGCAGTTCCAGCTCCGGCACGGACAGCCGCGCGGCGCGCCGCGACCCGCCGCCGGCGCCGCCGCCGCCCGACGGCCGTTCCTGCGCGGGGAGTTGCACGGGCTGCGCGTCCGGGGGCGCGCCGGGCGCGGTCGCGTGCGCGGGGGCGGCCGGGGTGGGCACCAGCCAGCGCTGCATGGGCTCGATCAGGGCCTGTCCGGCGGACATCGCCAGCGAGGTGCCGAGGAAGCCGCGCCGCCCCAGCATCAGGTCGCTGCGCGAGAACTCGCTGATCATCATCACCGTCTGCGGGGCGGCCCAGGGCAGATCGATGCCGGAGGCCGCCGGGGACGTACGCGCCGGGCGCAGGCCCAGATCCTCGACGGCGACGACGCAGCCGAAGCGCTCGGAGAACAGCTCGGAGAGGATGCGCGGTATGGGCTCGCGCGGCTGCTCGCCGTCCAGCCAGCGGCGCACCCGCGAGGTGTCCGTGCTGATGTGGTGCGCGCCCAGCTGGCGGGCGCGCCGGTTCACCTGGCGCGCCAACTCGCCCTTGGACCAGCCGCTTCGGACAAACCACGAACCCAGCTGCTCGTTCGGACGCTTTTCGCTCGCGCTACCACCGCTGCCGCCGCTGCCGCTCACGGGTAACGCCCCCATCCGGCCCCGCCCCGCGTGTTGCCTCCGGCATACGCGTGCGCTGGGCTTCTCGCCGCTGTGTGTACCGAAAGTAACCCCACGATCACCCGCCGCGCGAGGCCGTTTTCAGAATCGCCACCATTCGCCACCCCATCGAATGAACCTTTCGACAGCATCCCACGATTGACTTGACACCGGGGACGAGCAGCACGGTTGAGCTCGGGCAGTCACTGTCCGCAGTCTGGTCGTAACCATCGGCATGTGGGACCCGTTGGAGGAAACATGGGGTTCACGATCGGCGCCCTCGGCAGTGGCATCCGGGACATCCGGGAGCTCCGCGAGCTGCGCCCCGGCTCCCGGCGGCGCAGCCGGGCGTCGGAGTGCACGGCCGTCGCGGAGTACGCCGGCCTGTGGGGCTGGTCCGTGGTGCCGGGCGCACGCGCGGCGCGCACCGGCGGACGTACGCGCTGCTCGTGCGGCGTGGACGACTGTGCCGCGCCGGGCGCACACCCGCTGGACCCGTCGCTGGAGGTGCCCGCGGGCGCCACCCTGGACGAGGCCTCCGCCGCCTGGTCGCAGGTGCCGGGCGCGGCGCTGCTGCTGCCCGCGGGGCGTACGTTCGACGTCATCGAGGTGTCCGAGGCCGCAGGCCGGCACGCCCTCGCGCGGCTGGAGCGCATGGGCCTGCCGCTGGGCCCGGTCGCGGCCACTCCGCACGGCCGCGCGTGGTTCCTGGTGGCGCCGGGCGCCGCCGCCGAACTCCCCCGGCTGCTCTACCGCATGGGCTGGGACGACTCGCGCCTCGACCTGCGAGGGCTCGGCCCCGGCGACCACATCACGGCGCCGCCGTCCGACCTCGGCGGGCTCGGCCCGGTGCACTGGCTGCGGCCGCCGACCCTGGAGGGCGCGGCCCATCCGCCGGAGGCACGGCTGCTGCTGGGCACGCTCGCGTACGTGTGCCACCGCTCGGCGGCCTGAACCGCACGCCGTACGCCCTTCCGCACACCCGCGCCGTACGCCCGCCGCGCATCCCGACGCCGTACGCCCCGCCGTAAGCCCGCGCGCGGGGCGCGGCCGGGATGCCGCCGCGCCGTCCGCCGCGCGTTCACTCCCCGTCGATCAACGCGTCCACGAAGGCCGCCGGTTCGAACGGCGCCAGATCGTCGGCGCCCTCGCCGAGGCCCACCAGCTTGACCGGCACGCCCAGTTCGCGCTGCACGGCCACGACGATGCCGCCCTTGGCGGTGCCGTCCAGCTTGGTCAGCACGATTCCGGTGATGTCCACGACCTCCGCGAACACCCGTGCCTGCACCAGCCCGTTCTGCCCGGTCGTGGCGTCCAGCACCAGCAGCACCTCGTCCACCGGGCCGTGCTTCTCCACGACGCGCTTGACCTTGCCGAGCTCGTCCATCAGGCCGGTCTTGGTGTGCAGCCGGCCGGCGGTGTCGATCAGTACGACGTCGGCGCTCGCGTCGGTGCCCTCCTTGACCGCCTCGAACGCGACGGACGCCGGATCACCGCCCTCCGGTCCGCGTACCGTACGGGCGCCCACCCGCTCGCCCCACGTCTGCAGCTGGTCGGCGGCGGCGGCGCGGAAGGTGTCCGCGGCGCCCAGGACGACGGACTTGCCGTCGGCGACGAGCACCCGGCCGAGCTTGCCGGTGGTGGTGGTCTTGCCGGTGCCGTTGACGCCGACGACGAGCACGATCCCGGGCCGGTCCACGGCGCCGCGGGTCTCGGTGTGCACGGTCCGGTCGAGGTCCGGCCCGACGAGCTTGAGCAGCTCCTCGCGGAGCAGCGTGCGCAGCTCCTCGGGCGTACGCGTGCCGAGCACCCGTACGCGCTCCCGCAGCGCCTCCACCAGCTCCTGCGTGGGGGCGACGCCGACGTCGGCGGTGAGCAGGGTGTCCTCGATCTCCTCCCAGGTCTCCTCGTCCAGGCGCTCCCGGGAGAGCAGCGTGAGCAGGCCCTTGCCCAGCGAGTTCTGCGAGCGCGAGAGGCGCGCCCGGAGCCGTACGAGACGGCCGGCGGACGGCTCCGGGATCTCGATCTCGGGCGCCGCGGGGGCGGGGGCGGTCTCGGTGTCCGGCAGGCCGACCTCTTCGATCGTTCTGCGCGGCTCTTCCAGCGCGGTTTCCGCGTCCTCGCCGACTTGGGGCTCGGCGGGCGGCGCGGTGGTGGTGGCGGCGGGCGTGGCTGCGGCGCGGGATTCCCTGGTCTTCTTCCTGCGACCGGTGATCACGAGCCCGCAGATCGCGAGGAACGCGACCACGGCGATGACTACAGCAAGGATGACGATTTCCATAACGCGGCCCAGTATTCCAGTGCCCGACGCGCGTACTGCCCCGGCTCGGGGTGAGCCGGGGCAGTATCCGTGCCGAGGAGTGGACGGCGGGGAATTAGCCCATCTCCTCCAACGCCTTGCCCTTCGTCTCCGGCACCCACTTGAGGATGAAGGGGATCGAGAGCACGGCGAAGACCGTGTAGATCACGTACGCGCCCGAGAGGTTCCAGTCCGACAGGCTCGGGAAGCTCACGGTGATCAGCCAGTTGGCGACCCACTGCGCCGCGGCGGCGACGCCGAGGGCGGCGGCGCGGATGCGGTTCGGGAACATCTCGCCCAGGAGCACCCAGACGACCACGCCCCAGGACAGGGCGAAGAAGAGCACGAAGGCGTGGGCGGCGATGAGCGCGACGTTGCCCTGCAGCGTCGGCAGCGAGATGTCGGTGCCGGTCCCGGTCTTGTACGAGAAGGCCCACGCCGCGAGCCCGAGTGACACCGCCATGCCCACCGAGCCGACGAGGACGAGCGGCTTGCGGCCGATCCGGTCCACGAGGAGCACCGCGATGACGGTGCCGACGATGTTGATGATCGACGTCGTGAAGCTGTAGAAGAACGAGCCGGACGGGTCGATGCCGACGGACTGCCACAGCGACGCGCTGTAGTAGAAGATCACGTTGATGCCGACGAGCTGCTGGAAGACGGAGAGCCCGATGCCGATCCAGACGACCGGCAGCAGCCCGTAGCGGCTGCTCAGCAGGTCCCGGATCGTCGGCTTGTGCTCGCTGTTCATCGCGCGCTCGATCTCGGCCACCCGCGCGTCGGGGTCCTGCCCGGTGCCCTCCACCTCGGCGAGCACCCGCTTGGCCTCGGTGGTGCGCCCGGCGGCGATGAGGTAGCGGGGCGACTCCGGTATGGCGAACGACAGCAGCCCGTACAGCACGGCGGGCACGACCATCACGCCGAGCATCCACTGCCACGCCTCCAGGCCGGCGATGGTGCCGCGCTGGTCGCCGTCGGCGAGGTTGAGGATGCCCCAGTTGACGAGCTGTGAGACGGCGATGCCGATGACGATGGCGGCCTGCTGGAAGGAGGCGAGACGGCCGCGGTACGCGGCGGGGGCGACCTCCGCGATGTACGCCGGCGCGATCACCGAGGCCATGCCGATGGCGACGCCGCCCAGGACGCGCCACATGGCGAGGTCCCAGAGCGAGAAGGGCAGGGCGGAGCCGATCGCGCTGATGGTGAAGAGCACGGAGGCGAGCTGCATCACGCGGATGCGCCCCACGCGATCGGCGAGCCGGCCCGCGGTCGCGGCGCCGGCGGCGCAGCCGATCAGGGCGGCCGCGATCACCTGGGCCAGTGCCTCCGAACCGACGTCGTAGCGGTGCCGGATGGCCTCGACGGCGCCGTTGATGACGGAGCTGTCATAGCCGAAGAGGAAGCCGCCCATGGCCGCGGCGGCGGCGATGAACACGACGTGGCTGAGCTGCTGCGGCCGGGCGGCACGGGCGGCCTCCGGCTCCAGTGGTGTGGTGCTGGTCAAGAGTGCTCCTGCGGTGCCCGGCAGCGGCGCCGGGGTGGGGGTGTGTGTCACCTCCGCTTGGTGGAGGCGGAGCGCCACTCCTGGCCAGCCCGTCACCAGTTGAAGGTAAAAGCGACGTTGCAGAGACTATTCCTTCAAGTTTCTAAGTCAATAGCTGAACGTGACCCATCTCGAGACCCACGCCACCCGCGCGCCTACAGGTTGTGTTCATTCAGTGAAGCTGAGCGGTATCAGTTCAGCCGCTGGCTGATGACCTTCGAGACGCCGTCGCCCTGCATGGAGACCCCGTACAGCGCGTCCCCGACCTCCATCGTCCGCTTCTGGTGCGTGATGACGATGAGCTGGGAGCTGTCCTTGAGCTCCTCCATGATCCTGATCAGCCGCTGCAGGTTGGTGTCGTCCAGCGCCGCCTCGACCTCGTCCATCACATAGAACGGGCTCGGCCGCGCCTTGAAGATCGACACCAGCAGCGCCACGGCGGTCAGCGACCGCTCCCCGCCGGACAGCAGCGACAGCCGCTTGACCTTCTTGCCCGGCGGGCGCGCCTCCACGTCGACGCCGGTCGTCAGCATGTCGTCGGGCTCGGTGAGGACCAGCCGGCCCTCGCCGCCGGGGAACAGCCGGGAGAAGACGCCCTCGAACTCGCGCGCCGTGTCGTGGTACGCCTGCGTGAAGACCTGCTCGACCCGCTCGTCGACCTCCTTCACCACCTGGAGGAGGTCCGCCCGGGTCTTCTTCAGATCCTCCAGCTGCTCGCTGAGGAACTGGTGCCGCTCCTCCAGCGCCGCGAACTCCTCCAGCGCCAGCGGGTTGATCTTCCCCAGCTTCTGGTACGCGCGCTCGGCCGCCTTCAGCCGCTTCTCCTGCTCCGCCCGTACGAACGGCACCGGCTGGTTGCGCGGGTGCTCCGGGTCCTCCGGAAGCTCCTCGCCCTCGGCGGGCGGCGACGGCGGCACCGGCTGGTCCGGGCCGTACTCGCTGATGAGACCGGCCGGTTCGACGCCCAGCTCCTCCAGCGCCTTCGTCTCCAGCTGCTCGATCCGGAGCCGCTTCTCCGCGCCCAGCACCTCGCCGCGGTGCACGGAGTCGGTGAGCTTGTCCAGCTCGTCCTTGAGCTCGCGGCCCTGGTTGCGCTCGGCGACCAGCGCCCGCTCGCGCTCGGACTTGGCCTCCTCGGCCCGCTCCCGTTCCTCCTCCGCCCGCAGCAGCGACGCCTCGACGTGCGCCAGCAGCTGCCGCGTGCCGTTCGCCACCGCCGCCGCGACCTCCGCCTCGTGGCGCATACGGGCGCGCCGCCGCTCCGCGCGCGCCCGCGCCTCGCGTTCGGCGCGCGCCCCGCGGTCCAGCGAATCCGCCCGCCCGGCCAGGCCCTTGGCCCGCTCCTCGTGCGTACGGACCTGAAGGCGCGCCTCCATCTCCGTCTGCCGCGCGTTCGCACCGTCGGCCGCGAGCCGGTCCCGTTCGGCGGTGTCCGGCTCCGCCTCGTCCTCCTGCGCCTCCTCCGCCACGGCGAGCCGCTCGGCCAGCTCCTCGGCCTCCTCGGTGGCCCGTACGAGCGCCTCCTCGGCCCTGGCCACGGCCGCGGCCGACCGTTCCGCCTCGCCCGCCGCCGCGCGGGCCTGGCCGCCGAGGCGCCCCAGCTGGCCGGCCACCTGCGACTTCTCCCGGTCCGCGACGCTGCGCCGCGCGCCCAGCTCCTCGACCAGCGCGGCGGCGGCACGGCGCCGCTCCTTCGCCTCCTCACGACCGCGCGCGGTGTCCTCGCAGCGGACGGCCAGCTCCTCCAGCTCGGCGGCGGCCTCGTCGACGGCCGCCTGCGCCTCCAGCATGCTGGGCGCGCCCGCCGAGCCGCCCTGCGCGAAGTGGACGCCGAGCAGGTCGCCTTCGGCGGTGACGGCCACGAGCCGGGGCTCGGCGGCGACGAGTTGCTCCGCGTCCTCCAGCGTGCCGACGAGGACGACGCCGCGCAGCAGCCTGCGTACGGCGGGCAGCAGCGACGCGGGCCCGTCCACCAGTTCGCTCGCCGCGCGCCGCCCGTCCGCCCGTACGGCGTCCTCGGACGCACCGTCGTCGGGCGCGCCGCCCAGCAGCAGCGCCGCGCGCCCCGCGTCGTGCTTGCGCAGGAGGCGCAGCGCGTCGGCCGCGGTGCCCGGGTCGGCCACCGCGAGGGCGTCGGCGGCGGCGCCCAGCGCGGCGGCGACGGGGACCTCGTATCCCGGTGTCACCGTGAGCAGTTCGGCCGCCGGGCCGAGCAGGCCGGTGAGCCGGTCGCGGGCGCCGAGCAGCGCGTCGGTGCCGTCCTTGCGGCGCAGGCCCAGGGCCAGCGCGTCGTGCCGGGCGGAGGTGGCGGCCCGTTCGCGTTCGGCCGTGGTGGCCGCCTCGCTCGCGGCGGCCAGGGCGGTCTCCGCCTCGGCCAGTTCGCGCTTGGCGGCCTCGTGCTGCCCGGCCAGCTCCTCATCGCCCGCGTCCAGTCCGTCGACCTCGGCCTGCAGCGCCTCGTACTCCTGCTGCGCCGCGGCGGACCGCTGCTCCGCGTCCTCGCGGCTCGCCGTCAGCCGGTCGATCTCGGACTGCGCCGAACCGGCCCGGCTGCGGGCCGCGTTGGCCTGCCCCTGGAGCCGCGCCAGGCTCTCGCGGCGCTCGGCGATGGCGCGTGCCGCGTCCTTCAGACGGCGCTCCTCGTCCTGCAGCCGGCGCTCCAGTTCGGCGCGGTGGGACACGGTGTCGTCCAGTGCCCGCGAGGCCGCCTCGATCGCGGCCTCCAGTTCCGCTTCCTGCTCGCGTACGCGCGCCGCCTCGCGTTCCATGTCCTCGGGGTCGCGCCCGCGCCGCTCCTCCTCGGGCTGCGCGTTGGCGCTCTTCACGCGCGCGTCCGCGAGGCTGACGGTGCCGCGTACGCGCTCCGCGAGCTGGGAGAGCTCGTACCACGTCTGCTGCGCCCGCTGCAGCCGCGGCGTCAGCGTCCGTACCTGCTGCTCGAGATCGGCCTCCCGCTGGAGCGCCGCCTTCAGCTGGGCCTCGGCGGCCTCCTTGCGCTCCTTCAGCGCCGCCTCGTCGGCGACCTCCGCCTTCAGCGCCTCCCGCAGCGCCACGAGGTCGTCCGCGACCAGGCGCAGCCGCGCGTCCCGCAGATCGGCCTGGATCACCTGGGCCCGGCGGGCGACGGCGGCCTGCCGGCCGAGCGGCTTCAGCTGGCGGCGCAGTTCGTCGGTCAGGTCCTGGACGCGTGCGAGGTTCGCCTGCATCGCGTCGAGCTTCCGCAGCGCCTTCTCCTTGCGCTTGCGGTGCTTGAGCACCCCGGCCGCCTCCTCGATGAAGGCGCGGCGGCCCATCGGGTCGGCGTGCAGTACGGAGTCCAGCTGGCCCTGGCCGACGATGACGTGCATCTCGCGGCCGATGCCGGAGTCGGAGAGCAGCTCCTGGATGTCGAGGAGCCGGCAGGTGTCGCCGTTGAGCTGATACTCGCTGCCGCCGTTCCGGAACATGATCCGGGTGATGGTGACCTCGGCGTAGTCGATGGGCAGCGCGCCGTCGGCGTTGTCGATGGTGAGCGAGACCTCGGCGCGGCCGAGCGGCGGGCGGCCCGTCGTGCCGGCGAAGATGACGTCCTCCATCTTGCCGCCGCGCAGCGACTTGGCACCCTGCTCGCCCATGACCCAGGACAGGGCGTCGACCACGTTGGACTTGCCGGAGCCGTTCGGCCCGACCACGCACGTGATGCCGGGCTCGAAGCGCAGCGTGGTGGCAGAGGCGAAGGACTTGAACCCCCGCAGGGTCAGGCTCTTGAGGTGCACGCCGTCGGACTCTACCTCGCGCCCCCGGGCCGCCGCCGCCCTCGCGTTCGGTGACCCCGCGCGCCGGGCGTTCTTTTGGGTTTCGGCACAGAGAGTGCCGGGCACATCAGACGGTAAGCAGCGCGGGGACGGACTGTAGGCAAAGGCGGCGGTAGGGGAAACCCGGGAGCGGAAACGACGAAGGGACGCCGAGGCGTCCCTTGAGGTTCTGAGCGGTTGGCGTTGCGAACACCTGACCGGCCCGGTAGGGCGAGATCAGGTCAGAGCAGGCTCCGCTGTGGATACGTCGATGCTTTCGAGCAGCGAGTCGCTGTGCCGTGCTGCGGCAGCCGACAGCGCGTCGTTCTCGGACTGGATCCGTACGAGCTCGGATTCGAGGTCCTGGACGCGCTGCTGAAGCCGTCGCATCTCGGCGAGGACTCGGGGGTCGGAGCCGCCGACGTAACCGAGAAGCGCCTTTGCCATGATGGATGGTCCTCCACAATGAGTGACCGACCGTAGCGGTGTGGGTCGTGAGGGATTCGCACCCGCGGTGCCTGCTCCGTACGTCCTTCTCGAAAGCAGACCTTCAAGGTGCGCGGGGTGCTCAAAGCGTCTCACCAAATGGATGGACGGTCAACACGATCACGCCCCGGTCGCCCGGGCGGCCCTGTCTCGACGGCGGTTCGGATCGCCGGAGTGTGCCGCCCGCGGGGGCGTTGTCGATCACTTGTGTCGGCAGCCTTGCACGGCCGGCCGGAATTGGCAACCAGTTCCCTGACACGGGCCGATCAGCTGCTGGTCACCGGCCGATCAGCCGCCCGTCAGCGGATCTCGAACCCGTCGTAACCACCCCGGGGCGCGTCCCAGATCTCCGTGACGCCGTCGACCCGCCCTGGCGTGTCGCCCGTACGCAGCCAGTCGAGGAGTTCGTCACACCGCGCCCGCGTGCCCTCGGCCACGACCTGCACCCGGCCGTCGCCGAGGTTGGTGGCGAAGCCCTCCAGGCCGCCGAGGCGCAGCGCGGTGGCGCGCGTGAACCAGCGGAAGCCGACGCCCTGGACGCGCCCGCGCACCCATGCCGTCATCCGGACGTGCTGATCGCTTCCCGGTGTGCCGGGGCTCGTACTCGCAGACATGGGAGGCACCGTATCCGGACAATTCCTCAACGGGCACGTGGAGTTCCCCCTCGATGCCGTAGTCTCCGGCGTCAAACGGAATCACTCGTACGGGTGAGAGCCTCCGCTGCCGAGCATCTGAGGAGTGCCGAGATGGGCCGCCATCGCCGCGCCACCCCCGCACCTTCCGAGCCCCTCGTCCACACCCCGGAGGGCGGGCGGCACCGTGGCACGCACCGCAAGCGGAGCGCGGCACCCGTACGGACCGGGCTGCTGGGCGCTTCGGCGGCGGTCGCGATGGGCGCGGTGGCCGTCGCGTCCGGGCTGATCCCGGGCCCCGGCGGCGGCTACACCGTGGGCGACTCGCGCGACCCCGGCGAGCGGGTGCGCGCCGACGGGCCCTCGGACCTCGCGACGCAGGGCAGCCCGTCCGAGCCGGCGCCCTCGGCCACCGGCTCCGGTACGCCGGGCGACGACGCGAAGCGGGACCGTTCACCTTCCGCCAAGCCCACGAAGTCGCCGGAGGAGGACAAGTCCTCGGCCAAGCCCACCCCGTCGCCGGAGAAGTCCAGACCCGGCGGCGGAAGCAGTGGCGACGACAAGAGCGGCGACGGCGGTACGACGCCGGAGAAGCCGAGTACGCCCCGCGACGACAAGCCGTCCGGTGGCTCCGGCGAGGAGGCGGCCGCCGAGGCGCAGGTGCTCAAGCTGGTCAACCAGGAGCGCGCCCAGAAGGGCTGCGAGCCGGTGCGCGCCGACGCGAAGCTGGCGGAGTTCGCCGGGGACTACAGCGTGGACATGGCCGTACGGGGCTTCTTCTCGCACAACACCCCGGACGGCAAGAGCCCCTGGGACCGCGCCAAGTCCGCGGGGATACTCAATCTGGGCGGCGAGAACATAGCCCGCGGACAGGCCAACGCCCAGTCGGTGATGGACTCCTGGATGGACAGCCCCGGCCACCGCGCGAACATTCTCAACTGCGACTACCGGACGATGGGTGTGGGCGCTCACTTCGCCGAGGGCGGTCCGTGGTGGACGCAGAACTTCGGCTTCTGAACGGACGCTGGCAGCGCGGGCAGTAGTAGCTGGAGCGGTTCATCCACGGGCGGCGGCGCATCGGTGTGCCGCACCGGCGGCAGGGCTCGTCCTCGCGCCCGTACGCGTCCAGGGAGCGCGCGAAGTAGCCGGACTCGCCGTTCACGTTCACGTAGAGGCTGTCGAAGCTGGTGCCGCCGACGGCCAGCGCCGCCGAGAGCACGTCCCTGACGTGGGCCAGCAGTTCGGTGCTGCGGGCGCGGGTGAGCGTGGCCGTGGGGCGTTCGTAGTGCAGCCGTGCGCGCCAGAGGGCCTCGTCGGCGTAGATGTTCCCGACGCCGCTGATCAGCGACTGGTCGAGGAGCGCCCGCTTGACGGTCGTACGGCGGCGGCGCAGCGCGGCGTGGAAGGCCGCCTCGTCGAAGGCGGGGTCGAGCGGGTCCCGGGCGATGTGGGCGATCACGTCCGGCAGCCCTTCGTCACTCCCGGGCATTTCCGGGTGCAACGAGAGCCCACCGAACGTGCGTTGGTCCACGAAGCGCAGCTCGGTGCCCTCCGCGTCGGCGAAGCCGATCCGGATGCGCAGGTGCTTCTCGTCCGGGGCCGACTCCGGCTGGACGAGCAGCTGCCCGCTCATCCCCAGGTGCGCCAGCACGGACGCGCCCGTGTCGGCCAGCGGCAGCCACAGGTACTTGCCGCGGCGCCGCGCGGGGCCGAACGGATGCCCGTCCAGCCCCGCGGCGAAGTCCGGCGCCCCTGCGGTGTGGCGGCGTACGGCGCGCGGGTGCAGCACCTCGACCCGGTCGACCGTACGGCCGCTGACCCAGCGCTCCAGACCGCGCCGCACCACTTCCACTTCGGGCAGCTCGGGCACGGCGGACTCAGGCGTCCACCGTGTCACCGGACGTGCCGGTCGCGTCGGCACGGATACCGCGGTACGCCGCCTCCGCCGCCTGCTGTTCCGCTTCCTTCTTGCTACGGCCGGTGCCGGTGCCGTACGCGACACCACCGACGCGGGCTGCAGCCGTGAAGATCTTCTCGTGGTCGGGGCCGGTCTCGGTGACCACGTACTCGGGAACTCCCAGCGCCTCGGCGGCCGTGAGCTCCTGGAGGCTGGTCTTCCAGTCCAGGCCGGCGCCCAGGCTGGACGACTTCTCGATGAGCGGGTCGAAGAGCCGGTGCACCAGTTCCGAGGCGGCGTCGAGGCCCTGGTCGAGATAGACCGCGCCGATCACCGCCTCCAGCGTGTCCGCGAGGATCGACGCCTTGTCGCGCCCGCCCGTGCCCTCTTCGCCCCGGCCCAGCCGGATGAAGGCGCCCAGGTCGAGGCCGCGGGCGACCTCGGCGAGCGCGCGGGAGTTGACGACCGCGGCGCGCAACTTGGCGAGCTGGCCCTCGGGGAGATCGGGGTGGATGCGGTAGAGCGTGTCCGTGACGACCAGCCCGAGGACGGAGTCCCCGAGGAATTCGAGTCGCTCGTTGGTGGGCAGCCCGCCGTTCTCGTACGCGAACGAGCGATGTGTCAGCGCACGCACCAGAAGGGCGGACTCGAGCTGGTACCCGAGCCGCCCTTCCAGAAGCGTGTGGGACGAGGCCGCGTCCACCAGGTCCGCCGATGCCGCCGGTGCAACCTCGCTGGGGCGGGGTGGCGTACCAGGCGTGGTGGCGTCTGACATGGAGCGTGTCACCCGCCGATCAGACCTCGAGGACCTGACGCTTGTTGTAGGTGCCGCAGTTCGGGCACGCGATGTGCTGGAGCTTCGGCTCCTGGCAGCGCTCGCACTTCACCAGGTTGGGGACCGCAGCCTTCCACTGCGACCGGCGGTGGCGCGTGTTGCTGCGCGACATCTTCCGCTTCGGAACAGCCACGGCTACTTCTCCTGCTTCTCGTCGGCGTCCGGTCCGGCGCCGCCCTGATCGTCCTTCTCGCCGTCCGGGATGGTCCCGGCGAGTTCCTGCAGTGCCGCCCAACGGATGTCGACGGCCTCGTCGTGCCGGTGGTCCGGATCGTCCGCCAGCCGCGCCCCGCACTCGGGGCACAGGCCCGGA
The DNA here is from genome assembly GCF_003355155.1 of Streptomyces armeniacus. Lineage (NCBI taxonomy): Bacteria > Bacillati > Actinomycetota > Actinomycetes > Kitasatosporales > Streptomycetaceae > Streptomyces > Streptomyces armeniacus. The sequence goes on along the minus strand of NZ_CP031320.1, from coordinate 2,638,897 downwards.
CAGTCCTCCCGGCACACCGGCTGCAGCGGAAGCGACAGCACCACCGCGTCCCGCAGCACGGGCTCGAGGTCGAAAAGATCGGCCTCGAGGAAGAGCGTGTCCTCCTCCTCGGCGTCGTCGCCGGTGTCCGCTGTCGGGCGGCTCCGGGCGTCGGCGTCGGGGTAGGAGAACATCTCCTGGAATTCCGCTTCGCATTCCTGCTCCAGCGGTTCCAGACACCTTACGCACTCCCCCCGCAGCGGTGCACGGCCGGTGCCCGTGACGAGCACACCTTCCATGACCGACTCCAGGCGGAGGTCAAGCTCCACGGTCGCGCCCTCCGGCACCCCGATGAACTCGACGCCGAGGTCCTTCGGCGCCGGCACCGTGCGCGAAAGCCGCTTCATCGCACCAGGCCGCCTCCCCAGCTCGCGTGTGTCGAACACGAGAGGGGCACGGTGGTCGAGGGGGGCGTTCAGGGCTTCCTGCTTTCTACGGGTGTCACGTGGCTGCCGGGACGCTGTCCGGGCAGCGCGCATCGCGAACGTGGCCGCGACCGAACAGTCAGGATACTGGACTGCCCGCCGCTGACCCAATCCGGTGCCGGAGCACCGCCCGCGGCGCCGCGGGGCGGCCGTACGGGCAGGTCGGCGGAGGCCCGGGAGGCAGTCGTCGGAGGGTCAGCGGAAGGTCAGCGGCCCTGGTCGTACCGCTCCTCGTACTGCCGCACCTGATTCAGGTCGATCATGCTGGTGTCGAAGAGGCTGGTCTCGTCGAGCGCGGCGGCGGGCTGCTGCTGCGGCTGGGGCTGCTGGTCCGGGTAGTACGGCTGGCCGTAGTCCTGCTGCTGTTGCTGCTGGACCTGCTGGTCGTACGCCTGCTGGGCCTGGGCCTGGGCCTGCTGCGCCTGCGGGTCGTAGCCCTGCACGGCGGCCTGCTGCGCGTAGTACGCGTCCTGCTGGGCCTGGAGCTGCTGGGCGTAGTAGGCGTCCTGGTACGCGTCCTGCTGCTGCTGTGCGTAGTACGCGTCCTGCTGGGCCTGCTGCGGGTCGTAGCCCTGTGCGGCCTGCTGCGCGTAGTACGGGTCGGCCGCGGGTGGCTGGGGCGGCATCTCCGGCTGCGGCGGCATGGCGGGGGCGGCGGGCTGCTGGGCGTGCGCGGCAGCCGCCTGCCGGGCCGGGACGGGCGCCTCCTGGCGCTGCGCGGGAAGGTCCGCGGCGAGCCCCGCCATGTAGTCGGCATCACTCGTCTGGGTGAGCCTGCCGGCCGCGGCGGCCTCGTCCTGCGCGTCCATGTGCGCGCCGAGGTCGGCGGCCGGGTCGTGCCCGAGCAGCTTCTGCCGCCCGCGCCCGACGGCCTCCAGCGTCTTGGCGAGCACCGCGGAGACGGAGCCGAGCCGCGCGTCCACGTACGCGTCCGCGCGGTGCCGCAGCTCCGCCGGGTCGGCCGTACGCTCCGGGGCGTCCTCGGCGTACTGCTCGTCGTACTGGTCGGCTCCGCGGCCGCTGCCGAGCAGCTTCTCCCGGCCCCGGTCGACGGAGCCGATGGTCTTGCTCAGCACGACCTCGAAGTTGGCGAGCTTGCTGTCGACGTACTCGTCGGCCTCGGCGCGGATCGCCTCCGCCTCGCGGCGTGCCTCGGCCAGGATGCGGTCGGACTCCTCCTGGCTGCGGCGCGCGATCTCCGTACCGGAGACCAGCGAGCCGCGCTCGGCCTGCGCTTCCTCGATGATCCGCTGGGCTTCCCGCTGGGCCTCGGCGACCATCTGCTCCCGGCCGCCGAGCAGTTCCTGCGCCTGCGCGAGCGAGCCGGGCAGCGCGTCGCGCACCTCCTGGAGCATCGCGAGCAGCTCGGCCCGGTTCACCACGCAGGAGGCCGACATGGGCATCGAGCGGGCGCCGTCGATGGTCGCCACGATCTCGTCGAGTCTCTGCTGTACGTCCACGGGTGTGACTGTACGGCCCGTTGCCCGCGAGCCGACACCGGATGCCGGAAGCCCGGCGGGGTCAGGACTTGGCGAGCCGCTTGGCGAGTTCGTCGAGGACGGGCGGCGGCACGAGGTGGGAGACGTCGCCGCCCCAGGCGGCGACCTCCTTGACCAGGCTGGAGGAGAGGAAGGAGTACGTGGGGTTGGTGGGCACGAAGAGCGTCTCGACGCCGGAGAGGCCGATGTTCATCTGGGCCATCTGCAGCTCGTAGTCGAAGTCGCTGACGGCGCGCAGTCCCTTGACGATCGCGGGGATGTCGCGCTGCTTGCAGAAGTCCACGAGGAGCCCGTGGAACGCCTCGACGTGCACGTTCCCGTACGCCGCGGTGACCTCGCGGATCAAGTCGATGCGCTCGTCGACCGTGAAGAGCCCCTGCTTGGACTTGTTGATCATCACGGCGACCCAGACCTCGTCGTAGAGCTTGGAGGCACGGCCGATGATGTCGAGATGGCCATTGGTGATGGGGTCGAAGGATCCCGGACAGACCGCGCGACGCACTGGCGTCTCCTCGCTCTCTGATCTCTTCATGACTCGGGAGTAACTTCCCGTACGACCGCGCGACCGTACCAAAGCGTGCCCTCCCCGTACCGACGGGACCGGAGCCCCTCGAAGCCCTGCGGCCAGCGGAATTCGCCCCGTCTGGTGCTGCGCTCCACGGTGGCGAGTGCGGAGGGGGACAACCACCCCTCCGAGCGGAGTGTGATCAGGATCTCCCGGACCTCGTCGTCCGGCACTTCGTACGGCGGATCGAGAAACACCAGGTCGTACGGCTCCTCCGGGGCCGGTCCGCGCACCGTCTGCGCCGCGCGGGCCGTACGCACCTCGGCTCCGGGCAGGCCGAGCGCGCGGACGTTCTCCCGGATGACCCGGGCGGCTCGGGCGTCGGCCTCGACCAGCAGGACGTGGGCCGCGCCCCGCGACAGCGCCTCCAGGCCGACCGCGCCGGAGCCGCCGTACAGGTCCAGGACGCGCAGCCCTCGCCAGCCGCCCGCGCCGCCCAGCTGCGACTCCCAGCTGGAGAACAGCCCTTCGCGGGCGCGGTCCGAGGTGGGCCGGGTGCCGGTGCCCGGCGGCACCGCCAGCCGTCGTCCGCCGGCCGCACCGGCGATCACGCGGGTCATGGGGTTCGGGTCCTCCGTCCGGGATACGGCGGTGCGGTACGGCCGCCACCTCCACGATATGGCGTGGCGGACCGCCGGCCCCCGTACGGACCGTCAGCCCTTGTCCAGATACTCCTCGCGCTCCTTGTCCACCAGCGCGTCCAGCGCCGTACGCAGCTCCGGGGCGTGCGTGAGCCCCGGGTCGTCGGCGACGATCGCGGTGGCCTCGCGGCGCGCGGCGGCGATCACGTCCTCGTCGTCGATGACGGACAGCATGCGCAGCGACGAGCGGACACCGGACTGCGCCTGCCCGAGCACGTCGCCCTCGCGGCGCTGCTCCAGGTCGATACGGGACAGCTCGAAGCCGTCCAGCGTCCCGGCCACGGCCTCCAGCCGGGCCCTCGCCGCCGCGGCCTCCGGCATCTCGGTGACCAGCAGGCAGAGCCCGGCCGCCGCGCCCCGGCCGACGCGGCCGCGCAGCTGGTGCAGCTGGGAGACGCCGAAGCGGTCGGCGTCCATGATCACCATGACGGTGGCGTTGGGTACGTCGACGCCGACCTCGATCACGGTCGTGGCGACCAGCACGTCCACCTCGCCCGCGGCGAAGCGGCGCATCACCTCTTCCTTCGCCTCCGGCGCCATACGGCCGTGCAGCGGCTCGACGCGGAGGGTGCCGAGCGGGCCGCCGGCCAGCTCCCGCGCAAGGTCCAGGACGGCGAGCGGCGGGCGCTTGTCCGGGTCCTGCCCGCCGTCAGCGCCGGCGGCCTCCGGATCCGCGCCGCCCGCCGCCGCTCCGCCCGCGCCGGGCTCGTCCTCGTCGCCGATGCGCGGGCACACCACGTACGCCTGGTGGCCGGCCTCCGCCTCCTCCCGTACGCGCTCCCACGTACGCGCGAGGAAGTGCGGCTTGTCCGCGGCCGGCACCACGTGGCTGGCGATCGGCGAACGGCCCGCGGGGAGTTGGTCGAGCACGGACGTCTCGAGGTCGCCGAAGACGGTCATGGCGACGGTGCGCGGGATCGGCGTCGCCGTCATCACCAGCAGGTGCGGCGGCTGCTTGCCCTTCGAGCGCAGCGCGTCGCGCTGCTCCACGCCGAACCGGTGCTGCTCGTCCACCACGACCAGCCCCAGATCGTGGAACTGCACCTTGTCCTCGATCAGCGCGTGCGTGCCGATGACGATTCCGGCCTCGCCGGTCGCCAGGTCCAGCAGCGCCTGGCGGCGGGCGGCGGCGCCCATCGAGCCGGTGAGCAGCACCACTTTCGTACCGTGCTCGGCACCGCCCAGCAGCCCGCCCTCGGCCAGGTCCCCCATCAGCCCGGTGACCGACCGGTGGTGCTGCTGGGCCAGCACCTCGGTGGGCGCCAGCAGCGCGGCCTGGCCGCCCGCGTCGACGACGGCGAGCATCGCGCGCAGCGCGACGAGCGTCTTGCCGGAGCCGACCTCGCCCTGGAGCAGCCGGTGCATGGGGTGTTCGGTGCCGAGGTCGGCGAACACCTCCTGGGTGACGCGCTGTTGGCCGTCGGTCAGCGTGAACGGCAGCCGCGCGTCGAACGCGTCCAGCAGCCCGTCCGCGACCGGTCTCCGCGCCACGGCGGGCAGTTCGGCCTCGGCGGCGCGCCGGCGGGCCAGCGCGACCTGCAGCACGAACGCCTCGTCCCACTTCAGCCGGTCGCGGGCGGCGGCGATGTCCGCCTTCGTACGCGGCCGGTGCACCTTGAGCAGCGCGTCCGGGAGCGGCACCAGCCCGCGCTGCTCCCGCATGGACGGCGGCAGCGGGTCGGTCAGCCCGCTCCAGCCGGTGGCCTCCATGGAGGTGAGGACGGTGTCGACGGCCTGCTCGATGTTCCAGGACTCCAGCTGCTTGCAGGCGGGGTAGAGCGGCAGCAGCTCGTTCGCGAACTTCTCTACGGTCTCCTGGCCGGTGTCGTCGTCGAGCAGTTTGTACTCGGGGTGCGCGAGCTGGAGCTTCCGGTTGAACACACCGACCTTGCCCGCGAACATGCCGCGCCTGCCCGGCAGCAGCTTGGCCTTGTTGCCGTGGACACCGCGGCCGAAGAAGACCAGCTGGAGCCGGCCGCTGCCGTCGGTCAGGGTCACCTCGAGGCGCTGGCCCCGGCCCCGGTTGAACGTGTGCACGCGGGCGTCCGCGATCCGCGCCACCACGGTGACGTGCTCGTCCAGCGGGAGGTCGGCCAGGCGCGTCAGCTCACCGCGCTCGGCGTACCGCCGCGGGTAGTGGTGCAGCAGGTCGCCGACCGTGTGCAGATCGAGATGCTCGGCCATCACCTTCGCGGTGTTTCCGCCGAGGACTTTCTTCAGTGGTTCGTCGAGCGAGGGCACGTCCCCATTGCACACCATGGCGCTGACAGAGCGGCGGTGAACGCGTGGCGGCGTCCGGCGATTGAGGACGGACCCGCGGCCGTCGGCCGCCGCGGGTCCGTCCTCAATCGCCGGACGGGCTTGATTGGGTGCCGCACATCTCCACGCGCGCCCGGCCGACTTGGCCGTGGCCGACTGCCGGGGATACGCGTGCTACTCGACGCCGATCAGCAGGCGGACCGGCTGCTGGTGGCCGTCGTAGACCACCGTGTCCACGGCCAGGTGGCCGCTCCGTACGCGCTCCTGGAGGTGCTCGGCCAGTCCCTCGGGCGCCTGCGCGCCCAACACCAGCGTGACCAGTTCGCCACCCGCCGCCAGCATCCGTTCCAGCACGTCGGCGGCTATCCGGCCGACGTCGTCGCCGATGACCGCCACGTCGCCGTCCACCAGACCCAGCACGTCGCCCGCCTGGCACACGCCCGCGGTCGTCCACGACCGGCACTCGGCGACGGTCACCTCGCCGTAGCGGGTGGCGCCCGCGGCGGAGGTCATGGCGACGACGTCCTCGTCGAAGCTGCGCTCCGGCTCGTGTACGGCGAGGGCGGCCAGGCCCTGTACGGCGGCGCGGGTGGGGATCACTGCGGTACGCACCCCGGCGGCACGCACCCGTTCGGCGGCGCGGGCGGCGGTGTGCTGGAGCTCGGGATCGTTCGGCAGCAGGACGGCCTCGGGCACGTGCGCCCGCAGCACCGCGTCGGCGAGGGCGTCCTCGCCGACGTCGCCGGGCTCGCCCGCGGACCGTACGACGGTCGCGCCCGCCTCCGTGCAGAGGCCCGCGAGGCCGTCGCCCGCGACGACCGCCACGACGGCGCGGCGGGCGCTCGCGGGGCAGGCGGCGTCGGTTCCGGTGGTGCCGGGTGCGGGGCCGTGGTCCTCGGCCGTGGCGGCGCCGGTGGCGAGGTGGTTGACGCGGATACGGTGCGGGCGGCCCGCTTCGACGCCCGCCTCGACGGCGGCGCCCGCGTCGTCGACGTGGACGTGGACGTTCCAGAGGCCGTCGCCGCCGATGACGACCAGCGAGTCGCCGAGCGCGTCGAGCGTGGCGCGGAGGCCGCGTACGGCGTCGTCTTCGGCATCGAGGAGGTACATCACCTCGAACGAGGGGGCGTGCGCGGCCAGTTCACCACCCGGACCCGCCTCGTCCGCCGGGGCGGCGGGCGCGGGCGCCGGTGCGGTGGCCGGTCCGGGGGCGGGTGCCGCGCCCGGCTCGCGTACGGTGTGCGGCTCGCGTTCCGGCTCCACGTCCCGTACGGCGCCCGGTACGGCATCCCGTACGGCGCCCGGCTCCGCCGCGAGCGCCGCGTACAGCGCGCCGAGCACCGCGACCAGGCCGCGGCCGCCCGCGTCCACGACGCCCGCGCGCGCGAGCACGGCGAGCTGGCCGGTCGTCGCCGCCAGCGCCTCGCCCGCCCCCGCGTAGGCGGCGCGCGCCACGGCGGCCGCGTCGCCGTCGGTGCGTTCCGCGGCGTCGGCCGCCGCCGTCGCGACGGTCAGCATCGTGCCCTCCACGGGGTGCGCCACGGCCTCGTACGCCGAGTCCGCGGCCCGGCGCAGCGCCCGCCGCAGCAGTTCCGCTTCCGCCTGCCCCTGGGCTGCGGCGGCCGTGCCGTAGGCCTCGGCCATGCCGCGGAGGAGCTGCGCCAGGATCGTGCCGGAGTTGCCGCAGGCGCCGAGCAGCGCGCCGCGCGACATGGCGCGCAGGACATCACCGGTGGTCGCGCCGACCAGCGTCGTACGGTGCGCGCTCGTACGGTCGCCCGCCAGGCCGTCGAGAGCGCGGGCGGCGGCCTCGACCGTGCGGTACATGTTGGTGCCGGTGTCCCCGTCCGCGACGGGGAAGACGTTGATCGTGTCGATCTCCGCACGTCCCCGGGCGAGCGCGTCCAGCGCCAGCGCGCACCAGTTCCGCACCGCGGCAGGGTCGAGCGGTTGCGGCACGGAGCTCCTCCTGGGGACGGGTGCGGTTCATGCTAGTTTCGCTGTTCGAGAGCGGCCGTTGTATGCTGCTCCGGTTGCCCGGTGCGAATCGGGCAGGATTTCCTCCCTGGCTGTGCCGGTCACCTCATGATCCAGCGACGCCGGGATTTACCGTAAGCGCATCTGAAGTCTTTGGAGTATCCCGTGGCTGCCAACTGCGACGTCTGCGGCAAGGGGCCGGGCTTCGGCAACAGCATTTCCCACTCGCACCGCCGCACCCCGCGCCGCTGGAACCCGAACATCCAGCGCGTCCGTGCCGTGGTCGGCGGGACGCCGAAGCGGCTCAACGCCTGCACCTCGTGCATCAAGGCCGGCAAGGTCTCGCGCTGACGTCAGCGCGGCCACCTCGCTGGCTGCCGTGAAGCCGGTCCTCCCTCGGGCGGACCGGCTTTTCCGTGCGCCCGGCGCACGCCGTACGCGCCGTTCCGCCCCCGCCCGTACGAGCCCCGCGCCGCCTTGAGCGCCCCGCGCCGCGCTGAGCCGTTGCGCTCCGCCTCAGCCGCGCCGCAGCCGCCAGCCGTGACCGACCGGGCCGATCCCCGCGCCCAGCGGGAAGCCCGCCGCGATGGCCCCCGTCACGTACTCCTTCGCCGCCGCGACCGCCTCCGGCACCGGCCGCCCGTGCGCGAGCTCCGCCGCGACGGCGGCGGCCAGCGTGCAGCCAGTGCCGTGCGTGTGCCGGTTGTCGTGCCGGGGTGCGCGCAGCCAGTGCTCCTCGGTGCCGTCCGTGAGCAGGTCCACGGCGTCGCCCGGGAGGTGGCCGCCCTTGATCAGGACCCAGCGCGGCCCGTACGCGAGGACCGCCTCGGCCGCCTGCCGCAGCTCCGCCTCCTCCCGTACGCGTACGCCGGTGAGCTGGGCCACCTCGTCGAGGTTGGGCGTGGCCACGGTGGCCGCGGGCAGCAGCCGGCCGCGTACGGCGTCCAGCGCGTCCGCGGCGAGCAGCGGGTCGCCGTGCTTGGAGACGCCCACGGGGTCGACCACGGTGGGCACCGGCGTCCCTGCCAGCAGCTCCGCGACCGTCTCGACCAGGACGGCCGAAGAGAGCATTCCGGTCTTGACCGCCTGCGTGCCGATGTCGTCGACGACGCTGCGGTACTGCGCCCGTACGGCCTCCACGGGCAGCTCCCAGGCGCCCTGCACGCCGAGGGAGTTCTGCGCGGTGACCGCCGTGAGCACGCTCATGCCGTGCGTGCCGAGCGCGAGCATCGTCTTGAGGTCGGCCTGGATGCCCGCGCCGCCGCCTGAGTCGGAGCCGGCGACGGTCAGCACGCGTGGTGGTGTGGGCATGCGTACGAATCTACGGTGCCGCGCACGCTCGCGTACGGGCGCCCCCGAGCACGCCGGTACCCTCGCGGCACCGGGAACCCGCGGCCACGGTGGGGACCCGCACCCACGGGTCCGCCGCCTCACGCGTCCTTGAAGTGGTTCCAGCCCCCCGCCTTGTCCCACGCCGCGCCGTCCACCGTCACGTGCGGCAGCGCGGACGGCGCCAGCACCTCGCCGATCGTGCGCCAGCGCGCCGGGAGCTTCTGGTCGGCCGGGAACGTGGCCACGATCGCGTGGTCCTCCCCGCCCGCCAGCACCCAGTGCAGCGGGTCCACGCCGACGGCCTGGCCGATGTCGTACATCTGGGCGGGCACGTCGAGTTCGGCCGAGCGGATGTCGATACGCACCTTGCTGCACTCGGCGATGTGCCCGAGGTCGGCGATGAGGCCGTCGCTGACGTCCGTCATCGCCGTCGCGCCGAGCGCGGCCGCCGCGGGCCCCGCGTGGTACGGCGGTTCGGGCCGCCGGTGCGCCTCCACAAACGCGCGCGGGGAACGGAAGCCGCGCGACAGCACCGTGTGACCGGCGGCGGACCAGCCGAGCCAGCCGGTGACGGCGACGACGTCGCCCGGGCGCGCGCCGGCGCGCGTGACCGGGTCCTGGTTGCGCATGTCGCCGAGCGCGGTGATCGCGACGGTGATCGTCTCGCCGCGTACGACGTCGCCGCCGACCACCGCCGCGGCGGCAACGCGCGCCTCGTCGCGGATGCCGTCCATCAGCTCCGAGGGCCAGTTCACGGGGAGTTCGGCCGGCACGACGAGGCCGAGCAGCAGCGCCGTGGGCACCGCGCCCATGGCGGCGATGTCCGCCATGTTCTGCGCGGCGGCCTTCCGTCCGACGTCGTACGCGGTGGACCAGTCGCGCCGGAAGTGCCGCCCCTCGACGAGGATGTCCGTGCTGGCGACGACCCGGCGGTCGGGCGCGCTCACCACCGCCGCGTCATCACCGGGACCGATGCGTACCGCGGACGTGGTGGTGAGCCGGGCGGTCAGCTCCCGGATGAGACCGAACTCCCCCAACTCCCCTACGGTGCTGGGGGTGTGGGAGTGTCCCCCGGAAGAACTCAGCATTGATAAGCCCCTTCACGATCCAACGTCGTCAACCCGCCGTTCCCGGCACCCCCGCAGGTCTCCCCGGCACGGGCGGGGACGCGGTACCGTAGCGTCCCCTTTTCCCCCATGATCCTCGTGGCCGCCCTGGAGGTTCCGTGGTACAGGCGTACATCCTGATCCAGACCGAGGTCGGCAAGGCGTCGACCGTCGCAGAAGTCATCGCCAAGATCCCGGGAGTGATGCAGGCAGAGGACGTGACCGGGCCGTACGACGTGATCGTGCGCGCCCAGGCCGACACCGTTGACGAGCTCGGCCGCCTGGTCGTCGCCAAAGTCCAGCAAGTGGACGGCATCACCCGCACCCTGACCTGCCCTGTGGTCCATCTGTAGCTCCCCCGTATGCTCGCCCGGTGAGTCCAGCACGTCGCCGCGCCGCTCGCCGGCTGTTCCCTCTTCCGCTCGCCCTCGCCACGGTGATCGCGATCGCGGGCTGTTCGTCCTCGGACGGCGGCGCGGGCCCGGCGGTCCCCAGTCCATCCGGGAAGGCCGCCGCGGCCTGCCGGACCCTGCACGGGGAACTGCCCGAGCGCGTGAACGGGCAGGACCGTACGGAGCTCGAGCCCGCGTCGGAATACACCGCCGCGTGGGGCGATCCCACCATCGAACTGCGCTGCGGAGTGCCGCGGCCCGAGGTGCTCACGCCCGGGAGTGAACATTACAACCCCACGTCTGACGCGGCGGAAGTGAATGGCGTCTCCTGGCTGATCGAACAGCGGGACGGGGGCTACCGGTTCACCACCACGGACCGCGCCGCGCTCTTCCTGGAGGTGACGGTCCCCGACGCGTACGCCCCGGAGGTCGGCGCCCTCACCGACCTCGCGAAGGCCGTACGGAGCGCCCTGCCGGCGGGGACACCACCGGCGCCCAAGGGCGGCTGATCACGCGGCTCTCCCCGCCGGACGGCCCGGAGACCGCCCGCGGAGCCGCCCGCGCAGAACACCCGTACGTGGCTAGCGCAGACCCGTCTCGCGGCGCAGCGCCGCCTGGATCAGCCGGTCGACCAGCTCCGCGTAGCCGATGCCGGTCTCCTCCCACATCCGCGGGTACATCGAGATGGGGGTGAAGCCGGGCATCGTGTTGATCTCGTTGATGACGAACTCGCCGTCCTCGCACAGGAAGAAGTCCGCACGCGCGAGCCCTTCGCCGGACACCGCGTCGAAGGCGCGCACGGCCAGCTCCCGTACGCGTGCGGTCTGCTCCTCGGTGAGCGGGGCGGGCACGATGCCGTTGGCCGAGTCGATGTACTTCGCCTCGAAGTCGTAGAAGTCGTGCGCGGATACGGGCGGGATCTCGGCCGGCACGCTCGCGCGCGGCCCGTCCTCGAACTCCAGCACACCGCACTCGATCTCGCGCCCGCGCAGCAGCGACTCCACGATGATCTTCGGGTCGTGGCGCCGGGCCTCCTCGATCGCCTCGTCCAGCCCGGCGAGCCCGTCGACCTTGGTGATGCCCATGGACGAGCCCGCGCGGGACGGCTTCACGAAGAGCGGCCACCCGTGGTCGCCGGCGAAGTCGACGATCCGCTTCCGCACCGCGGCCGGGTCCTGCCGCCACTCGCGGGGGCGGATCACGGCGTACGGCCCGACGGGCAGCCCGAACGACGTGAACACCCGCTTCATGTACTCCTTGTCCATGCCGACAGCCGACGACAGCACGCCCGCGCCGACGTACGGCACCCCCGACAGCTCCAGCAGGCCCTGCAGCGTGCCGTCCTCGCCGTACGGGCCGTGCAGCACCGGGAAGACGACGTCGACCTCGCCCAGCGCCTTGGGCACCTGGCCGGGCTCGGTGACGGTCACCTCACGGCTGCCCGGGTCGAGCGGCAGCAGCACGCCGCCGGTGTCGGAGTCGGCGAGCTCCGCCACGTTCGGGAGTCTGCGGTCCTCGATGGCCATGCGCTCGGGCTCGTCGGCCGTCAGCGCCCAACGGCCCTCCGAGGTGATGCCGATCGGCAGCACCTCGTACTTCTCCCGGTCGATGGCCCGCAGCACGGCGCCCGCCGTCACCACGGAGATCGCGTGTTCGGAGCTGCGGCCGCCGAAGACGACGGCGACGCGGGGCTTGTGGCTGTGGTCGTGGCTGCTCATCGCGACGACTTTACCGTCTCGCGCCCGGGAGGACGGGAGGCCTGCGCCGAGAGATTTACGGCCGTACGCCGTCCGCGTATGCCCCTCCCCCGCGTACGGCGCCCGCTCCTGTACGCCCTCCCGCGCCGCGCGCCGTCAGACGCGCCGCGCGCGGGGGCGTACGCGCGTCAGACGCCCTCGGCCTTCGCGCTGCGCGACATCAGCTCCTTGAGCGCGACCAGCGGCGGCGTGCCCTGGTGCACGATGCCCACGACCGTTTCGGTGATCGGCATGTCCACCCCGTGCCGCCGCGCCAGGTCCAGCACGGACTGGCAGGACTTGACGCCCTCCGCGGTCTGCCGGGTGACCTTGATGGTCTCCTCCAGCGTCATGCCGCGGCCCAGGTTCGTACCGAACGTGTGGTTCCGCGACAGCGGCGACGAGCACGTGGCGACGAGGTCGCCCATGCCCGCCAGCCCCGCGAACGTGTGCGCGTCGGCGCCCATCTCCAGCCCCAGCCGGGTGGTCTCGGCGAGCCCGCGGGTGATCAGCGACGCCTTCGCGTTGTCGCCGAGCCCCATGCCGTCGGCGATGCCGACGGCCAGCGCGATGACGTTCTTGACGGCGCCGCCCAGCTCGCAGCCCACGACGTCGGTGTTGGTGTACGGGCGGAAGTACGGCGTGTGGCAGGCCGCCTGCAGCCGCCGCGCCACCGCCTCGTCCCGGCAGGCGACGACCGAGGCGGCGGGCTGCCGCGCGGCGATCTCCTTCGCCAGGTTGGGGCCGCTGAGCACCGCGACCCGGGCCGGTCCGGCGCCGGTGACCTCGGCGATGACCTCGCTCATCCGCTCCGCGGTGCCGAGCTCCACACCCTTCATGAGGGACACCAGCACGGTGCCGGGGTGCAGCAGCGGCGCCCACCGCTCGAGGTTGCCGCGCAGCGTCTGCGAGGGCACGGCCAGCACGGTGAACTCCGCGCCGCGCGCCGCCTCCGCGGGGTCCGTGGTGGCCCGTACGGACGGGGGGAGTTCGACGCCGGGCAGGTAGTCCGGGTTGCCGCGGGTGGTGTTGAGCACGTCGACCAGTTCCGGCCGGCGGCCCCATACGGTCACCTCGCAGCCCGCGTCCGCCAGCACCATCGCGAAGGCGGTGCCCCAGGACCCGGTGCCGTAGACGGCGGCTCGCGTCACGCGTTCTCTCCCTCGTCGGCCTGTCCGGCCACATCGTTCTGTTTCGTGCGCTGTGTTGACTGCGCCGGCCGCACCCGATGTGTTGCCGGCGCCGTCTCGACGCCCTGCGCCGGCGTGCGCCGCACCGGCTTCGTACGCGGTGTGCGCGGCGTACGCGGGGCGGGCCGCTCCCGTTCCGCGACCGCCCTGCGGTACTCGAACCGTTCGGCCGGCGCCGGCTCGCCGCGGATCTCGGCGAGCTGCGCGGTGACCGCGTCCATGATGGTGTCCGTGACCACGCGCAGCACCTCGGCGGTGGGCTCCTGCCCGTAGAACTCCGACAGGTCGACGGGCGGGCCCGCCTGCACGGTGAGGGTCTTGCGCGGGAAGAGGCGCAGCCGCTTCTCCTTGGCGTACGGCGGCATCGCGAGGTTGGCGCCCCACTGCGCCACCGGGATCACCGGCGCCCTGGTGAGCAGGGCGACGCGGGCGGCACCGGTCTTGCCCTCCATCGGCCACATCTCCGGGTCCCGGGTGAGCGTGCCCTCGGGGTAGAACGCCACGCACTCGCCCTTGTTGATCGCGTCCACGGCGGCCCGGAAGGCGCCCACGGCGTCGGCCGATTCGCGGTACACGGGGATCTGCCCGGTGCCGCGCATGAACGTTCCTACGGGACCGCCCTTGAACAGGGCGACCTTCGCCAGGAATCGCGGCACGCGCCCGCTGTTGTACTGGAAGTGGGCGTACGAGAGAGGGTCGAGATACGAGTTGTGATTGACCGCCGTGAGAAAGCCGCCGTCAGCCGGAATGTGCTCCATTCCGCGCCAGTCCCGCTTGAAGAGCGTCACGAGCAGCGGTTTCGCCAAAACCGCAGCGAGGCGGTACCAGAAGCCGATTCTGCGGCGGAACACCGGGACACCATCTCCTCTTGGCTCTTAGCTGCGCACAGCCGTGGGGCGTTCCCAGCGGACGTCGGCTGTCGTGCACACCGTAACCCCGGGGCCGTCGGCATGCGGCGGGAGCAGACGAGAATGGGGCCGATGCAACACCACGAGACACCGGGCACGCAGCCGCCCTCCTGGCGCCTGGTCATTCCGCTGAAACCGCTGTCACGGGCCAAGAGCAGGCTCGCCGCGCACGCGGACGACGCACAGCGGCCCGGGCTCGCGCTGGCGTTCGCGCAGGACACGGTGAGCGCGGCGCTCGCGTGTACGGCCGTGGCCGGTGTGGCAGTTGTCACGGACGATGCGCGTGCGGCGGCGGAGCTGTCCGCGCTCGGCGCCCGCATCGTCCCGGACACCCCGTCCGGCGGCCTCAACGCGGCGCTCGTACACGGCGCGGCCGCCGTACGCGCGGAGGCACCCGGCGCGCCGGTCGCCGCGCTCAACGCGGACCTGCCCGCGCTGCGGCCCGGTGAGCTGGCACGCGTACTGGCCGCCGCGGCCGCTCACCCGCGGGCGTTCCTCGCGGACGCCGCCGGCACCGGCACCACGCTGCTGTCCGCCCGCCCGCCGCACGCGCTGGCACCGCACTTCGGCGAACGGTCCCGCGCACGCCATCTGGCCTCGGGAGCGGTGGAACTCACACTCCGCGACGTGCCGGGAGCGCGCCAGGACGTCGACACCGCGGACGATCTGCGGGCGGCGCTCGCGCTGGGAGTGGGCGGGTACTCGGCGGCAGCGGCGGCGCGTACGCTGCTGGCCATGCAGGCGACCTCGTACACGTACGACCCCGACACCCGTTCCGGCAGCGTGCTCCTGGACGACGGGACGCCGCTGCCGTTCGACGCCCCGGCCTTCGACGCGGGCGGCCTGCGGCTGCTGCGGCCGGGCCAGCGCGTACGGATCGAGGTGGAGGGAGAGGGCGACACCCGCCGGGTCACCCTGGTCACCCTCCAGACGCTGTAAGTCGCTCGGCTCGCCTCCGGGCGCTCGTACCCGGCGTCGACGCTCCTCGACGCTGCGCTCGTACCTCGCTTGGTCTCGTCACTTTCAACACCGGCGCGCCCTTTGGCTCGCGCGTGGGTAATTCACTCGGCTCGCCTCCGGGCGCTCGTACCCGGCGTCGACGCTCCTCGACGCTGCGCTCGTACCTCGCTTGGTCTCGTCACTTTCAACACCGGCGCGCCCTTTGGCTCGCGCGTGGGTAATTCACTCGGCTCGCCTCCGGGCGCCCGCTCGCTGCAACGCCCGCGGGCCGGGCTCCCCGTGGGGAGCCCGGCCCGGCGTTGTGACGTGTGGCCGCCGCCTTACCGCTTGCGGGCGGTGGTCTTCTTGGCGGTCCTGGTGCGCGCCGCCGACTTGCGGGCGGGCGCCTTCTTGGCGGTGCTCTTCTTGGCCGGGGCCTTCTTGGCGGTGGCCTTCTTGGCCGTCGTCTTCTTCGCCGGGGCCTTCTTCGCCGTGGCCTTCTTGGCCGTCGTCTTCTTGGCGGTGGCCTTCTTGGCGGTGGTCTTCTTCGCCGGAGCCTTCTTGGCCGTCGTCTTCTTGGCGGTGGCCTTCTTGGCGGTGGTCCTCTTCGCCGGAGCCTTCTTCGCCGCGGCCTTCTTCGTGGCGGCCTTCTTGGTGGTGGTGCCACCCGAAAGGCTGCCCTTCGGAGCCTTCTTGACGGCTACGTCGTTCCGCGGGAGCTTCTTCGCCCCGCTGACCAGGTCCTTGAAACCCTGCCCGGCGCGGAAGCGCGGCACCGATGTCTTCTTGACCCGTACGCGCTCACCGGTCTGCGGGTTACGCGCGTAACGGGCGGGCCGGTCCACCTTCTCGAAGGAACCGAAACCTGTGACCGAGACCCGCTCACCCGCGCACACCGCGCGGACAATCGCGTCCAGTACGACATCGACCGCGTCGGCGGCCTGCTGGCGTCCGCCGAGCTGATCGGAAATTGCTTCAACGAGCTGCGCCTTGTTCACGTCTTCCCCTTCGGAGGCATTGCCGGAACGAATGTGTCCAAGCTTTTTCGCACGGTAGGCAGATATATACCGCAAATCAAACACGAAACGGGCTAATCACCCTTGTGCCGCAACGAACTCGGCCCTCAAGGAGATCCGTCGGCGCTCTGACCCCCTTGTCCCGGAGGGAGCCGCCCCTCGTCGATGTCGGCCATCAGCCGGTCCAGACGCCGTGCGGCGTCGGCCAGATCGTGTTTGGTAGCAGCCGTGATCACGAGCAGCTTCCGCGTCAGCGCCACCCGTACGCTCTCCGGGACTTGCAGCGTGCGCACTCGCGCGTGTGCGTCTTTCAAGCGGGCGGCGACGCGGTCGTAGAGCTCGAGTTGACCGTCGCTTTCCATGCACCGATTGTGCCATCTGAGGTGAGTTGTCACCTCAGGAGCGCTCAACAAAGCCGTACGCCCCCTGCCCGAAGGCAGGGGGCGTGTCGCCGCCGTGGCGGGAAACTGCCTTGTCAGACCACCTGTGTCCGCGGTTTGAACGCGGCGCGCTGGGCCTCGTAATCCGTGATGGCCGTTTCGTTCGAGAGGGTGAGGCTGATGTCGTCGAGGCCCTCCAGGAGCCGCCAACGCGCGTTGTCGTCCAGCTCGAAGTCCGCGTCGACGCCCCGCGCGAGCACCTTGCACCGGACGAGGTCGACGGTCACCTCGGCGGCCGGGTCGGCCTCCGTCAGCTCCCACAGCGCGCGTACCGTCGGCTCCGGGAGTACGACCGTGAGCAGGCCGTTCTTGAGCGAGTTACCCCGGAAGATGTCGGCGAAGCGGGGCGAGATGACGGCCTTGAAGCCGAAGTTCTGCAACGCCCACACGGCGTGTTCCCGCGACGAGCCCGTGCCGAAGTCCGTGTCCGCGACCAGCACGCTGGCGCCCTGGTACTGCGGCTGGTTGAGGACGAAGTCCGGGTCCTTGCGCCACGCCTCGAAGAGGCCGTCCTCGAAGCCGTCACGCGTGACCTTTTTGAGCCAGTGCGCCGGGATGATCTGGTCGGTGTCGACGTTGCTGCGCCGCAGCGGAACGGCCCGGCCGGTGTGTGTGGTGAACGCTTCCATGGCTCTCAGACCCCCACGGGCTCGCGGCTGCTCGGATTTCCGGGACGGGACGGCAGATCGGCCGGCGAGGCCAGCCGCCCCAGCACCGCGGTGGCCGCGGCGACCTGGGGGGAGACGAGGTGCGTACGGCCGCCCTTGCCCTGCCTGCCCTCGAAGTTGCGGTTGGAGGTGGAGGCGGCGCGCTCCTGCGGCTTGAGCTGGTCGGGGTTCATGCCCAGACACATCGAACAGCCCGCGTGCCGCCACTCGGCGCCGGCCTCGGTGAACACCTTGTCCAGCCCTTCCTCGACGGCCTGCAGCGAGACCCGTACGGAGCCGGGTACCACCAGCATCCGTACGCCGTCCGCGATCTGGCGGCCCTCGACGACGGCCGCTGCGGACCGCAGGTCCTCGATGCGTCCGTTGGTGCAGGAGCCGACGAACACCGTGTCGACGGTGATCTCGCGCAGCGGCTTGCCCGCGGTCAACCCCATGTACTCCAGGGCCTTCTCCGCCGCCAGCCGCTCACCCGGGTCGGCGAAGCCGGCCGGGTCGGGCACGGACGCGGACAGCGGCGCGCCCTGGCCCGGGTTGGTGCCCCAGGTGACGAACGGGGCCAGCTCGTCGGCCTCGATGACCACCTCGTGGTCGAAGACGGCGTCGTCGTCGGTGCGCAGCGTGCGCCAGTACGCGACGGCCTCGTCCCAGTCGGCGCCCTGCGGGGCGTGGTCGCGACCCTCGAGATACGCGAAGGTCGTCTCGTCGGGGGCGATCATCCCGGCCCGCGCGCCCGCCTCGATCGACATGTTGCAGATGGTCATCCGGGCTTCCATCGACAGCTTCTCGATGGCCTCGCCGCGGTACTCCAGCACGTAACCCTGACCGCCGCCGGTGCCGATCTTCGCGATGATCGCCAGGATCAGGTCCTTGGCGGTGACGTCCGCGGGCAGCTCGCCGTTGACCGTGATCGCCATGGTGCGGAACGGTGCCAGCGGCAGCGTCTGCGTCGCCAGCACGTGCTCGACCTGGCTGGTGCCGATGCCGAACGCGAGCGCGCCGAACGCGCCGTGCGTGGAGGTGTGGCTGTCACCGCAGACCACGGTGGTGCCGGGCTGGGTCAGCCCCAGCTGCGGCCCGACGACGTGCACGACGCCCTGCTCGACGTCGCCCAGCGGATGCAGCCGTACGCCGAAGTCCGCGCAGTTCTTACGGAGCGTCTCCAGCTGGACACGGGAGACGGGGTCCGCGATGGGCTTGTCGATGTCCAGCGTCGGGGTGTTGTGGTCCTCGGTCGCGAGCGTGAGATCCGTACGGCGCACGCGCCGGCCCGCCTTGCGGAGACCGTCGAACGCCTGCGGGCTGGTCACCTCGTGCAGGAGATGCAGATCGATAAAGAGGAGGTCGGGCTCACCTTCCACGCGCCGGACGACATGGTCGTCCCAGACCTTCTCCGCGAGTGTCCGTCCCATCGGATTCCCTTCGGCCGGCCGCATTGCCGACCACTTTCTCGAGACCTTCGCCGGCACCCGATCCGCGCGTGCCGGGTGTCGGCCGTCACTCCAGACTGGCGGGTGCGGCGGAAAATTGAACTTGCGTTTCACACTCTGAGACGCAAGTATCGACGCATGGACAACACTAGTGGCGCCTCGAGCGGAGTGGGCGTTCTCGACAAGGCGGCTCTGGTTCTCAGCGCTCTGGAGTCCGGCCCGGCCACGCTCGCCGGGCTGGTCGGAGCCACGGGCCTGGCCCGCCCGACGGCCCACCGGCTCGCCGTCGCCCTGGAGCACCACCGCATGGTGGCCCGGGACATGCAGGGACGTTTCATCCTCGGACCGCGGCTGGCCGAGCTGGCCGCCGCCGCGGGCGAGGACCGGCTGCTCGCGTCGGCCGGCCCCGTGCTCACGCATCTGCGGGACGTGACGGGCGAGAGCGCCCAGCTCTACCGGCGGCAGGGCGAGATGCGCATCTGCGTCGCGGCGGCCGAGCGGCTGTCCGGACTGCGGGACACCGTCCCGGTGGGCTCCACACTGCCGATGAAGGCCGGCTCGGCCGCACAGATCCTGATGGCCTGGGAGGAGCCGGAACGGCTGCACCGCGGCCTCCAGGGCGCCCGCTTCACGGCGACGGCGCTGTCGGGCGTACGGCGCCGGGGCTGGGCCCAGTCCATCGGCGAACGGGAGCCGGGCGTCGCCTCCGTCTCCGCGCCCGTACGAGGGCCCTCGAACCGCGTGGTGGCCGCGGTGTCCGTCTCCGGCCCGATCGAGCGGCTGACACGGCACCCGGGCCGTATGCACGCCCAGGCGATCGTGGACGCCGCGGCGCGGCTCAGCGAGGCGCTGCGGCGGGGCGGGGCGGTCTGAGCGCGTTACGCGCGCCACGCACGCCAGGCACGAATTCGCGCCGCTCGTACGGGACTTGGCGGGCGGCGCGGGTGGTACGGGCGTCACACACCGTACGTCTCCGCGTACACCGCGAACGCGAAGAAGCCCTCCCCCGGCTGCTGCCGGGTGGAGGGCTTCCTTGTGCTTGATCGCGTACCCCCGACCGGATTCGAACCGGCGCTACCGCCTTGAGAGGGCGGCGTGCTAGGCCGCTACACAACGGGGGCCCTGGCGTGATTCCGAAGAATCAGTACCCCCGACCGGATTCGAACCGGCGCTACCGCCTTGAGAGGGCGGCGTGCTAGGCCGCTACACAACGGGGGCATCGATCTTGTGAAGCGAGATCGCGCTGGGCTACCAGGACTCGAACCTAGACTAACTGAACCAGAATCAGTCGTGCTGCCAATTACACCATAGCCCACCAAAACACAACCCCTGCCGGGGACTCTGTCTGGATGGCCGCCTCCCGGTGTCCCGGCCCTGTGGGCCGTCCCGTTCGGCGACAGGAAGAACATTACCCGATGGCGGCACCCGCTCCAAAACGGGTTCCGCCGCCCGGCGCGGCCCCATGACCGCCTTCGTCCGTCGCCGACACCGCCCGGCGGCCCTCACGGCTCGCCGATGCCGACGGCCCGCACCGGGCGGCGCGGGTCATTCCACGGTGGGGGGCTCCACGCGGAGGGCCGGGAGGTTGCTCTTCAGGGCCTTGGCCCAGGTGCCGTCCGCCGTCATCTCCTTCAGGGCGGCGGTGAGTTTCTCCTTGAGCGGGCTGTTCTTCGGCAGGCCGATGCCGTACGGCGCCTCGCTCAGTTCGAGGCCGCCCAGCCTGAACGTGCCGGGGTCCTGCGCCGCATACCCCGCGAGGAGCGCGTCGTCCGTCGTGAAGGCGTCCACTTCGCCGGCCTTGAGTGCGTCGACGCACTCGGCCTGCGTGCTCTTCTCGCGTATGTCGGCCTGCGGGGCGGCGGTCTGCTTGAGGTGGAGGGCGGGGGTGGAGCCGGTGACGGAGCAGACGGCCTTGCCGTTCAGGTCGGCCGCGTTCTTGATCGACGTGTCGTCCATCCGCAGCAGCACGTCCTGGTGTGCGACCAGGTACGGGCCCACGAAGTCGACCTGACGTGACCGGTCGTCGGTCATCAGGAAGGTGGAGACGGTGAAGTCGACCTTTCCGGCCTGGAGCATGCTGATCCGTTCGGCGGCGGTCACCGTCCGCCACTCGATGTCCTCGGGGCCGTAGCCGAGCGCCTCGGCGAGGTATCTGGCGGTGTCGGCATCGAAGCCGGTGAACGCGCCGTCCGTCCCCTGGTAACTCAGGCCGGGCGCACCGGCCTTGACGGCGATCCTGATCTTCTTGCCGCTGCCGGGCTGCTCGGCGCCGGCCTCGTCCGAGTCACCGCCCGTGGTCCCGCCAGAGGCCGTTCCCCTGGCGTTGTCCGCCGGGGTGCCGCCGTCGCCGTCCGGGAGCAGCGCCCAGAGGAGGACGCCGGTGAGCGCCACGGCTCCGGCCGCCGTCCCATACGCCCAGACGCGCCGGCCGGGGCGGCCGGGCGGAGGGGGCGGGACAGGCGAAGCGGGCGGCCGCTGCG
This sequence comes from Streptomyces armeniacus, assembly GCF_003355155.1. Classification (NCBI taxonomy): domain Bacteria; kingdom Bacillati; phylum Actinomycetota; class Actinomycetes; order Kitasatosporales; family Streptomycetaceae; genus Streptomyces; species Streptomyces armeniacus. Next base: position 2,617,858 of record NZ_CP031320.1, on the reverse strand, counting down.
GGGCGTTGACGGGTGGCGCCGCCGGGCCGGAGGGCTGCGGCGGGGCCACCATGTAGGACGTCGCCGTATCGGGCGGCGGCACGTACGTGCTCACCCCCGCGAGCCCTGAATCCGCCTCCGCGCGCGCGGACTCCCCCGCGGCCCCCGCGGCTCCGGGCTCCCCCGTCCTTTCCGCTCCCGCTCCCGCCTCCGCCAGCAGCCGGTCCAGTGCGCCGGCGTCCGGGCGCGCGGCCGGGTCCCGTACGAGGACCGCCGTCAGCGCCTCCGTGAGCGGACCGGCCCGGCCGGGCGGCGGCACCTCCTCGCTGAGGACCGCTGCGAGCGTGGCGAGGGTGTTTCCGCGACGCATCGGGTTGTGGCCCTCAACGGCCGCGTAGAGGGTCAGCGCCAGGGACCACAGGTCCGCCGCGGGGCCACCCTCCTCGCCCGACACCCGTTCCGGCGCCATGTACTCCGGCGTGCCGATGACGGCACCGGACACCGTGAGCGTGGTGGCTCCCTGGATGGCGGCGATGCCGAAGTCCGTCAGGACGGGGGTGCCGTCGGGCCGCAGCAGGATGTTGCCGGGCTTGATGTCCCGGTGCTGGATCCCGGCCGCGTGCGCGGCGCGCAGCCCGGCGAGGATGCCGCGCCCCAGCGCCGCCGCCTCGGCGGGCGGCAGCGCACCACGGGCCAGCCGGTCCTGGAGTGAGCCACCGTGGACCAACCAGTTCCATGACGAGCCAGGGGTACGAGCCCTCGCCCTCGTCGACGATCTGGTACATGGTGACCACGTTGGGCTGCCCGACCCGGGCAAGCGCCCTGGCCTCGCGCAGGACCCGCTCGCGCAGGGCGCGGGCGGCCTCCGGGTCGTACTCGGCCAGGTCCGGGTCGCGCGGACGCACTTCCTTGACCGCGACCTCACGGTGCAGCACCTCGTCGCGGGCGCGCCAGACCAGGCCCATGCCGCCGCCCCCGAGCCGGTCCAGCAACGTGAACCGGCCGTCGATCACCCGCGCCACCGCGCCCCTCCCCCTCGCATGCCGACCGCTCAGACTCTGTCACACGTACGGGGGCGGGGCGGGCGGGCGCCGGGGTCAACTCCGGGGCAGCGCCGCCAGCTTGGCCAGGGCGGAGTCCACGCGCAGCAGCGTGCGCTCGCGGCCCAGCACCTCGAGGGACTCGAACAGCGGGAGGCCGACCGTACGGCCCGTGACGGCGACGCGGAGCGGCGCCTGCGCCTTGCCGAGCTTCAGGCCGTGCGCCTCGCCCGCGGCCAGGACGGCCTCCTTGAGCGGGTCCGCGCGCCACGAGTCGCCGTCGAGCTCGGCCAGCCGGGAGTGGATGGACCGCAGGACGTCTTCGGCGCCCGGCTTCATCGCCTTCTGCCAGGACGCCTCGTCCGCCACCGGCTCCGGCAGGAAGAGGAAGTCGACGTTCTGGGTGATGTCGGCGAGGACGGTGAGCCGGGTCTGGGCCAGCGGGGCCAGTTCCTCGAACGCGGCCTGGTCGAAGTCCTCTTCGGCCCACGGCGCGTACGGCGCCTTCAGCCAGGGCGCGCAGGCCGCCGTGAAGTCGGCCACGGACAGCTCGCGGAGGTGCGCGGCGTTGATCGCCTCGCACTTCTTGAGGTCGAAGCGGGCCGGGTTGGCGTTCACGTCGCCGATGTCGAAGGCGGCGACCAGCTCGTCCAGCGAGAAGATGTCCCGGTCCTCGGAGAGCGACCAGCCCAGCAGGGAGAGGTAGTTGAGGAGGCCCTGCGGCAGGAAGCCCCGCTCGCGGTACAGGTTGAGGGAGGACTCGGGGTCGCGCTTGGAGAGCTTCTTGTTGCCCTCGCCCATGACATACGGGAGATGGCCGAACGCCGGCGTCTCGCCCTTGCCGACGCCGATGTCCGCGAGAGCGCGGTACAGCGCGATCTGCCGCGGCGTGGAAGACAGCAGGTCCTCGCCGCGGAGGACGTGCGTGATCTCCATCAGCGCGTCGTCCACCGGGTTGACCAGGGTGTAGAGCGGGGCACCGTTGGCGCGCACGATGCCGTAGTCCGTGACGTTCTCCGGGGCGAACGTGAGCTCGCCGCGCACCAGGTCGGTGAAGGTGATCGCCTCGTCCGGCATCCGGAAGCGGACGATGGACGTCCGCCCCTCGGCCTCGTACGCGGCGATCCGGTCGGCGCTCAGGTCGCGGCACTGGCCGTCGTACCCGGACGGCCTGCCCGCCTTGCGCGCGGCCTCGCGGCGGGCCTCCAGCTCCTCGGCGGTGCAGAAGCAGCGGTACGCGTGGCCGCCCTGCCGGAGCTTCTCCGCGACGTCCCGGTAGATGTCCATGCGCTGGGACTGGCGGTACGGGGCGTGCGGGCCGACGGGCTCGGCCGCGGAGCCGGTGCCGGTGCCGGTGCCGTACGGGGCGGGGCCCTCGTCCCAGTCGAGGCCGAGCCAGCGCAGCGAGTCCAGCAGCTGCTCGTACGACTCCTCGGAGTCGCGGGCCGCGTCCGTGTCCTCGATCCGGAGCACCAGGGTGCCGCCGTGGTGCCGGGCGAACGCCCAGTTGAACAGCGCGGTGCGGACCAGGCCGACATGCGGGTTGCCGGTCGGGGACGGACAGAAACGTACGCGGACGTGGGACGCGTTAGTCACGCTTGATCACCTTGTTGGTGAGAGTGCCGATGCCTTCGATGGTGACGGCGACCTCGTCGCCGACGTGGAGCGGGCCCACCCCCGCCGGGGTGCCCGTGAGGATGACGTCTCCGGGGAGCAGCGTCATGGCCTCGGTGATGTGCACGACCAGGTCCTCGACGGAGCGGACCATCTCGCTCGTACGGCCGAGCTGGCGCTGCTCGCCGTTGACCGTGCACTGGACGGCGAGGTCCGCGGGGTCCACCTCGGTCTCGACCCAGGGGCCGAGCGGGCAGGAGGTGTCGAAGCCCTTGGCGCGTGCCCACTGGTTCTCCGCGCGCTGGACATCGCGGGCGGTGACGTCGTTGGCGCAGGTGTAGCCGAGGACCACGTCGCGTACGCGGGCCCGCGGGACCTCCTTGCACATGCGGCCGATGACGACGGCCAACTCGGCCTCGTAGTGCACCTCGGAGGAGAACCCCGGGTACGCGATGGGGTCGCCGGGGCCGGCCACGGAGGTGGACGGCTTGAAGAACGTGACCGGGACGTCCGGCACGTCGTTGCCCAGCTCGCGGGCGTGCTCGGCGTAGTTCCGGCCGATCGCGACGACCTTGTTGGGGAGTACCGGCGGCAGCAGCCGGACCTTGTCCAGCGGGATCCGCTGGCCCGAACGCTCGACCCCCGCGAAGGGATGGCCCTTGATGATGTCGAGTTCGTCGCCCTCGACGACGCCGAAGGCGACGTTTCCGTCCAGGGAGAATCTGGCGATGCGCACGGGGTTTCCTTCTGGCCTTGCCGGCCTACGACCTGCGGGGGCTTGTGCTTACCGGGGCCCCAGCGTATGCCACACGCGTGGGGCGCCGCCCCTCAGACCCGTGCCCCGCCCGGCCGCGGACCGGACGGGGCACCCACCCAAGCCCGTCCGGCGTTTGAGGACGGCCCTCGGCCGCGACGCACGCACACCGGGCCCCGGCGCCCGGCCTGCCACCGGCCGGTGGCCGCCCCTGTCCGTCCTCAAACGCCGGACGGGCTGGATTGGCACAGGCACGTGGCCAGAACGCGCGTCGCTGGTGGTCGAGGGCCGGACGGGCTGGAAACGCGTTCCGGCTACCGCAGGCGGGCCATCAGCGCGTGTTCGACCAGCGTGATCAGCGCGCTCTTGGCGTCGGCGCGGTGCCTGGCGTCGGTGGTGATGATCGGCGCGTCCGGCCCGATCTGCAACGCCTCCCGCACCTCCTCCGGCGTATACGGCTGATGCCCGTCAAAACCGTTCAACGCGATGGCCTTGGGCGGGCGGCGCCTGCGCGGGCGTGCCCTCGGCGGGGGCGCCGGGCGCGGTCGAGGCGCCCTGGCGCGGCACTCCGGCGCCGCCGGGGCCTCCCGGGCCGCCCGCGCCGCCGAGCACGTCCGACCGGCGCAGGCCCACGGTGTGTTCGGGCCGCCGCGCGGAGGCGTCCGCGCCGGTGCCCGCCCCACGTCCGCCCTCGGCGGGGCGCGGGATGCGGATGCCGACGGTGTCCGTCGGGTGGTCGCCGCCGCCGCGCGGCGAGTGCCTGCCGCCCTGTGCTCCCGACTGACCCTGCGCGCCCGGCTGGCCCTGAGGCCCCTGCGGTGCGGGCGTCTGCCCCTCGGCGGAACCGGTCGGGCCTGCCGCCCCGGCCGCGCCTGCCCCGCCCGCGTCGCTTCCGCCCGTACGTCCCCAACTCCCGCGCGGATCAGCCGTACCCGCGGCTGCCGCGCCCTGGTCGCCCGGCTGCTCGTCGCCGCCTGGCTCGCCCCAGGCGACGCGGCGTTCGCTGTCGCCGCCGAAGCCGGACTGCTGCGAGGTGTCGGCGTGCCAGGCCGTGGCGGCCTCGGGGCGGTTGCCGTGCAGCCTGCGCGGGTCGTCCCAGTCGGTCACCTCCGGCTCGTGCGGGGCGACTTCGCCGCGCGGACGCAGTTCGGGGAGCGAGTCGCCGTCGGAGGCGCCCGGGCCGCCCGGGCCGCCGCCTGCGGGCCCGGAGCCCGACGCCGTACCGGATGTGGTGCCCGCGGGCAGCTCCTCCTCGTCGAAGAAGATCGGGCCCGTCTCCTCGGCGGACGCCCGGCCCGAGCCCTGCGCGGAGCCCGTGCCGGACTCGGACGGGAACCCCGCCGGCTCCTCGTACGGCGTCACCTCCCGGCCGTCCCCGCTCACCACGCGGCCCTCCAGCGGCCGTCCGCCGCCCCCGGCGGGCGCCGCGGAGCCGCCTTGCCCGCCCTGGCCGCCCGGTACGGGGGGCTGCGGCATCGGCTCGCCCTCCCTCGGCTCGGGGCGGCTGGTGCCCGGTACCCAGGCCGTGCCATCCCAGTACCGGATGTATCCCGGAATGGACGGGTCTGGATAGAACCCGGGCATGGGGCTTCCGCTGGCGGATCCTGCGGGTGGGGCACTCATCTGTCCAGGTCCCGTATCTCTCGACCGTTGTGTCGGCATGTGACGTGCGACGTGGGGGGCTCCGCGGCCCCGCCTCGCGGGCGGGGCCGACTCGCGCGGAGACAACATCTACCAGACGCGGCCGACGAAGTGCCTGCCCCGAACGGCCGGTCCCGGCGGCCGCCCGGGACCGGTCCGCCGCCGGCGAGAGCCGTCCCGAAAAAAGTCCCGCGAAGTCGCGTAAGGATATCCGCCCCGCGCGCTCTCTCCCTGTGCAGGACCGTCCGCGCCGGCCGGACGGACGCACAGAGCGAAAGGGCACAACATGCACACCGTCGTCGAGAGGGAACTCGAGCTGAAGCTGGTGCTGTCGCCTGAGCGCAGCATCCCCGTACCGGCCCGGCTCACGTACCGCACGAACGATCCGTACGCCGTCCACATGGCGTTCCACATCGGCTCCGAATCCCCCGTCCGCTGGACCTTCGCCCGCGAACTGCTGGTGGAGGGCGTCTTCCGGCCGTGCGGCCACGGGGACGTACGGGTGTGGCCGACCAAGGTCAACTCCCGCAACGTCCTCTGCATCGCGCTGACTTCACCCGACGGGGACGCGCTCCTGGAGGCACCGACCGTGGCCGTCTCCGCCTGGGTCGAGCGCACGCTGAGGGCGGTGCCGCCCGGCAGTGAACCGGAACTGCTCGGGATCGACGAAGGGCTGAGCGAACTGCTCACCCCGACCCCGGGCGACGACCTCTTCCTGAACGACCCGTGGCCCTCGGACGAGACGGGGGAGGCGGGTGCCTGAGTACGTGCGCGAGTACGGCGGGGCGCCCGTGAGCGCCCACGGTGCCCCGAGCGGCGGGGTGTCCGAGAACGGCAGGGTGTCCGAGAGCGGCAGGGTGTCCGTGGCACGCCGTGTTGACGTGCCACGTGGCGCCGCGGTTGACGCGCCGGTTGACGCCCCGCGTGACAAGCCCGTCCACGGGCCGCGCGGCATGCCCCTAGACGTGTCGTGCCCGTCGGGCCCCGCGGCAGCACCGCGGGACCGGTCAGCCCCCGCTCTCACGGGAGGCCTGGCGTACGAGCGGGACGACCCGCAGCGGCACCGGGTTCTCCATCACGATCGCCGTCGAGGCGCGCACGATGCCCTCGAAGCCCACGACGCGGTCGATGACGCGCTGGAGGTCGGCGTTCGAGCGCGCCACGAGGCGGCAGAGCATGTCGCCGTGACCGGTCGTGGTGTGCAGCTCCAGCACCTCGGGGACGGTGGCCAAGTGTGCCCGTACGTCGGCGCCCTGGCCCTGCTTGATCTCCAGGGTCGCGAAGGCCGTCACCGGATAGCCGAGGGCACCCGTGTCCACGTCCGGGCCGAAGCCGCGGATCACGCCGCTCGACTGCAGCCGGTCCAGCCGTGCCTGCACGGTGCCGCGCGCGACGCCGAGCCGCCGGGACGCCTCGAGCACGCCGATACGGGGCTCCTCCGCGAGGAGCTCCAGCAGCCGCCCGTCGAGCCGGTCGATCGCCATGGGGTGTCCCTCCACCGTTCGAATGCTGGTCATCCTGTGCAGATAGACCGGCGCGTCCCGTTCATCGCTATACACATTGTCCAGACGAAATGCAAACTATTGCGCACCTTGTGGTTCAGCGGCAGCCTTCGAGGATGACTGAGACCACGCACACAACCCCCGACACCGCCCGGCAGGCCGACCCCTTCCCGGTGAACGGAATGGACGCGGTCGTCTTCGCCGTCGGCAACGCCAAGCAGGCCGCCCACTACTACTCCAGCGCCTTCGGCATGAAACTCGTCGCCTACTCCGGACCGGAGAACGGCAGCCGGGAGACCGCGAGTTACGTACTCGAGTCCGGTGCGGCCCGTTTCGTCCTCACGTCGGTCATCAAGCCCGTGACCGACCACGGACGCTTCCTCGCCGACCATGTCGCCGAGCACGGCGACGGCGTCGTCGACCTCGCCATCGAGGTGCCGGACGCGCGCGCCGCCTACGCGTACGCGGTGGAGCACGGCGCGACGGGCGTCGAGGATCCGCACGAGGTGAAGGACGAGCACGGCACGGTGGTGCTCGCCGCGATCGCCACGTACGGCAAGACCCGGCACACGCTGGTCGAACGGAGCGGCTACGACGGCCCGTACCTGCCCGGCTACGTACGCTCCGCCCCGATGGTCGCGCCGCCCGAGAAGCGCACGTTCCAGGCCATCGACCACTGCGTCGGCAACGTCGAACTCGGCAGGATGAACGACTGGGTGGCCTTCTACAACAAGGTCATGGGCTTCACCAACATGAAGGAGTTCGTGGGCGACGACATCGCCACCGAGTACTCCGCGCTGATGTCGAAGGTCGTCGCGGACGGCACCAAGAAGGTGAAGTTCCCGATCAACGAGCCTGCGGTGGCGAAGAAGAAGTCGCAGATCGACGAATACCTGGAGTTCTACGGCGGCCCGGGCGTCCAGCACATCGCGCTGGCGACGAACGACATCGTGACGACCGTACGGACGATGCGGGCGGCCGGCGTGCAGTTCCTCGACGTCCCCGACTCGTACTACGACACGCTCGGCGAGTGGGTCGGCGACACGCGCGTCCCGATCGACGTGCTGCGCGAGAACAAGATCCTCGCGGACCGCGACGAGGACGGCTACCTGCTCCAGATCTTCACCAAGCCGGTCCAGGACCGCCCGACGGTCTTCTTCGAGATGATCGAGCGGCACGGGTCGATGGGCTTCGGGAAGGGCAACTTCAAGGCTCTCTTCGAGGCGATCGAGCGGGAACAGGACAGGCGCGGCAACCTCTGACGCGCCGCCGCCACTTGAGGACGGCCTCCGCCACATCAAGCCCGTCCGGCGTTTGAGGACGGCCCTCGGCCACGATGTAGCGGCACTGTGGGGCGATACCGCACCACATGAAGCCCGTCCGGCGATTGAGGACGAACCCCGGCCCGTTCCCGGGCCGCACCCGCGTGCGATGCGGTGACCGCCCACCGGCGGCTGCCGCACGTCAGTGGCTGAGGGCCGTCCTCAAACGCCGGACGGGCTGATCAGCCGCGCGTGCGGCGTCGGAACAGCGCGGCCGCCGCCGGGACGGAGGCGGCGACGATGCCGCCGCACCAGGCCAGCGCCTGCCACGCCGTGGCCCCGGCAGGCTGCCCGAGCAGCAGCTCCCGCAGCGACTCGATGACGGGGGTCGCCGGCTGGTGCTCGGAGAAGCCGTGCAGCCACCCCGGCATGGTCTCGATCGGCACGAACGCGCTGCTCGGATACGGCAGGAACATCACGAAGAACGTGAAACCGCCCGCCGCCTCCGGCGATCTGACAAGCAGCCCGACCGCCGCGGACAGCCACGACAGCGCCAGGATGTACGCGATGAGCACGGCCCCGGCGGCCAGCCAGCCCGCGGCACCCGCGCCCGGCCGGAAGCCGATCAGGAAGGCGACGCCGAAGACGACGGCGGTCGCGACCGTGTTGCGGACGGCGCTGGCGAGGACGTGACCGGTCAGCATCGCCGTACCGCTGACGTCCATCGAGCGCAGCCGGTCGATGATGCCGTCCTTCATGTCCTGGCTGACGCTCACCGCGGTGGTGGCCGCTCCGAAGCCCGCGCACAGGGCGAGGACGCCGGGCACGACGTACGTGACGTACCGGGTGCCGGTGTCGATGGCGCCGCCGAAGAAGTAGACGAACACCAGCATCAGCATCACCGGCAGGGCCAGCGCCGTGATGACGGCGTCCACTTGGCGCGCACTGAGCCGTACGCAGCGGCCGGTCAAGGTCCCGGCGTCGCGCAACATTGCACGAATCGATGTGCCGCGCGGCGATGTCCCGCAGCGCGACGTGCCGTCGTGCGATGTGCCGTCGTGCGATATGCCGTCGTGCGACGTGTCCTCCCGCACCACCGCTCCCCGCACCGCTGCCGTGACCTCAGACATGTCCCGCCACCTCCCCCTCGGCGTCCAACTCCCATTCCCCTTCCGCCCGGTGGCCTGCCGGGTGACCCGTCAGCGCGAGGAAGACGTCGTCGAGCGTCGCCCCCTGCAGCTCGAAGCGGCTCACGGTCCGGCGTTCCGGATCGATCTCGTCCAGCAGCGCCCGTACGTGCGCCGCGCTCCCGTCCGTCGCCAGGCTCAGCGTGCGGGGGCCGCGGGGGCCGTCCGCTCCCCCGCCGGGACCCTCATCGCGGGCACGGCCGCCCACGACCCGTACGGCGTACCGCTCCGCCGCCAGCCGCCGGGACTCGGCGTCGGTGAAGGTGAGGTCCAGCCGGTGGTCCGCGAAGCGCCGCTTCAGCTCCGCCGCCGTGCCCCGCGCGACCAGGCGCCCGCCGTCCAGGACGGCGATACGGTCCGCGAGCCGGTCCGCCTCCTCCAGGTACTGGGTGGTGAGGAACACCGTCACCCCGGACGCGGCCAGCCGCTCCACGGCCTCCCACATGACGTGCCTGCTGTGCAGGTCGAGCCCGGTGGTCGGTTCGTCCAGGAACAGCACCTCCGGGCTGCCCACCAGCCCGGCGGCGATGTCCAGCCGCCGCCGCATCCCGCCCGAGTAGGTGCTGACGCGGCGCCGGGCCGCGGCGGTCAGCCCGAAGCGGTCGAGCAGTTCCGCCGCGCGCTCCCTGGAGTGCGCGCGCGGGAGGCCGGTGAGCCGAGCCATCATGCGGAGGTTCTCGGCGCCGGTCTGCTGCTCGTCGACGGCGGCGTACTGCCCGGTGAGACTGATACGGCGGCGCACCAGCGCGCGTTCGGCGACCACGTCGTGGCCCGCGACCCGCACCTGTCCGGCGTCGGCGCGGTCGAGCGTGGCCAGGATGCGCACGGTTGTGGTCTTGCCCGCGCCGTTCGGGCCGAGCAGCGCGAACACCTCGCCGCGCGGCACCTCCAGTCCGATGCCGTCGAGCACCGGCACCGCGCCGTACGACTTCCGGAGGCCATGCGCCTCGATCGCGTACTCCGTCTCGTCCACCTCACCACACCCCGTCTTCTGTGTATGTCATACGCACTACCGCGTATCGCGTACACGGTACTGCGTAAGGTATACACAGTCCAGCGGAGCGGGGCAGCGGAACGGAGCGGGCACGGCATGGACGACGAACGCGGCACGACCCTGCCGCCCGGCCTCGCGCGGGCCTGGGGCCTCCGCGAAGGCACCCGCAAGGGCCCTCGGCCCGGCCTCACCACCGACCGCATCGTCAGCACCGGCATCGCGCTCGCCGCCGCCGAGGGCCTGACGGCCGTGTCGATGGGACGTGTGGCCGCCGAACTCGGCGTCTCCACGATGTCGCTGTACCGGTACGTGGGGTCCAAGGACGAGCTGCTCATCCTGATGGAGGACGCGGCCTACGGCACGCCGCCCGAGGGCCCGCCCCCCGAGGACGGCTGGCGCCCGGCGCTCACCGCCTGGGCCGCGGAGCTGCGCGCCGCGTCCCACCGGAACCTGTGGGCGCTGCGCATCCCGATCACCACCCCGCCCGCGACCCCGCACTCCGTCGCCTGGATGGAACGCGGCCTGGCCTGCATGCGCGGCACCGGACTCGACCCGGGCGAGAAGCTGGGCGTGATCATGCTGCTGAGCAGCTTCGTACGGCAGGAAGCGCGCCTCATGTCGGACCTCGACGCCGCCGCGCGCGCGGACGGCAGCAGCCTTCAGGAGGCGACCGCGGCGTACGGCAGGCTGCTCGGCGAGCTCACCGACGCCCAGCGCTTCCCGGAGATCACCGCCGTGCTGCGGAGCGGTGTCATCGACGAACCGGGCGATCCGGACGACGACTTCGGTTTCGGCCTGAACACGCTGCTCGACGGCGTCGCCGTACTGGTGGCGGCGCGCGAGCCGCGGTAGCCGCGGGCGGGCGCCGGGGTAGCCGCGGGCGGGCGCCGGGGTGGCCGCGGAGGGGCGCCGGGGTAACCGCGGCCGCGTGCCCGGGTGAGGCGCGGCCGAGGAACCCGCGGACCGTCTGTTGCCCGGCCCGCACCCGGGTGCGAGGCTGCTGACATGAGCGCGCTCCTCGAACAGTTGCAGGCCGGGCTGCCCGCCGAGGCCGTCGTCACCGATCCCGACGTGGTGCGGTCCTACGCCCACGACATGGCCGGCTTCTGCGAGGCGGGGGCTGCGGCGGCCGTCGTACAGCCGCGCACCGTCGAAGAGGTGCAGCACGTGATGCGCACCGCGACGGCGCTGCGCGTGCCCGTCGTCCCGCAGGGCGCGCGTACGGGGCTGTCCGGCGCCGCCACCGCGTCCGAGGGCTGCATCGTGCTGTCCATGGTCAAGATGGACCGCATCCTGGAGATCAATCCCGTCGAACGGATCGCCATCGTCGAACCCGGCGTCGTGAACGCCACGCTGTCCCGCGCCGTCGGCGAACACGGCCTGTTCTACCCGCCGGACCCCTCCAGTTGGGAGCAGTGCACGATCGGCGGCAACATCGGCACCGCGTCCGGCGGCCTGTGCTGCGTGAAGTACGGCGTCACCGCGGAGTACGTGCTCGGCCTGGACGTCGTCCTGGCGGACGGCCGCCTGATGTCCACCGGCCGCCGGACCGTGAAGGGCGTCGCGGGCTACGACCTCACGCGGCTGCTCGTCGGCTCCGAGGGCAGCCTCGGCATCGTCGTACGGGCCACGCTGGCGCTGCGGCCGGAACCGCCCCGGCAGTTGGTCCTCGCCGCGGAGTTCCCCTCCATGGCCACCGCGTGCGACGCCGTCTGCCGGATCATGGAACGCGGGCACGCGCCGTCGCTTCTGGAAATCATGGACCGTACGACGCTGCGTGCCGTCAACGACATGGCGCGGATGGGCCTCCCGGAGACGACGGAGGCGCTGCTGCTGGCGGGGTTCGACCTCCCGGAAGCCGCTGCCGCCGCCGAACTGGCCGCCGTCGGCGAACTGTGCGACGCGGCCGGCGCCACCGAAGTGGTCCCCGCCGACGACGCCGCCGAGTCCGAACTGCTGCTGCAGGCACGGCGGCTGGCGCTCGTCGCCCTCGAGAAGGTGACCGGCACGACGCTCATCGACGACGTGTGCGTGCCGCGGTCCCAGCTTGCCGCGATGCTCGACGGTGCGTCGGCGATCGGCGACAAGTACGGCCTGACGGTCGGCTCGTGCGCCCACGCCGGTGACGGGAACACGCACCCCATCGTGTGCTTCGACCCGACGGACGAGGACGAGGCGCGACGCGCGCGTGAGTCGTTCGACGAGATCATGGCCCTGGGGCTGGAACTCGGCGGCACCATCACGGGCGAACACGGTGTGGGCGTCCTGAAGAAGGAGTGGCTCGCGCGCGAACTGGGGCCGGTGGGGCTGGAGATACAGCGCGGGATCAAGCAGGTCTTCGACCCGCACGGTCTGCTGAATCCGGGCAAGCTGTTCTAGGCCGCCGCCGCAGGTAGGTACCGGGCGCGCCGCCCCGCCCCGGCCACCCGCCGCCGGTACAGGGCCGTCCTCAAACGCCGGACGGGCTTGGTTGTGGCCCGGCTCCCCGGACGGGCTTGGGTGTGGCTAGCAGCTGGGGACCTTGCCGCCGTCCTTCAGGGACTTCAGGGCGTCCAGCGCGCCGTCCAGCGTGGCGACCGGCACCAGGCGCAGGCCCTTCGGGGTGTTCGCCTGGGCGTCCGCGCACTCGTCCTTCGGGACCAGGAAGACCGTCGCGCCGTCCCGCTTCGCCGCCTGCGTCTTCAGCGGTACGCCGCCGACCGGGCCGATCTCGCCGTTGGCCTCGATCGTGCCGGTGCCCGCGATCGTACGGCCGCCCGTGAGGTCGCCGCCGCGGCCGTCGCCGTCCAGTTTGTCGATGATGCCGAGGGTGAAGAACAGGCCGGCGCTGGGGCCGCCGACGTCCGCCAGGTTGAGCTTGACCCGTACGTCGTCCGGGGACATGCGCAGTTCGCGCAGGGCGGCCCGCACCGCGACGTTCTGCGACTCGCGCATCTCGGCCTCGTTGTGCTCGCGCACCTCCGCCGGGTTGTCGCCGACCGGGTAGACCGAGTCGCGCGGCATCACGGCGCGGTCCTTCGCGAACCAGTCGCGTACGACGTCCGGCAGCCGTACCGACGCGTCCGGCGAGGTCGCGGCGATCGTCGTCATCAGCAACTCGCCCTCCGTCTCCCGGACCTGCTCCTTGCCGGAGACGGCAATGACGGGCTCGCCCTTGTACTCGCCGATGACGTTCGCGGTGAGGCCGGGCTGTGCGACGGAGTACGGCAGCGGGGCGAAGACGGCGACCGCGAGCAGCGCGGCGACGGGGACGGCGCAGACGGCGAGCGTGCGGCGGCGCCGCGCGGGGGACGGCGGACCGGGCGGGGACGCGGACTTGCCGGACGGCGGCGGGCTGGTCGGCGGCGGGCTGGTCGGTGGCATGGGGGGAAATCTAATTCACCGGGTCACCGCAGCGCGTCGGCGACCTCCTGTGCGGCGTGCACCACCCGGTCCCCGACCTTCTCCGGCACCGACTCGGCCAGCATCACCACCCCGACGCTGCCCTCGATGCCGAGCACGCCCAGCATCGGGGCGGCGGCGCCGCTGGCGCCGGCCTCCAGTTCGCCGTGGGTGAGCACGTAGCCGGGCCCCAGGTCGCGGTCGGGGCCCCGGCCGGCGAGGATCGCACGGCCCGCGGCGCCGCGGTCGAGCGGGTGCCGGAAACCGGTGCGGTACGCCACGTGGTAGTCGGTCCAGCTCGGCTCGACGACGGCGACGGCCAGCGCGTCCGTACCGTCCGCGAGCGTCAGGTGCGCCGTGGCGCCCACGTCCTCCGCGAGCGCGCGGAGCGCGGGCAGGGCGGCCTCCCGTACGAGCGGATGCACCTGCCGGCCCAGCCGCAGCACCCCGAGGCCGACCCGGGCACGGCCGCCCAGGTCGCGGCGTACGAGAGAGTGCTGTTCGAGGGTCGCGAGCAGACGGTAGACGACGGTGCGGTTGACGCCGAGCTTGTTGGACAGCTCGGTGACCGTCAGGCCGTGGTCGGTGTCGGCGAGCAGCTTGAGGACCCGCAGTCCCCGGTCGAGCGTCTGAGAGGTCTCCGCGGTCACGACGCCCCCCTTCTCGGGTGAGTGGCGGGCGGCCACTGACGCGCGGAGGGCCGCGCTGCCGTCCGTCGGCAGCAGAGCTTCTCCACGCTGAGAGCCGCCGGCCGAAGTGGCACTGAAATAACGCGTACTTACCTCTGTGTGTGCATACGTCACCGGCTGCGCTCCGAGGCGGCGCTGCCACGGGGCGTGTGCGTGAGCGGAAACTTAGCGATCGATACCGCTCACCGGAAGGGTCCGTCCAGAATCCGGTCAGCGCTCGTCCGTTTTGCCGGGAATAAGGCGCGGAAAGCGGTGGTGACGACTGGTTCCGCGCGCCCCGTGGACCGTCTGCCACCGGCGGATACCGGCCACGTACGGGTGCGCCGGCGCGGAGGCGCGTACGGGCGGCGCGGACGCATCCGTACGGTGCGCACCTCCGCATCCGTACGGTGCGCACCTCCGCATCCGTACGGTCGGCGCGGGCGCCTCCGTACGGTGCGCGCTCCCGTACGCGTACGGGAGCAGGTGCAAGGGCAGGTGCAGGAACGCGGTGCGCGCGTCACCGCATGCGCGTGGCCCACTCCCGTACCTTGGCGATCCGCTGCCGCAGCTGCCCCGCCGTCGCCTCCGCGCTCGGCGGGCCGCCGCACACCCGGCGCAGCTCCGTATGGATCACGCCGTGCGGCTTGCCGCTCTGGTGGACGTACGCGCCGACCAGCCCGTTGAGCTCCTTGCGCAGCTCCATCAGTTCCTTGTGGGTGACCACGGGGCGGCGGTCGGCGGGCAGTTCCAGCAGGTCCGCCTCCGCGTCCGGCTTCTTGCGGCTGTGCGCGATCTGCCGTGCCTGCCGCTTCTGCAGCAGCATCTGCACCTGGTCGGGTTCGAGCAGCCCGGGGATGCCGAGGTAGTCCTGCTCCTCCTCGCTGCCCGGGTGCGCCTGCATCCCGAACTCGGCGCCGTCGTACGTCACCCGGTCGAAGACCGCGTCCGACTCCAGCGCCTCGAAGGGCAGTTGGTCGCCGTCGTCGGTGTCCTCGTCCTCCTCGCGTTCGGCGGCCGCGAGCAGCTCGGCCTCCTCCGCGTACGGGTCCTCCTCGGCGTCCTTCTTCGGCTTGTCCAGGACGTGGTCCCGCTCGACCTCCATCTCGTGCGCGAAGGTCAGCAGCGTCGGGATGGTCGGCAGGAACACGGAGGCCGTCTCGCCGCGCCGCCGCGACCGTACGAAGCGGCCGACCGCCTGCGCGAAGAACAGCGGCGTGGAGATCGTCGTCGCGTACACCCCGACCGACAGCCGCGGCACGTCCACGCCCTCCGACACCATCCGGACGGCGACCATCCAACGGTCGTCGGACTGCCGGAACTCCTCGATCCGCTTCGACGCCCCGCTGTCGTCCGAGAGCACCACTGTCGCCTTGCGGCCGGTGATCTCCCGGATGAGCTTCGCGTACTCGCGTGCCGCGTCCTGGTCGGTGGCGATCACCAGCCCGCCCGCGTCCGGCACCGCCTTCCGCACCTCGGTCAGCCGCTGGTCCGCGGCCCGCAGCACGGCGGACATCCACTCGCCGCGCGCGTCCAGCGCCGTACGCCACGCCTGCGACACCGCGTCCTTGGTCATCGGCTCGCCGAGCCGCGCCTCGATCTCGTCGCCGGCCTTGGTGCGCCAGCGCATGTTGCCGCTGTAGGAGAGGAAGATGACGGGTCGGACGACGCCGTCCTGGAGGGCGGTGCCGTAGCCGTACGTGTAGTCCGCGACGGACTTCCGTACGCCGTCGTTCCCCTCCGCGTACTCCACGAACGGGATCGGGTTCGTGTCCGACCGGAACGGCGTACCCGTCAGCGACAGCCGCCGCGTCGCCGGCTCGAACGCCTCCAGACACGCCTCGCCCCAGGACCTGCTGTCTCCCGCGTGGTGGATCTCGTCCAGTACGACGAGGGTCTTGCGCTGCTCGCAGCGGTTCCGGTGCAGCATGGGGCGCACGCCGACACCGGCGTACGTCACGACGACGCCGTGGTACTCCTTGCCGACCGGCCCGGAGCTGTACTCCGGATCCAGCCTGATGCCTATGCGCGCCGCGGCCTCCGCCCACTGCAGCTTCAGATGCTCCGTCGGCGCGACGATCGTCACCTGCTGCACGACGTGGTGGTGCAGCAGCCACGAGCAGAGGGTGAGCGCGAACGTCGTCTTGCCCGCGCCGGGCGTCGCCACGGCGAGGAAGTCACGGGGCTGCTGCTTCAGGTACTCGTCCATGGCCCCCTGCTGCCAGGCGCGCAGCTTGCTCGCCGTGCCCCAGGGGGCACGGCCGGGGAAGGCCGGGGAGAGGTGGTGGGTGGTGGTAGTCACGGTCTCCGTCGCGGTCACGGTTGCGTGCGGGGTGTTGTGCGGGCGGTGTCTGGGCGCGGTTCTGGGGCGGGTCTGGCGGGCGGTCTGGCGGCATCGGGCAGCCGCGCCAGCCTACCTGTGCGGGTGCCGCGGCCAGCGGGTACGCGACGCCCCCACCGTCGTGTGCGACCCACCTCACACGCGCCCGGCGCCATGTCTCGACCTCGCCCGATCCCTCCAGCCCGCGCCGCTCAGCACCGGCCACCGCCCCAAGCCCGTCCGGCGATTGAGGACAGTCCCCAGCCCACGTCGCGGCGGCAGACGCCGGTGGACGCCCGCCGCCCTCGTAGCCGAGCGCAACCCGGGAACCAGCCGAGGTCCGTCCTCAAACACCGGACGGGCTGGATTGCGCGAGGTCCGCTGTCACCTGCAGGTCGTCCTCAAACACCGGACGGGCTGGATTGCGCGATCATGCCGTGAGGAGAACGCCGCCGTACGACGCGCCCGCGATCACCGTCCACGCGCACAGACCCAGCGCGGCCACCCGACCCCCCGTACGCGCCAGCGTCGGCAGGTGGACCGCGCTGCCCAGGCCGAAGAGGGCCGTGGCGAGGAGCAGTTCCTTCACCGTGCCCGCCACGTCCAGCGCCGGGTCCGGGACCCAGCCGGTGCTGCGTACCGCCATCATCGCGACGAAGCCGAGCACGAACAGCGGCACGAGCGGCGGCCGTTTGGCGCCGACGCGGCCCGCCCCGTCCGTACGGGCACCCGCCCGCCTCCGTACGGACAGCACGACCGCCGCCACCAGCGGCGCGAGCAGCAGGACGCGCATCAGCTTGACCAGTACGGCCTCACCCAGCGCCGGGCCGTCCGCCGTCCCGGCGGTGGCCACGACCTGGCCCACGTCGTGCACGCCCGCGCCGACCCAGCGCCCGAACTCGGCGTCGGTCAGGCCCAACGGGTGCTGCAGCAGCGGGAGTACGGCGATGGCGAGCGTCCCGCACAGCGTGACGAGGGCGACGGAGGTGGCCACGTCGCGCTCCTCGCTGTCCCGGACCTCGCTGACGGCCCCGATGGCGGAGGCGCCGCAGATCGAGTAGCCGGTGGCGATGAGCAGCGGCTGGTCGCCGCTCAGCCCCAGCCTCCGGCCGAGCCACAGCGTGCCGCCGAACGTCACCGCCACCACCGCGCACACCATGGCCACGGTCGCCCAGCCGAGGCCGAGCACGTCGCCCAGGCTGAGCTTCAGTCCGAGCAGCACAACGCCGATCCGCATCAATCGCTTTCCGGCCATCGACAGGCCGGGGCGGGCGGCGCCGCAGACGAGCGTACGGATGCCGGGTACGTGCGCGGCCGCGATGCCGAGTACGACGGCCGCCGTCAGCATCGGTACGCCGGGCAGCACCAGGTGTACGGCCTCGGCGACCGCCACCCCGGCCACGGCGAGCGCGAGCCCGGGCAGCCGACTCGGCGGCGACGACGAGGGGGGCGAACCGGCCGAACCTGGCGCGGACGGCGGGGCCTCCGCCGACGGCCGCCCGCCACCCCGTACGGACAGCAGCGCCATCAGCGGTCGCTGGCCGGCAGGTCGTACACCCGCCGGACGCTGGACCCGAGGCGGGCGATGTCCGCACCGTAGAGGTGCAGCGAAACCGCCTTCTGCCGACAGCCGTTCCACACCCGGTGGATGTCGCCGGGCGGCGCGAAGCCGCACACCGAACCCTGCGGGTTCACGACGTCCTCCGTCGCGACCAGCCGCGCGGGCTCGCCGTCGCCTCCGGCGGGTACGAGGCGGTAGCGGCGCTCGTGTTCCTCGCCCTGGTGTACGCCGGTGACGCACCAGGACACGTGGTCGTGGATCGGCGTCTCCTGGCCGGGCAGCCAGACGAGCCCGACGATGGAGAAGCTGCCGTCGTCCTCGGAGTGCAGGAGGTGCTGCCGGTACCGCTCGGCGTCACCCTCGTACTGTTCCGCCGTGAGCAGGTCGGCGGCCCCGAGGTGGGGCGCTAGCTTCTCGCCGACCAGGTACGCGGTGACGTCGGGCGGCAGTCCCCGCCCGACGGCCTCGCGTACGTCGGCGACGAGGGCGGAGAGCCGTTCGGTCGTCCGCATGCCGGAGTCCGTACCCGTACCCGATTCCGTACCCGTGCCGGTGGAAGTCGCCATGTCCGCAGCGTGGCGCGGCGGAATCATCACGTCCAACGACAGTCTGTTGGCCACGCCCCAAAACCCGCTTATACGTGAGCCGGTGACGTCAGCGGCTCAGCACCCCCGCAGCGCTCAGCACCCCTCGCGGTTCGCGGCGACCGACCTGAGCCCTTCCAGTACGAGCGCGGTGGCCGGTATGTCCAGATGCTCCCGCAGCACGTACGCGGAGACCTGCCGCCGCGACGCCGGGTCGAGCGCCCGCCCCGTGACCTTCTCGTGCACCAGGAACGACAGCACCAGCCCTGGCATCATCGCTATCCCGAGCCCCTCGGCGACGAGGCTCTGGATGACGAGGTTGTCGTCGGTGGTGAAGACGATGTCCGGGGCGAAGCCCAACTCGGCGCACTCGTGCAGGAAGTTGCTGCGGCAGCGCAGGCAGCCGGCGATCCAGCGCTCGTGGGCCAGCTCCTCCAGTTTCACGGCGCGCCGCCACACCATCGGGTGCCCGGCGGGCAGCAGTACGGTCAGCTGGTCCTCCATGAGGGGGATCTCGACCAGCTCGTCCGGCACCTGTTCCTGCAGGCCGGGATAGGTGAAGGCGAGGGTGATGTCGCACTCGCCGCGTACGAGGCGCTCCAGCGACTCGGGCGGTTCGCTCTCCTGCAACTCGACCCGTACGCCCGGGTGTTCGACGGCCAGCCGCGCCAGCGCCTCCGGCACCAGCGTGGCCCCGGCGCTGGGGAACGCGCACACCCGCACCCGGCCCGCGCGCAGCCCGGTGATGGCCGCCATCTGCTGCTGCGCCGCCGCGATGCTGTCCAGGATCACTCCCGCGTGCCGGGACAGCGCCTCCCCCGCCTCGGTCAGCCGCATCCGCCGCCCGACCCGTATGAACAGCGGCGTGCCCACGGCCCGTTCGAGGGCCTTCATCTGCTGCGTGATCGCGGGCTGGGTGTATCCGAGCGCGCGGGCGGCCGCGGAGTACGAGCCGGCGCGGACGACCTCGTCGAAGGTCCGGATGTGCCGGGAGTCGAACATGGGTGCACCATAAGCACAATTTGGGAAGGTCGAGCAATCCCTTTGCGGTGCTAGGGGTTTACGTCGCACGCCATTCCGCGTGTCAGTCTCGGGCCACCCGGCGTGTCACCCGCAGCACCGCAGCGCCCGCAGCTCCTGCGCGATACGAGTGACGTCCTCCGTCTTACCGGCCGCGATGTCGATCACAAGCCCGTACGCCTGCTCCTGGTCGATATCCGCCATGTCCACACCGTTGATGTCCAGGAAGACCACGGCGCACATCCAGGCCGTGCGCTTGTTCCCGTCCACGAAGGGGTGGTTGGACGTGATGGACTGCAACAGGGCCGCAGCCTTCTCGAACAGATCCGGATACGCCTCGACACCGAACACTTGCGTCTGCGGCCTGTGCAGAGCCGAGCCCAGCAGCCCAGGGTCACGGAGCGCCACTTCCTGCCCCGCGCACGCGAATTCCGCGAGATCCAGGGCCTCGCGCACCGTCAGGTACTTCACTCGCGCTACTCCCCCAGCTTCCGCAGGAGATCAGCGTGCTTGGCGGCGTACTTCGCACCCAGCCGCGCCACCGTGTCCCGGTCCGCTTCGCCCGCCAGGTAACGCTCTATGGCCCTGACAGCGACAGCATGCATGCTGCGGCCCTCTTCCTCGGCGCGCTGACGCAGGGATTCCTGGATCTCCTCGGGGAGCCTCAAGTTCATAGCCATACCAAAATGGTATCAACTATGACCCCAACCTGACACCATCGGATTCCTCACGCAGCCGCCCCGCCACCACCACGCCCAGCGCCGCGACCGCCGCCGCCGTCGCGTACACGGCCACGAAGGCCGCCGGGCTGCCCCCGTCGGCGCCCGCCGCGGACGCCGCGTCCGTGTGGGCCGTGCCCGCCGCGTCCCCGCCGCCGAGGGCGGCGAAGGCGGCGCCCGTGGCGGCGAGCAGCAGGATGTTGGAGAGGCCGTCGGAGGTCTGCAGGGCCGCGGAGTTCTCGCCCGCCTCGTCCGGGGCGGACAGTTGCAGCAGCAGGACGCTGGTGGACGAGATCACCAGGCCCATCCCGTAGCAGCCGGCGGCCATCATGGCGGCCAGCGTCCAGACGGGCACGCCGTCCAGCAGCACGACGGGCGCGTAGGCGATGCCGGCCGTCACCAGGACCATGCCGAGGCGTACGAGCCGTTCGCGGTGCGGCTCCAGCCGCGGACGCGACTGCGTGAACGAGCCCAGCGCCCACGTCGCGCCGCCCGCCGCGAGCGTGAACCCGGCCATGGTCACCGACAGTCCGCGCTGGGTGACCAGCATCAGCGGTACGAAGCTCTCCGTCACGATGAACGCACCCGCGGCCATCCCGCGCAGCAGCACCACGGCGGGCAGCCCGCGCGCCGCGCGGTACGTGCCGCGCGGCAGCAGCCGCAGCGCGGCCGGTATGAGCAGCGCGGCACCGGCCAGCGCGGGCAGCGCCGCCAGCGGGCGCAGGTCCTGGCCCGCGTACTGCAGCAGGCCCGCCCCGACGGCCACGGCGAGCGCGAGGCGCAGCCGCCGCCGGTCGAGCGGGGCGGGGGCGGTGTCCGTAGGGTCGCCGATTCCGGTACGGGCGTCGGCATCCGTACGGTCGCCGTCCGTCGCACCGTACGAGGGCGGCGGACCCGATGCCCGGCGGCGCAGTGGCGGCAGCATCACCACGAGCGGCAGCGTGACGAGCAGCGGGATGCCGAGGAACACCCAGCGCCAGCCGAGCTGTTCGGTGACCGTGCCCGAGATCAGCGGGCCGACGATGGACGGCACCACCCACGAGGCGGCGAACGCGGCCATCACGGTCGGGCGGAGCCGTTCCGGATAGGCGCGGCTGACGGTGACGTACAGCGCGACGATCACCAGTCCGCCGCCAGTCCCCTGCACCGCGCGGCCCAGCACGAAGACCCACATGCTCGCCGCCGTACCGGACAGCACCAGCCCGGCGGCGAACGCGCCGATCCCGGCCGCCAGCGGCGGCAGCGGCCCCCGCCGGTCCGCCCACAGGCCGGAGACGGTGATGCCGAGCAGGCTGGTCGTGAAGTACGCGGAGAACGCGAACGCGTACAGCGGCACGCCGTCCAGCTCATCGGCCGCGGCCGGCATGGCCGTTCCGACGGCCGTCGCCTCGAAGGCGATCAGCAGGACCACGGACACGATGCCGAAGGTGAGCGCCCGGTGGGCGGCGCTGAGCACGGTGCGCTCGCTCGCGGGCACGTCTGTCGCCGGGGCGGGCGCGGGCGCTTCGTCGTAAGCCGTCACTCGGGCAACGGTAAGGCCCAAGAGGGGCCATGGCCCCTGTCCCCGGTACGTGATCGACTCGGCCGTTCGACCTACGCCGCGCCGGGCCGGACACCGCCGGGCGGGGCCGCCGGGCCGCGGCACCCGCCCGAACGCCCCCCCCGAACGCACGGCGGGGCGGACGGAAAGCCCGCCCGCCCCGCCTCGTTGTCTGCTACCGCGCGAAGGTCGCCCCCAGCTGCGCGCCGTCCTCCGGCGCGCCCAGCTGCCCCGGCCCGAAGGACCGTACGCCGTCCGTCGTCAGCCCGTCGTCCGCGCCGCGCAGCACCCACGCCGCGCCCGTGTCGGTGAACCCGGCGCCGTCCTCGCCCGGCGTGCCGACGCCGAGGTCGCGCAGGTCGTCCCCGTCCGTGTCCTGCAGCGACACCGCGCTGCCGAACCGGTCGCCCGCCTCAGCGACGCCCGGCACCCCGGCCACCGACTGGTCGAAGGCCTGCGCGCCCTTGCCGCTCAGGCCGCCGTCCGCGCCCTTGAGGAGCACGACGGCGCCGGTGTCGTCCTGTCCGGCGCCCAGGTCCTCGTACGGGACGCCGACCGCGATGTCCGCCCGGCCGTCGCCGTTCACGTCACCGGAGGTGAGGGCGTAGCCGAACTGGTCGCCCTCCTCGTTCGCCCCGGGCACGCCCGCGCTGCTCTGGTCGATCGTGGCCGTACGGTCGCTGAGGCCGTTCTCCGAGCCGTAGATGACCTTCAGCGTCCCATGGTCGTACGGCAGGTTCTCGACGACGCCTCCGGGCACCGTACGGAGGACGAGGTCGCCGTAGTGGTCGCCGTCCACGTCGCCGACCGTGGCGGCTGCCGCGTCGTCCACCTCTGTGGACTTGTCGGCGATGCCGCCCTCGGCACCCTTCCAGAAGAGGCTCTTCTCCGACATCTCCTCGAACGCGTGCATGCTGACCAGGTCGTCCGCGCCGTCCCCGGTCATGTCACCGGCGACGAGGTCGGTCGGCGCGTCGATCTTGTCGGTGGTCAGGTCGCCGCTGCCGGCCGCCTGTCCGTCGCGGTGGAACGGCCCGTACAGCACCTTCATGTTGGCGGTCTCGTCGTTCTCGGAGCTGCCGGAGATGAGGTCGGCGTTGCCGTCGCCGTTGAAGTCGCCGCCGACGAGGTTGGAGCCGTCCGCCTGGAGACCGTCGGCCAGCTGCTTGCCGCCCGTCAGCCCCTTGTCGGGCGAGCCCCACAGCACGGTCACGCCGTCCGACCGGTAGCTGCCGACGGCGAGGTCCGTACGGCCGTCGCCGTCCAGGTCGCGGGCGACCGCACGTACGCCCCAGCGCGCCTCGGCGGCCGGGTCGCCCGGCACGCCCTCCGTCGCCTGGCTGATCACCTGCCGGTGCCCGGTGTCGGTGCCGTCGGCCGAGCCGTACACCACCGCCACGTAACCGGCCTTGGCCTGGCCGGCCACCGTTCCGCCGGGGGCGGTGACGAGGTGGTCGGCGAAACCGTCGTCGTTGAAGTCGGCGGTGGGCGCGACACCGGCGGGGATCTCCGCGGCCGCGTCCTCCCCCGCGTCCCCCGGTGCGGCCCCGGCCGAGTTGAGCGCGACGGCCGACCCGGCGGCCAGCAGCACGGCGACACCGGCCAGCCGTGCGATCTTTGCGTTTGGTCGATAACGCATGTGTTCTCCCGTGAGGAAAGTCCGGGCGCCGGGCCCGCGGTGCGGTGCGCCGGGGCGGATTGGTGAGGGGATGCCCGGAGTTGGTGGGGGGTTCATCTCGTGTACACACAGCCAGACATACGACCGGGGGCGATGGTTGTGCGCGATCCGGAATCAGTGGTGGCACGTTCATGCGAGGGCGCGAGGGCGACGCACCGCGGGCGCGTGAGAGGGTCTGGGCCGACCGTACGGACCGACCTCAGGGAGGCGGCATGGCCACCAAGTGGGGCCTGATCGTTGAGGAGAACCACGGCTACGGACGTGCCAACAAGCTGTGGGCACCGCATGTCATCGGGCATCTGGAGGGCACGCACGAGCAGGCGATGCGGGCACTGCGCAAACAGGCCCGCGACTTCTCGCCCGTGCACCCGACGTCGCCCCGCAGGCGGCGGCTCTACGAGCAGGCCGACGGCATCCTGCTGGTGGTGGACGGCGTGACGGACACGTACCACTGCCGGTTCAGCGTCGCCGAACTCATCCACGACAGCGCGGACCTCGAGATGGGATGATCAGCGTCCTCCGGAGCACAGCCGAAAGGGTCCGCCCGCCATGTCCCCCGTCCCCGCCGACCCGACAGTCCTGCACCCGTTGCCCGACCAGCCGCGCGTCGTCCTGCTGAAGCCGCTGGTGACCTCCGAACTCATCGAGGTCGGCGAGTTCACGTACTACGACGACCCGGACGAGCCGACCGCGTTCGAGACCCGGAACGTGCTCTACCACTACGGCCCGGAGAAGCTGCGCATCGGCAGGTTCTGCGCGCTGGGCACGGGGGTGCGGTTCATCATGAACGGCGCCAACCACCGTATGGACGGCCCCTCCACCTTCCCGTTCCCGATCATGGGCGGCTCCTGGGCCGACCACTTCGACCTGATCACGGGGCTGCCGGGGCGGGGCGACACGGTCGTCGGACACGACGTGTGGTTCGGGCACGGAGCCATGGTCATGCCCGGCGTCCGCATCGGGCACGGCGCGGTCATCGCGTCCGGCTCGGTGGTCGTCGACGACGTGCCCGACTACGGCATCGCCGGCGGCAATCCCGCCAGGCTCATCCGCCGCCGCCACGACGACGCGGACGTCGCCCGCCTGCTGGCGGTGGCCTGGTGGGACTGGCCGCTGGAACACATCACGGAGCACGTGCGCGCCGTCATGTCGGGCACGCCGGCCGACCTGGAACGGCTCGCGCCGTCCTCCTGACGCCCTGCTCCGCACCGTTGGAGCGTCAGCGGGCGGAGAAGCCGTACACGGTGGTGCTGCGGTACGTCTCGCCCGGCCGCAGCACGGTGGAGGGGAACCGCGGCTGGTTCGGCGAGTCCGGGAAGTGCTGCGTCTCCAGGCAGAACCCGTCCCCCTGCCGGTAGCTGTGGCCGCCGCTGCCCACGGCCGTGCCGTCGAGGAAGTTGCCCGTGTAGAACTGCACGCCCGGCTCCGTCGTCGATACGGTCATCACGCGGCCGGAGACGGGCTCCCGTACGGTGACGGCCGGGCCCGGCCGCGACGTCACGCCCTTGTCCAGTACGAAGTTGTGGTCGATGCCCTGCCCGTAGCTCACCTGCCGGTGGCTGTCGCGCAGATCGGCGCCGATGGTCTTGCCGCGGCGGAAGTCGAACGGGGTGCCCGCCACGGGGGCCAGTTCGCCGGTGGGGATGAGGGTCTCGCCGACGGGGGTGTAGCGGGCGGCCTCCATCCGCACCTCGTGGTCGTGGACGGTGTCGCTGCCCTCGCCCGCGAGGTTGAAGTAGGTGTGATTCGTCAGGTTGACCACGGTGGGCCTGCTGGTGGTGGCCGTGTAGTCGATGCGCCACTCGCCCCTGTCGTTCAGGGTGTAGGTGACGCGTACGCGGAGCCGGCCGGGATAGCCCGCCTCCCCGTCGGCGCTGACGTACGTGAGCGCGATCCCGGGGTCCGCGGCTCCGGTGCCTTCGGTCCCTTCGGCGTCTCCGGTGCCTCCCGTGCCGGTGCCTCTGGCGCCTTCGGTGAGCGGCTCGACGTCCCACACCCGCTTGTCGAAGCCCCTGGGGCCGCCGTGCAGGCTGTTGGGGTCGTCGTTCAGCGGCAACTGGTACTCGGTGCCGTCGAGTTCGAACCTGCCGCCGGCGACGCGGTTGCCGTAGCGGCCGATGAGCGCGCCGAAGTAGTACGTGTTGTCTTTGCCGGCGTAGTCGTCGAGCGTGGCGTAACCGAGGGACACGTTCGCGGTCCGGCCGTCCCGGTCCGGCACCTCCAGCGACTGGACGGTGCCGCCGTAGGACAGCACGCGCAGCCGGGTGCCGCCGTTCGCGAAGGTCCAGGCGTACACCTTGGTCCCGTCGCCGAGCCGCCCGAACAACTCCTTGCGCGGCGCCTCATGCCCACGGCCACGGCGGCCGCCGCCGTCGCCAGCAGCGCTGCCGGCGCGCGTACGCGGGGCGGCACTTGCCACCGGCGCCGCCGCCACGGGAATAGCGGCGGCAGCACCGGCCGCGGTCAGCACGGACCGTCTGCGGGGTCCCTGGGATGTCATCGGTGAGGCTCCTTCACCACGGGTGCGCCAATGTCACGTTCGTAATTTCGAACCACGTACGGGATTACGCACAGCGCGACGCTACTCCTCCCCCTCCCCAAGTCAACCCATCCGACACCCCCCCCCCGGCGCCCGAACTCGACCCGCTGCACGCGCGCTTCGGCGGACAGAGCCGCTCCCCACCGCTTCAACCTCGTGGACGCAGGTGTCAGTTATGCGAAGCCAACACCTATGCGGCCTGTGGGAAACGCCAGCGATTCACTTCGCGTTGTAGGCCGCATTGGCCCAGCCCGTTATATCAGCTAGGCGACCTCCAGAATTAGATATGTCACCCTCTGGAATTCCTACTTCCCGGGCACGCTCGTGGATCAGATTTCGAAGTCGCGGGTAGCCGTTTTCCTCGTAGTCCTTGCTCAGCTCAGCTTCTGATTCCGCACTTCCTTTGTCACTGCTCTCCCCGCTCAGAGCTTCAGCACGTATCCGGGTAAGAGCTCCTACGACCGACCCGGCTTCCACAACGACTTCGCGTGCCTCATCCGTGTCACCACGGGGCTCTACAGATAGAATCCTTCTATCCAGCTGCTGAATATCCTCCGCGATATAGCCCATCTGGGCTTCTCGAACCGCGTGAAAACTCTTGCTGTCCTCAGCGACCGCCCGGATGAAACCCCTCAAGGACGTCTGCTCCACTTTGACTCGCTGTTCAGGGTATCCACCATCTACCTGGCCACCAAGAATCTCGTGCACTTCCCGGGAATAATAAGTGAGAGCGCTGGCCATGTTGCCCCGGATTTGACCCGGCATCCGGGAATAGTCGTTGGCGGTGTGCCGCGCATATGCATTGACAACATTCTCGAAGGCACGGATCTGTTTATCGGTGTGCGGAACAGGGTCTTTCGGTCGAGCAGCCCCTGGCGGGCGGCCAGTCATCGCTGACTCCAGTCTTTCACCGCAACGGTCAATCGAGTCCGACCTCCCCTCATCCTTCAATGGGAGCACGCTTCGACAGAACCGCGCATCGTCTTCCGGTTTCTCATCTTCACACGAAAGCATGGTGAACACGCCGACGACCACGAGGATCACCGCAATTCCAATTACCGCAAGGCGCTTAGAATTCTTGGCGCCAGCGTCCCGGAACCTAATCAACTAGTCTCCCCGGTGGATCCACGCGCATTGCCCATTCCATTGTTATACCAAGAGTTTGCCTCACCGCGAAGATCTCCCACACCTCTTCCGGTAGCCATAATCTCACTGTCGGAAATACCAGTCGCCCTGGCCTGTTCGTGGATCATTTCACGCAGGCGAGGGTATCCTCTCTCCTCATACTCCGTGATCAATTGCTCCTTTGTCTTGTCGGCCACGTCATTATTGAGGTTCTCGGCCTCCTGCCCTGCGCCAATATCAAGAAGCCTCTGGAAGGTGTCACCGGCACCCGGAACCATCGTGAGCGGAACACCGAAAGTATGATACTTATAGGTCTTGTTCCAGTTATTCTGGCTAACCTGGTCATCTCGTTGATCGCCAAGGGCATCAGCACGTATATGATCCAGAGTTCCCATGGTTCTCCCGCCTTCACGCACTGCAGAAACTGCCTTATCAGTGACGTCCGTAAAATCGCCCCTATCGAGTGCTTGGATCTGATGCGCGGTATATGCGACTTGTGAGTCATGAATGGTACGGAACGCTCCCCCATCTTCAGATGCCGCACGAATAAACCGAGTCATGGTCGCTTCATTGACACCGCTCACGTTATTGGACCCGGTCGACATGTCAGATTCTGCGAAGTCAAAATCCCTGCCGAGGATCTCATGGACGTCACTCGGGTAGTAGGCGATAGCATTGGCCATGTTTTGCCTAATATTGTCAGGCATGGCGCCAGGGTCGACTTTGGTGATTTCCGCATACGACTTGACGACGTTCTCAAATACCCGAGTCTCCGCATGACTATGTTCCGTGAATTTCGCTGGCGCATCCGCTCCAGGGGTATTCCCGGTCATCGCTGCCTCGAGAGCCGCCCCGAACCCAGTACGATTGTCGGCGTCTTGAGTGTCACTCCCTCTTGGGATTGCAACACCATCGCTATCAATTCGGTACTGATTGATGTGATCCCAATCGCGTTCAGCTTGAAGATAGTGGAGCCGTTCGCTGCCCAAGTTGGAACCGGGCGTGTCAAAGTAGGATGTCGCCGCGCCAGGATCTTTGCTCATGATCCCCAGCACACCGTCAAGTGGGTCATTAGCGAACCAACCGTTGCCGCTTCGCGACGTGCCGTCTTCGTTCGCGCCGCCGGAATAAGTGCCATCCAGATCCCAAATGTCGGGATCACCCGTCTCGGCATCGCGAATGTCATCGGCGAGCTGGTGAACAAATGCCTCGTCGTAGCCGCTACCCTGCCTCATAAGAGTGATCAGACTCTGGTAACCGCGAGCTTTCTGATCCGATACGGTGACTCGCTGGTCGTTGACGACCTCAAGGTCGTACTCCTTCACTCCGGCTTTCCTCAGCTCCCTGAGCCACCTCGCAGTAAAAGCCTTGTCAGCGGCTTGGTCGCGCCCCTTGACCATCGTTGCAGTCTTCAGAGACATCGCCAGCTGCTTTTCCAAGCCAAGGTACTGTTTCTTCTTGTCGGTGTCGTCGTAATAGGCGCGATCATTCAATCTGTTGGTGAGCTTGATGGTGCCGTCGGCCCCGAGCGTGTTCAGCAGCGTACGGCTGTAGCTCGTATTGTCCGAGTTGTCCCGCATCAGGCGGCGGAACTCTGTCATTTCCTTGGGCGACAGGTCCTCGCCGGAGTTCAGCTTCGTTCCCAGTTCCGCACCGCGCCTGCCCTCGTACTTCTCGACGTCGCCCATGGCCTTGCTGTTGAAGCCGCGGGACTCGCCCTTGCCGTCGCTGTCCTTGGTCACGTTCTGGAGGGCCAGCTTGATGCCGTGGTCCGCGTCGGAGACTTTCCGTACTGCGTCCGCTATCGCTTTGGTCCAGCTGTTCTCGGTTTCTGCCAGTCCCGGGTCGTGGCGAGCGGCGGTGGCCTCGCCTTCCGTTGCCTTGTCGTAGTCGAAGTTGCAGACTCCGTCGGCGCTGACCTTCATCCCCGCGGCGATCGCCTCGTCCCGGACCTTCTCGACGCCCTTCTTCAGCTTCGACAGCTGTGTGTGGGCGTCGTCCAGGAGGTTTCCGATGGCCGTCGCCTGCTTCTTCGCGCCGAAGAACTCGTGGTACGTGACGTCGGACGACGCGCTGAACATCGTGGCGGAGACGCCCCTCCACGAGCCGTTCTCGGTCAGGCCGCGGACGTGGTCGCGGTAGTTGGTGCGCAGTTCGCCGAGTTTCGTACCCATGGCGCGCCACGCTTTGGCGGCCTCGGTGAGTGAGGACAGGTCCGTGTGGATGACATCGTGGTAGGTGAGTGGCATGTCAGTTCCCCGTGAAGTCCGAGATGTTGCTGCGCGGGTGGAGACCGTTGTCCTTGCCGAGGGCGAACTGGCCGGCGGTGAAGGTCTCGTTGCTCCGGAACAGGTTGTTCGTCGTTCCAAGGGCGGACATCTCGCTGCTCAGCCGGTTCGTGAGGTTCTTCAGCTGACGGTCCCACTCGGTGAGGCAGTGCTTCAGTCCGGCCTTTGTCTCCCAGCCGTCCAGTGCGCCGGGGCTGATCGCGCTCGAAGCGCTGCTGCTCCCCGTCACGGATTCCGAGTCCGTGTCCGCCTTGGCGCCGGCCTTCTTCACGGCAGGGCCCAGTGTCTCCTGGATGTACGTGGCGGCCTTGCGCTTCTCGGACTCCACGTGCGACAGCCCGTCGGTGTCGCCACCGGACCCACGGTCGGCCGGCATCTGATTGAGCTGCATGTGTGTGGCGTTGGACTGGTGGTTGGCCCACTCGTCGTCAAACGACATGCTGTTCCCCCCGGTTCGGTCAGGTCGCGTTCGGATGGTGCGGGTCAGTGCGCGACGAATTCCGTCGCGCGATCAACCGTCGGTGCCGTGGGGCGAGTCGGGGGAACCGTCTCTCGGGGACGGGCGGCGTGTGGAGTCCCGTTCCGGGGCGGCCACCGTTCGGTGCCGGCACGCGCGGTACCAACCCCGGGGCCGGGAGCCCGTGTTGAGTCCCGCCGTCGTACGCCGCCAAGCCGGTCCGCCTCGTCCGCACATGGTGTCAACTACTCCTCGTAGCACCGGACATCATCCTAGTGACAGCGCGAGGAAGTCACACCGGTGGGCGCCATCGTGACGTCCCCGCGCCCAGAGCATTCTGTGACGGGAGTGTCACGCGTCGCATGAGTACGCATACCTAGACCGTGGCCTCGGACGAGTGACAGTCAAGGCGGCACGCGACCGTCGGGCGCGGCCCACGGCAACGCCTGTGCGCAGCGCCCGAGTCGGCTACGGCCACGGAGCCGCGGAACCGCAGCGCCACGGAACGCCCGGCGCGAGGCGTTACTGCTGCGGTGTCCCCACCGCCGCCTGGGGGCGGATGGGGAGGCGGACCACCGGGCGGCCCGTGGCCGAGCGGACCGCGCAGGCCACCGCTGCCGGGGAGACGACCACCGGGACCGCCGACGCCGCCTTCGCGCCGAAGGGCGCGACGACGTCGCGTTCCTCGATGAGCTTGACGATGCGGATGTCCGGCGCGTCCAGCGACGTGGGCAGCGCGTACCCCGTGAGGTCCGGGCGGCGGACGACGCCCTTGGCGACGCGGAGGTGTTCGCTGAGCGCCGCGCCGACGCCCTGGGTGACGCCCGCTTCGATACGGGTGCGGAGCTGGCGCGGGTTGAGTACGCGGCCGACGTCCTGGGCGATGGACATCTCCACCACGCGGATCGAGCCGAGTTCGATGTCGACGTCCACCACCGCGCGTACGGCGGCGAAGGCCAGCCCGACGAACGCGTCGCCCTGGCCGGTCTCGTCCAGCGGTTCGGTGGGGTGGGGGCGGCACTGGGCGGTGGCCCAGAGTTCCTTGCCCTCCAGGGTCTCGGCGACGGTCGTGGAGAGCACACCGTCGTACGACGTGATCTTGCCGTCCGCGATCGTCAGCAGCTCCGTGGACATGCCGAACTTCGCCGCCAGCGGCTGCAGCAGCTGCGTACGGACCATCTTCGCCGCGCGTTCGACCGCGCCGCCCGACACCCAGGTGTGCCGGCCGCGGGCGCCCGCGCCCGCGGGGGGCTGGTCGGTGTCGACGGAGGCGACGTGGACCTCCTCGATACCCAGCGTCTCCTGGACGATCTGGCGGGCGAGGGTCGAGAAGCCCTGGCCGGTCTCGACGGCGGCGCAGAGGACCGTGGCGACGGGCCCGTTGACCTTGACGGTGGCGGTGGACACCTCGTCGGCGCCCTCCGTGCCGAGCATGTGGACCATGCCGAGGGCGTAGCCGACGCCGCGCCGGACCGCGCCGGGTTCGCCCGCGCCCTCGGGGCCGCCGGGGAGCAGCCAGTCGGTTTCGGGGCTGTCCTTGGGCAGCGGCGGGAGGGGGGCTTCGCGTACGGCGTGGAGGAGCTCGGCGACGGGCGCCGGGCAGGTCACGGTCTGGCCGGTGGGCAGCAGGTCGCCGGTGGCCAGGACGTTGCGCATGCGGATGTCGGCGGGGTCGAGGCCGAGCTCGGCGGCGAGCTTGTCCATCTGGCCCTCGTACGCGGTGCACACCTGCATCGCGCCTTCGCCGCGTACGTGGCCGGAGGGCGGGTTGTTGGTACGGACGGCCCAGCCGTCGATGACCGCGTGCGGCACGACGTACGGGCCGGCGGCGAAGGAGACCGCGGCGGCGAGCGCGTCGGAGGAAGTGTCGGCGTATGCGCCCGCGTCGAGCAGGATCTGCGCCTCGACCTTGAGGAGCTTGCCGGAGCGGTCGGCGTGGTGCCGGTACCGCAGGAGGGTGGGGTGCCGGTGGGCGTGCGCGAGGAACGACTCCTCGCGGGTCGCCGCGATCTTCACGGGGCAGCCGGTGCGCATCGCGAGCAGCCCGAGCGGCACCTGCATGCCGGTGTCCTCGCGGTCGCCGAGCGCGCCGGGGACGCCGGTGACGACCAACTTGACCTGTTCCGGGGGGAGTCCGAAGCAGGCGGCGGCGAGGTCGCGGTCGGTGTGGGGGTCGGTGGAGGCGGTGTAGATCTCGACGCCGCCGTCCGGGCACGGCACGGCCAGGGCCGCCTCGGCGCCGATGGGCGCGGGGTCCTGGCGGCCGATGCGGTACAGGCCCTCGACGACGACCTCGCCGGTGACCTCCGGGTCGCCGTACCGGAGCGGGATGTGCCGGATCAGGTTGCCGTCGGGGTGCAGCGGCTCCGCCGTGAACGACTCCTCGGGGTCGGTCAGCGGCTCCAGCGGCTCGTACTCGACGGCGATCGCCGCCGCCGCGAGCCGCGCCGTGTCGGGGTGGTCGGCGGCCACGGCGGCGATGGGCTCGCCGTGATACCGCACGAGTTCGCGGGCGAACGCGGGCCGGTCCGCGACCCGCCGGCCGTGCGCGGCGTCACCGGGCACGTCCTCGTGCGTGACGACGGCGCGTACGCCCGGCATCGCCGCCGCCTGCGCCGTGTCGATCGAGACGATACGGGCGTGCGGGTGCGGCGAACGCAGGATCGCCGCCCACAGCAGGCCCTCCGCCCACAGGTCCGCCGCGTACGCGAAGGCGCCCTCGGCCTTGGCCGCCGCGTCGACGGGCGTGAGCGACGCGCCGAGGCCGTGCGCGTCGGACGGCGCGGCGGGCCCGGCGCCCGAGCCGAGCGGGGTGCCGTGGGCCGGGGTTGCTGTGACGGCGCCGGGGCCGTCGGCCGTACCGGTCATGGCGCTGCCTTTCCGCGTCGTCTGCCGGGGAGGGGCCCCGGGGTGCTGCCGGGATGCCCGGAGTCCGTGTGCCCGTAGTGGTGTACGTACGGCCCGGGGCCGCGAGTTCCCGGGCCGGAGACGGTGGGGGCGTACGGGCGGTTCACGCGCCGCCTCCGGGGTGGTGCGGATGCGGGTGCGCGCCGGGGTGTACGCCGCCACCGCCGGGGGGCGCCTGGTGCGGGATGCGCGCGGCGTCGGCGTCCGCGCCGGCCGGGCCGCCGCCCTGAGCGCCGCCGCCAGCGCCCGCGTCCGAACCGGCGTCCGCGGGGCGGCCGTTGGGCGAGGGCCGCTCGGGCTCCTCCTCCGCCGCCGCCCGTGCCGCGCGCTCCTCCGCGACGGTGTGGACCGCGTCGAGCACGCCGCGGTAGCCGGAGCAGCGGCACAGGTTGCCGCTGATCGCCTGCCGCGTCTCCAGGTCGGTCGGCGAGTGGTTCCCCTCGAGCAGGTCGTGGACGGCCATCGCGAGCCCGGGTACGCAGAAGCCGCACTGCACCGCTCCGCACTCGGTGAGCGCGCGCTGTACGTCGGAGGGCATGCCGTTGGCGGCCAGCCCTTCGACCGTACGGACCTCGCTGCCCGCCGCGGTCGCCGCAGGCACCAGGCAGGAGGCCACGAGGCGGCCGTCGACCTGTACGGAGCAGGCGCCGCACTCGCCCTGCGAGCAGCCGTCCTTGGCGCCGGCGAGGCCGAGCCGCTCCCGCAGGACGTAGAGGAGGGACTCGCCGATCCAGGCGCCGGTGACGGGGCGGTCGGCGCCGTTGACGTGCAGGACGTAGGAGGTGTGCGGGTGCTGGCTGACGGTGGGGACCGGCTCCTGGGCGGCGGGGTCCGGGGCGTCGGCGTCCGCCTCGTCCTGCGCCCCGGCTGCTTCTGCCGGGTCTGCCGGGTCTGCCGGGTCTGTGACTTCTCGGCCGTCGTGGCCGTCGTGACCCTCCGGGTCGCCCGAGGCGCCGGAGGCGTCCGAAGTGCCCGGTACGTCCGGGGAGTCGGCCGGTCCGGACGGCTCCGGCGCGGGCTCCGGGCCCGCCTCCGGCCCTGACTCCCGTACGCCGGCCGCGTCCTGTGCGTCCGGGCCGCTCTCCGCGTGGGCGTCGGCGGCGTCGTGCCCGTCGCGTACGGCATCGGGGGCCGCGCCCTCCGTACCGGCATCCGTCGTACCCAAGGGCGGGACAGGGATGTGGTATTCGCCCGAATCGTCCGCGCGGGTGTGGTCGCCGTAGCCGCTGTCCCAGCGGGGGGCGGAGCCGGGGGCCTCGCCCCAGCCGCCGTCCACGGGGTCGGCATAGCCGGACGGGTTCGCTTCCGGCAGCGGCCCGCCGCCCGCACCGGGCTGCGGGGCGCCCTGCGCGGGAGTGCCCTGTACGGGTGTGCCGTGCGCGGGTGCGTCCTGTACGGGTGTGCCGTGCGCCGGGGTGGACTGTCCGGCCAGCCGCAGCCCCAGCCGGTGGCCGGGGTCGCCGGAGGGTACGCCGTCGGGCGGCGTCTGGTCCTGTACGGGTGCCCGGCCGGGCTGCTCGCCCGGCAGTTCGCCGGGACGGGCGGCCGTTCCGGCGTCCGGACCGTGGGCCTCGGCGGGCAGTTCGCCCGGCGCGCCGCCGGGTACGCCGCCCGCCCCGGTGCCCGGGTCCGGCCAGCGCACGTCACCCGGCGCCGTACCGGAACCGGGCACGCCCGGACCGGCTCCCGTACCGGGCACGGCTCCCGTGGGACCCGCGCCGGCGAACGGCACCTGGCGGCGGGCCAGTCCGTCGGCGAGATGCGCGTCCTGGGCGGCCGCGCCGTCCGGTCCCGCAGGCGACCACGCGGCGGCGCTCTGCGCGCCAGGACCGCCCGGTACGGCGGCACGTCCGGTGCCGGGTCCCGCGCCGGGACCCGTCCCCGGGCCCGTTCCGGCGCCGTCCTGCGGGCCGTTCGCGGTGTCACCTGCCGAGGCACCACCCGAGGCCGCGCCTCCCGTGCCGAGCGGCCGCCGCTGCGTACGTGCTTCGTGCGAGCCCGCGAGCGCCGCCGCGGCGCCCTGGCCCATGGCGCCGGCCGATCCCGGCGCGCCGCCCTCGTCCTGCGCCGCGCCCACGCCCGCGCCCGCGGCATCCGCCGCGCCCTGCCCCGCGTCCTCCTGCGCGGCGAACGGCATCGTCCACTGCCCCGTCGCCGACGGGTCGGTGGTCGCGGCGGGTGTCATCGGCGTGCCCGGGCCGGGTTCCATGGGCGGCGGTGTGTAGCCGCCCTGTCCGGTGCCGGGCGCGGCCAGCGGGCTCTCGCCGTGGAACGCACCCGTGTCGTACGGCCCCTGCTCCCCCGCCTGTCCGGCGGGCTCGGCCGGGCCCTGCCGCCGTACGGGCGGCCAGCCTCCGGCGGGCATCTGTACGAACCCGGTGGCCTCCACGTCGTAGCCGCCGCCCCAGCCCTGGGGTGCGGCCGCGGGGAGTTGCTGCGGGTGCGGCTGCTGCTGCGCGTGCGGCTGCCCGGCCGCGTACCCCTGCTCGGCGCCGTACTGCGGCTGCCCGCCCGCGGGCGGCTGCTCGCCGTACTGCGCGTACTGCTCGGAGGGCTGCTCGCCCGCGTACTGGCCGCCGTACTGCGCGGTGTACTGCTCGGGGTGCTGTTCGCCCGCGTACTGCTCGCCGCCCGGGTGCGGCGGCGGCTCGTGCCCCGCGTAGACACCGTCGGGGTCGCCGTACACACCGTCGGGGTCGTGGGAGCCGTGCGGCTGCGGCTCGTTGCTCATGCGAGTGCCCTCCCGAGTCCCCGGCGGGCCAGTGCCGCCACCGTACGCCGCAGGTGCAGAGCCGCGGGGGGCAGCGGCGGGGGCTGTTCGCCGCCCTCCTCCGCCGGCGGCGGGTCCGGGATGCAGGCCATCGCGACGTAGTCGCCGAACGCGGCCAGCGCCTCCGGCGCCAGCCCGCGCTGCCCGTCCCAGTCGATGAGGGACGCCACCCACTGTTCCGCTTCGAGCGGCCGCAGCGGCATGGGCGCCACAGCGCCGATCGCGCACCGTACGTTGCGCCGGGCCGGGTCCAGTACGACGGCGGCCGACGCGAGGGCGCGCCCCGGGCCCGTTCGCCCGGTCGCCTTCAGGAAGGTCTGCGGGGCGTGCAGCAGCGGCACCCGTACGTATCCGACCACTTCACCGGCGTGCAGCAGCTCCATCCCGGCGAGCAGGTGGCTGGCGGGCACCTCGCGCCGCGCGCCGCCGGGGCCGGCGATGATCAAGGTGGCCTCGAGCGCGGCCAGTACGGGCAGGGTGTCGCCGGTCGGGGCGGCGCTGACGATGTTGCCGCCGAGCGTGCCCGCGTTCCGGATCTGCGCGGGTCCGGCGGCGCGCGCGCTCGCCGCGAGCGCGGGGATGAGCGCGGCGAAGTCGGGGCGGCCCATACGGGCGAGGGTGAGGCCGGCGCCGAGCAGCGCGTGCCCGTCGAGGTACTCCCAGCCGCGGATCTCACCGATGCGTCCGAGGCCCACGAGCGCGGCGGGGCGCAGCTGCCCGGAGTTCACACTCGCCATCAGGTCGGTGCCGCCCGCGACCGGCACCGCGGCGGGCATGGCGGCCAGCGCCGCCACGGCCTCGTCGAGTGTCCCCGGCAGCGTCACCGGCTGCGCCGCCGGGTGTCTGTCCGCCGGTGTGACCGGTGGCGTGACAGGCTGCGCAGTGGACTGCGCCGCCTGTGGCGCATGCGGTGCGTGCGTGCTCAATCCAGCTGCCCCTTCCCCGGTTGTCCCGGCTGCACGCCGTACGGTACGTGCTCGCAACCCGGACATGGCAACTCTGGCACATCTCGACCGGCTGTTGACGCGAGGGTCCGTGAAGGGACGGTTCGTCCGTGGAACAGCGGGCGGAACCCGTTATCGCGCGGTGTCACCGTTGGGCGTCAATTGCCGTTCTTGAGCAGTCTTGTACCGGTTTCCCGTCCGGGGCACCCCAGGCTCCCAGCCACGGCCGGCAATCGCTCTCCCGACGGTGGCGGCTCACACGATCGGGGGTTGCCCCTCGATCGGGCGTCCGAGCACACCGGGGCGGCGCTGCCAGGGGCGCGGCCCGCCGCCCGGACGGTAGTCGATGCCCAGCGCGTCGAGTCGGGCGAGGTGCGCGCGCCGCATCCGGCCCTGGAAGCCCGCGAAGTCGCGTTCCTCCGGTACGGGCAGCGGGGACCAGGCGACCTCGGCGAACGCGACGAGCCGCGGGAAGACTTGGTAGTCGACGCGCTGCCGGGTGTCGGCCACCTCGGTCCACATGTTGGCCTGTGTGCCGATGACGCGGCCGGCCGCCGGGGTGCCGGCGAGCTGCGGCGGTACGGGCTCGAAGTGGTAGACGTCGCTGAGCGTGCGGACGTAGCCGATGGGCACCGGCTCGTCGGGGCCGCCGTCCTGCCGGTGGTCGAGGTAGACCTGCTGCTCGGGGCACATCACGACGTCATGTCCCGCCGTCGCGGCGGCGATTCCGCCGGCGTAGCCGCGCCACGAGGAGACGGCGGCGCCGGCGGACAGGGCGGTGTCGGCCGCACCCGCGTCCGTACGGGCACCCGCGTCCGTACGCGCTTCCCCGTCCGTACCCGCCTCCGCCGGGGCCGCCGGTCCGAGCGCGCCGCCCTCCAGGATCTCGTCCCAGCCGATGAGGCGCCGCCCCCGTGCCGCGAGCCAGCGGTCGAAGCGCCGGATGAACCACGACTGCAGCGCGTCCTCGTCCGCCAGCCCCTCCTGCCGCATCCGCTCCTGCGCGGCGGCGGACTGCCGCCACTGCGTCTTGGGGCACTCGTCGCCGCCGATGTGCACGAACGTGGACGGGAACAGCTCCAGCACCTCCTCCAGTACGCCCGTATAGAAGCGGAGTGTCCGGTCCGTCGGCGCGAGGACGTTGGGGTTGACGCCCCAGTCGTCCCAGACGCCGAGCGCGGAGGTGTCGACGACGTCGGCGTTGCCCAGCTCCGGATACGCGGCGATGGCGGCCTGCGAGTGCCCCGGGATGTCGATCTCCGGTACGACGGTGATGTGCCGCTCGGCGGCGTACGCGACGATCTCCCGGATGTCGTCCCGCGTGTAGTAACCGCCGTGCGGGCGCTCGTCCCAGAGGTCGGAGTGGCGGTGGCCCTTCTTCGTACGGGCGCGCCAGCCGCCGACCTCGGTGAGCCTCGGGTAGCGCTCGATCTCGATGCGCCAGCCCTGGTCGTCGGTGAGGTGGAGGTGCAGCACGTTGAGCTTGTGCGCGGCGAGCTGGTCGACGCAGCGCAGCACGGCGTCCTTCGGCAGGAAGTGCCGCGCCACGTCCAGCATG
Organism: Streptomyces armeniacus; assembly: GCF_003355155.1. NCBI lineage: Bacteria > Bacillati > Actinomycetota > Actinomycetes > Kitasatosporales > Streptomycetaceae > Streptomyces > Streptomyces armeniacus. The sequence goes on along the minus strand of NZ_CP031320.1, from coordinate 2,579,826 downwards.
AAGCCGCGCCAGCGGAACCGCGGCGCGTCCTCGATCCGCTGCGCCGGCACGCGCCACACGCGCGCCGGGTCCGTACGTGCCTGCCGGTACGCGTCCGGGCCGAGCAGCTGCCGCAGCGTCTGCGCGCCCCAGAACACGCCCGCGGCGCCGCCGCCTTCGATGAGGAGGCCGTCCGGTGCGGCCTCCAGGCGGTAGCCCTCCGGGCCGAGTGCGGCGGTGACGGCCGGCTCGACGCGGAGCCGTACGGGGGCGTCGCCGGCCGCTCCGGCCGCACCGGCCGCTCCGTATGGCGGCAGCGGCAGCCCGGTGGGCGCGCCCAGCGCGCCGCGCAGCCAGCGCGCGACGTCCTCGGTGCCGGGGCCGGCGTCCAGCCGCGTGCCGGGCCCGAACACGAACTCGCCGTCACCGCCCGTGGTGACGGAACGGGGCGCCGGAATCAGGTCGTGCCGCATGTCAGGACTCCTGCTCGTGTCGTCGTACGGCTGTCGTCATACGGAAGGTGCGGAGGGCGTCGTACGGAGGGCGCGCAGGGCGCCGCCCCTCAGTCCTTCATCGCTCCCCCGATGCCCGAGACGAGATGCCGCTGGACGGCGACGAAGAAGATCAGCACCGGGATTGTCATCACCGTCGAGGCCGCCATCACGCCGCCCCAGTCGGGGGTTTCGGTGTCGAAGAAGACCAGCAGCGCCATCGGCAGGGTGGAGTTCTCGGTGGCGCTGATGATGAAGGACTTGGCGAAGAGGAAGTCGTTCCAGGTGGAGATGAACGAGAACACGCTCGTCGCCACCAGGCCCGGGAAGACCAGCGGGAAGAGGATCTGCCACAGGAAGCGGGTGCGGCTCGCGCCGTCGATGAACGCCTGTTCCTCCAGCGCCTCCGGCACCGCCTTCACGAAGCCGCGCAGCATCCAGATGGCGAACGGCAGTGAGAAGGCGATGTGCGGCAGGATCAGCGAGTAGAGGGTGTTGAGCGCGTTGAAGTCCCGCATGAGAAAGAACATCGGGATCGTCAGCGCCTCGATGGGCACCATCTGCGCCGCCAGGAACATGATCAGCAGCGTCGTACGGAACTTGAACCGGAACCGCGTCACCGCCGTCGCCGCCAGGAACGCGATGAGCGCCGACGCCACGACGACCGCGCTCGCCACGAGCAGGCTGTTGAGGAAGTACCGCCCGAAGTCCTGCTGTTCGAAGACCCGGCGGAACGAGTCCAGCGACGGCTCCAGCGTCCACGGCCGCGGCTCGTCCGACTGCACCTCGCCGGCCGGCTTGAACGCGGACAGCACCATCCAGTACAGCGGGAACGCGACGACCACCGCGATCAGCACCGCCGCCGACTCCGCCGCGAGCCGCCACGGCCTGCGTATGCGCCACCTGCGGGGCGCGCGTACGGCCTCGCTCACAGTTCCTCACCCCTCCGGCGCAGCAGCCGCAGATAGACCAGCGTCACGCCCAGCAGGATCAGCAGCATCACGACGCCGATCGCCGAGCCGAGGCTGTACTGCGAGGAGGCGAACGCCTCCTGGTACGCGTAGACGTTCAGCACGAGGTTCTGGCCGGCGATGCCGCCGCCGTCCGTCATCACATAGATCTGCGTGAAGACCTTGAAGTCCCAGATGATCGACTGGATCGTCACCACGACCAGGATCGGCCGCAGCATCGGCGCCATGACGCTGCGCCAGATGCGCAGCGCCGACGCGCCGTCCAGCGCGGCGGCCTCCAGCACCTCGCCCGGGATCGCCCGTATCCCGGCGTACATCGTCACCATGACGAACGGGAACGAGCACCACACCACCTCGAAGAAGACGAGCGCGAAGGCGCTGTACCGCCCGTACGTCCACGAGAAGTCGCCCAGCCCCAGCAGCTTGTTGACCGGACCGAAGTCCGGGTCGAAGAGGAACACCCACACCGTGGACCCGGTGATCGCGGGCGTGGCCCAGGCGCCGAGCGCGGCCAGCATCAGCGTCAGCCGCGGCACCAGCCGTATCCGCGTGAGGAGTACGGCCAGCGAGCAGCCGACGGCCATCGTGCCCGCGACGCACGCGGCCGCGAACACCACGGTCGCCAGCAGGACGTCCCAGAACTTCCGGTCGCCGAACAGCTCGGTGTAGTTCGCCAGCCCCTGGAACGTGGCCGCCTCGCCGCCGCTGACCTGCGCCTGGGTGTACTCCAGTACGGAGATCAGGCCCAGCTGGTAGATCGGGTACGCCAGCAGCGCGGCCAGCACCACCAGGGCGGGGGCGAGATAGAGCCAGGGCGTCCAGCCGCCCCCGCGCCGCGGTGCGCGCGCACCGCGGCGCGGGGGGCGCGCCGCGGCGCCGCGTGACTTCCGTACGCGGACGCCGTCGCGTACGCCTGCCGTCGTGCTCACTTGGCGAAGGCCTCGTCCATCTGCTGCGCCGCCGCGTCGGAGGCACCGGCCACGTCCTTCTTGCCACTGGCGATCTGCTGGAACATCGTCGGCAGCACCATCCCGGCGTCGATCTCCGCCCAGGCGGGGCTGGCGGGCACGAACTTCGCGCCGGACTCCAGCGTCCGCACGAACGGCTCGACGAACGGCTCCTCCGCGGCGGCCTTCTTACGGGTGTCGCCGAACGTCGGCAGGAAGCCCATCTCCTCGAACAGCCGCTGCTGCGTCTCCTTGCCCGCCAGCTGCTGCATCAGGTCGACGGCGAGGGTGCGGTGCGAGGTGCTCTTCATGACGCCGACGTTGTTGCCGCCCGCGAAGCCGGGCGCGATGTCGCCCTCCTTGAGGCCCGGCAGCGGCACGACCGCGTACTTGCCCTTGACCGAACCGTCGTCCATGGCCTGCCGGTTGAAGTCACCGCCGAGCGCCATGCCCGCCTTTCCGCTCGCGAACGCCTCGACGTTGTCGTTGCCGGTCATCTGCGCGCAGTTGCTGGGCGGGCAGTTGTCCTTCCCGAACAGGTCGGTGTAGGCCTTGATGCCCTTCTGCGCCTTGTCGCTGTTGATGGCGGCGGTGAAGTCGCCGCCCTTCTCGGTGGCGAGCTCGCCGCCGTGTGCCCAGATGAACGGCATGGCGCCGTACGTGTACGCGCCGCCGACCATCAGGCCGTACAGCTCGGGGCGCTCCTGCCGGATCTTCCGCGCGGTGGAGGCGACTTCGGCGAGGGTCTTCGGCGGCTTGAGGCCCAGGTCCTTGAACACGTCGGTGCGGTAGTAGAGGGCGCGTACACCGACGAAGAGGGGCGCGCCGTAGATCTTCCCGTCCACCGTCACCGACTCCTTGGCGGTCGGGTCGGTGTCCTTGCCCTCGTCCCAGGCGCCGAACTCCTCGGTGACGTCGGCGAGTCCGCCGTCCGCGACGTATCCGGCGGTGTCGGTGTTGCCGAACTCGATGACGTCGGGGGCGGAGTCGGGATCGTTGAGCGCGCCCTTGATCTTCTCCGCGCGGCTGTCGACGGGGATGTACTGCACATCCACCTTCACGTCCTCGTGGCTCTTCTGGAACTTGGCCACGACGTCGTTGACGACGTCCTGCTTCGGCTTGTTGTTGACCTCCTTGAAGAGCCACACCCGGAGGGTGCCGCTCTTCTCGTCCTTCTCGGCTCCGCCGTCGTCGGTGGAGGGCGCGCAGGCGGTCGCCGTCAGCCCGGCGAGGGCGAGCGCCACCACCGGGGCGGCTATGCGGGCAGAAACTCTCATGAGCGGTACCCCCAGGCGGGTTTGTATTGCAACATCCGCAACGCATGTTTCGTGCTGCACAACTTCGCAGGAGGTTATGGGCGGCGGCACCGGCCCACAAGAGGTATCGACCAATCCGTAATGCGCGGCAGCGCTCTGTGCAACGGCTTCCAGCCCGTCCGGCATTTGAGGACGGCCCTCAGCCACGACGTGGCTGCACTGTGGGGTGACACCGCACCACATCAAGCCGTCCCGCCCTTGAGGACGGCGCTCGCCACATCAAGCCCGACGGGCTTGATGTGACTGAGGTACAACCTCGGGCGGGTGCGAAGGTGGGGGCCGGGCACAAACGGACAGCGCGCTCCGGCCCGCCTCCGGGGAGGCGGGCGGAGCGCGCTGTGAGACCTACGCGGTCAGCGGGCGGGCGTACAGCACACGGCAGACGAACGGCTCACTTCTTGCCGTCGCCCTTGCCGTCCTTGCCGCCCTTGTCACCACCGGGACCCATGGTTTCGAAGATCTCCTTGCACATGGGGCAGACCGGGTACTTCTTGGGGTCACGCCCCGGCACCCAGACCTTGCCGCAGAGCGCGACGACGGGGGTGCCGTCGAGCGCGCTCGCCATGATCTTGTCCTTCTGGACATAGTGGGCGAAGCGCTCGTGGTCGCCGTCGCCGTGCGATGTCTGCGGGGTCGGTTCGACGAGCGTGCCGGTGCCCGCCCCGCGCTCGGGCTCGTGTGTGCTCATGTGACCCAAGCTTAAGCCCCCTGCTAGTTGAGCGAAGGGTCGTCCGGGTACGTGGCCACCATCGCGAGCTCGCTGCGCTGGCGCCGCAGGACATTCCGCCACAGCTGCTCCGGATCGGGCGAGGAGACGTCGCCCGGCTCGGACTCCACCACGTACCAGGCGCCCTCGGACAGTTCGTCCTCGAGCTGGCCCGCGCCCCAGCCCGCGTAACCGGCGAAGATCCGCAGTGAGCCCAGCTCGGCGGCGAGGAGTTCGGGTGGCGCCTCCAGGTCGACGAGGCCGATCGCGCCGTGCACCCGGCGCCAGCCCATCGGGCCGTCGCCGTCGGAGCCGGCGTCCGGGTCCGGGTCCGGGTCCGTGCCGGAGCCCGCGTGTTCGGAGCCGGACGGCACCACCGCCACCCCGAGCGCCGCGTCCAGCGAGACGGGGCCGCCCTGGAAGACGACGCCGGGCTCGCCCGCTAGCGCGGCCCACGGCTCCAGGATGTCGCCGACGCCCACGGGCGTCGGGCGGTTGAGGACGACTCCCAGCGAGCCCTCCTCGTCGTGGTCGAGGAGCAGCACGACCGCGCGGTCGAAGTTCGGGTCGGACAGCACCGGTGTGGCGACCAGCAGCCGCCCGGTGAGCGAGGACACCTCGGTCATGCGGCAATGATCCCGCACACGTGGCCTTCGCGGGGAGTCAACGACCGATCCGTGGACACCCGGATCCGGCCGGCGGCCCGCCGTACGCGTTCCCGCGGCCGCCGACGCGGCCCGGACCGTGACCGTACGGCACAAGGTGCGGACGGAACGTGTCAGCGGACCGTGAGCGGATCGTCCGCGGGCTGCCGGCGGGGTGACGGCGCGGTGCCGCGGGGGCGCCCGCGGAGCGCGCCGACGGGCGCCCGGGCGCGCGAGGGGGCGCCACACCCGTACAGAATCCGCCCCGGCGGCCATTACGCTTGCTCTCTGTCCCAGCCCGTCTCCAGGAAACGCGGAGATCCATGACCGGCACCGATGATGTCCTGCTAGTCCACGGCGGTACGCCGCTCTCGGGCGAGATCCGGGTTCGTGGCGCGAAGAACCTCGTGCCCAAGGCCATGGTCACCGCGCTGCTCGGCAGCGAACCGAGCCGTCTGCGCAATGTGCCGGACATCCGTGATGTCCGGGTCGTACGCGGTCTGCTCCAGCTGCACGGGGTGACCGTACGCAGCGGGGACGAGCCCGGTGAGCTGGTGCTCGACCCCTCGCACGTGGAGAGCGCGAACGTCGCCGACATCGACGCGCACGCGGGCTCCTCGCGCATCCCCATCCTCTTCTGCGGCCCGCTGCTGCACCGGCTCGGGCACGCGTTCATCCCGGGTCTGGGCGGCTGCGACATCGGCGGCCGGCCCGTCGACTTCCACTTCGACGTGCTGCGGAAGTTCGGGGCGACGATCGAGAAGCGGGCCGACGGCCAGTATCTGGAGGCGCCGCAGCGGCTCCGCGGCTGCAAGATCCAGCTGCCGTACCCGTCGGTCGGCTCCACCGAGCAGGTGCTGCTCACGGCCGTACTGGCGGAGGGTGTGACGGAACTCTCCAACGCCGCCGTGGAGCCGGAGATCGAGGACCTCATCTGCGTACTGCAGAAGATGGGCGCGATCATCTCCATGGACACCGACCGCACAATCCGCGTCACCGGCGTGGACCAGCTCGGCGGCTACACGCACCGCGCCCTGCCGGACCGGCTGGAGGCCGCCTCGTGGGCGAGCGCGGCGCTGGCCACCGAGGGCAGCGTGTACGTGCACGGGGCGCGGCAGCGCGAGATGATGACGTTCCTCAACACCTACCGCAAGGTCGGCGGCGCCTTCGAGATCGGCGACGAGGGCATCCGCTTCTGGCACCCCGGCGGCCCGCTGAACGCCATCGCGCTGGAGACGGACGTACACCCCGGCTTCCAGACCGACTGGCAGCAGCCGCTGGTGGTCGCGCTCACGCAGGCGTCCGGGCTGTCCATCGTGCACGAGACGGTCTACGAGTCGCGGCTGGGCTTCACCTCCGCGCTCAACCAGATGGGCGCGCACATCCAGGTCTACCGCGAGTGCCTGGGCGGCATGCCGTGCCGTTTCGGGCAGCGCAACTTCCTGCACTCCGCGGTCGTGTCCGGGCCCACCAAGCTCCAGGGCTCCGACCTGATCATCCCGGACCTGCGGGGCGGCTTCTCGTATCTGATCGCGGCGCTCGCCGCGCAGGGCACCTCGCGGGTGCACGGCATCGACCTGATCAACCGCGGCTACGAGAACTTCATGGAGAAGCTCGTCGAGCTGGGCGCGAAGATCGAACGTCCGTAGGCGCCCGGCACACGCCGCGCGACGCCCGCGTACGGCCCGTACGCCGCGTACGGGCCGTACGCCGCGTACGCCGCCGGCGGGCCCGTGGAACGCCGAGAGGGGCGGCCACCGCGATGGTGGCCGCCCCTCCGGCTGTCCGCGCCGCCGCCCGCTGGGGGTCAGCGGACCCGGATCACTTGCCCTTGGCTGCTTCCTTGAGCTTGGAGCCCGCCGAAACCTTGACGCTGTACCCGGCCGGAATCTCGATCGGGTCGCCCGTCTGCGGGTTGCGCGCGGTCCGAGCGGCACGGTGGGTGCGCTCGAAGGTGAGGAAGCCGGGGATCGTGACCTTCTCGTCCCCCTTGGAGACGACCTCGCCGATGGTCTCGGCGAGGGCGGCCAGAACGGCGTCGGCGTCCTTACGGGTCACCTCGGCGCGCTCGGACAGAGCGGCCACCAGCTCACTGCGGTTCATAGTTCGTTACTCCCGTGTTCTTCTTGCCGATGAGGCGTGAGTTCGAAGCCGATGCTGCCAGGGCCCTCGGACAGTCCCCGGACCCGGGTCCGTTCAGACCCTCGCGCCCAGGGACGCATCCTGCCCCCACCTGCGGCGGGAAATCCAATCCGGCACGCATTCCGGCCCCCCGCGGAGTCACTCGAAAAGTGCCAGTGGCTCGCTGTGACGTTCCATAGGCTCTGTCCGGTGCGGCTCCCGCCAGCCTATGGGGCCGTCCGGGTGCCGCCTTCCGCGACGCGCCGGGCGAGCCGGGTGCCGGGAGGGCTTCAGGGCCCTCAGGCCGCCCTCGGACGCCTCAGTCGCCAACCGCCGCTCAGTCGGCCATCGCCGCGCTTGTGGCGCTTGTGGCGGTCGTGACGTCCGCGGCGGACGCTCCGGCGGCGCGGGCCGCGTCCCGTACGGCTCCGGCGACCGCTCCCGAGACCTTCTCGTTGAAGACGCTCGGGATGACGTAGTTGGCGTTGAGCTCGTCCTCGAGGACCACGTCGGCGAGGGCGCGGGCCGCCGCCAGCATCATCTCGTCGTTGACCGTACGGGACTGCGCGTCCAGCAGGCCGCGGAAGACGCCCGGGAAGACCAGCACGTTGTTGATCTGGTTCGGGAAGTCGGAGCGTCCGGTGGCGACCACGGCGGCCGTACGGCGTGCCTCCGCCGGATCGACCTCCGGGTCCGGATTGGCGAGCGCGAACACGATCGCGCCGTCCGCCATCGCGGCCACGTCGGACTCGTTCAGCACGTTCGGCGCGGAGACGCCGATGAACACGTCCGCGCCGGCGACGGCCTGTTTGAGGGTGCCGGTGACGCCCTCGGGGTTGGTGTTGTCGGCGATCCAGCGGAGCGCCGAGTCGGTCTCCGCGTTCTGCAGGTCGTCGCGGCCCGCGTGCACGACGCCGTGGATGTCGGCGACCACCGCGTGCTTCACGCCGGCCGCCAGAAGCAGCTTGAGGATGGCCGTACCGGCCGCGCCCGCGCCGGACATGACGACCCGTACGTCCCCGATCCGCTTCTCCACCACGCGCAGCGCGTTGTAGAGCGCGGAGAGCACGACGATCGCGGTGCCGTGCTGGTCGTCGTGGAACACGGGGATGTCGAGCGCCTCCCGCAGCCGCGCCTCGATCTCGAAGCAGCGGGGCGCGGAGATGTCCTCCAGGTTGATGCCGGCGAAGCCCGGCGCGATGGCCTTGACGATTTCCACGATCATGTCGCTGTCCTGGGTGTCCAGGCACAGCGGCCACGCGTCGATCCCGGCGAACCGCTTGAAGAGGGCCGCCTTGCCCTCCATCACCGGCAGCGCCGCCTTGGGCCCGATGTTGCCGAGGCCGAGGACGGCGGAGCCGTCGGTGACGACGGCGACGCTGTTGCGCTTGATGGTCAGCCGGCGCGCGTCCTCGGGGTGGGCGGCGATCTGCGTGCAGACGCGGGCCACGCCCGGCGTGTAGACCATGGACAGGTCATCACGGTTGCGAATGGGGTGTTTCGAGGACATCTCGATCTTGCCGCCGAGGTGCATCAGGAACGTACGGTCGGAGACCTTGCCGAGCGTGACGCCCTCGATGTCGCGCAGCTTGTCGACGATCTCGTCCGCGTGCGAGGTGGAGGTCGCCGCGATCGTGACGTCGATACGCAGGCGTTCGTGGCCGGAGGCGGTGACGTCGAGGCCGGTGACCGAGCCACCGGAGGACTCCACGGCCGTGGTGAGCTGACTGACCGCGGTCCCGCCGGCGGGAACCTCCAGTCGGACCGTCATCGAGTACGAGACGCTGGGCGCCGTTGCCATGGCCGTCTTCCTTCGCTTTCCCTCGTCGCGGAGTGCCGCCCGCGCGGCACGCCTCCAGATAGTCGCACCTACCCCTAGGTACGCGGTAACCATGCTCGGTTACCGGAAATGTTTTTCCACCATACGAGATCACCCGCGACGCCTCGACAGTACCCGCACTTCGTGGTGGCGAAAGTCGGTATCAATCACCCTGAATCGCCCCTAAGCGTCCTAAGCTCTGGCGCGCACACAACGCTTATGCACTCACGGGAGAGCAGAAAATGGCTCAGGGCACGGTCAAGTGGTTCAACGCGGAGAAGGGGTTCGGCTTCATCGCCCAGGAGGGCGGCGGCCCGGACGTCTTCGTCCACTACAGCTCGATCAGCGGTGACGGCTACCGCAGTCTGGAGGACGCCCAGCGCGTCGAGTTCGAGATCGCCGAGGGGCGGAAGGGGCCGCAGGCGGAGCAGGTACGCGTCATCGCCTGAGCAGGGCCGCAGGCCCTGTGAGAGGGGAAGGGTGGCACCGACCCGCCAGCTCGCCTCGCGGCAAGTGGTCGCTCGAAGCGACTATGGTTGGGCCCGGGGGCATGGATCGGGCCGGTGCCACTCACAGGCTAACAAACAGCCCCCCAACGGCAATTCCTGCGTCGGACCCGGACCGGATCAGTCCCGGAGCAGCTCCGGCACCCCCGCGTCGTCCGCCGCGTCCCGCTCCCCCGACAGGATCGTCAGCCGCTGCGTGGCCCGCGTCAGCGCCACGTACAGGGTGCGCAGCCCGACCGTGCCCGCCGCCCCCGCCCCGGAACCGCCGTCCCGCGGCGCGCCGCCCGCGATCTCGGCGGGCGAGACGACGAGCGTCGCGTCGTACTCCAGGCCCTTCGCCTCAAGGCTGCCCAGCGGCACCACGCGGTCGCCGAGCCCGGCCAGCCACTCCCGTGCCTGCGTGCGCCGCTCCATGGCGACGACGACGCCGACCGTCCCCTCCACCTCGTCCAGCAGGCGCCGCGCCTCGGCCCGTACGGACGCGCCCAAGTCCCCCTGCGCGACGGCGAACCGCGGCTCCAGGCCCGTCGAGCGCACCGCCTTGGGCGGTACGACGCCGGGCATCGCCAGCGCGAGCACGCGGTCGGCCAGCTCGGCGACCTCGGCCGGGTTGCGGTAGTTGACGGACAGTTCGAAGCGGCGGCGGGGCCGGCTGCCCAGCGCCTCGTCGCGGGCGGCCGCGGCCTCCTCCGTGTCGGGCCACGAGCTCTGCGCCGGGTCGCCCACCACGGTCCACGTCGCGTGCCGGCCGCGGCGGCCGACCATTCGCCACTGCATGGGCGTCAGGTCCTGCGCCTCGTCGACGATCACGTGGGCGTAGTCCGTACGTTCCTCCGCCAGCCGCTCCGCGCGCTCGCGGCGCGCGGTGTTCCGGTCGGCGGCGGTCGTCACCTCCTGCACGCCGAGTTCGGCGAGGAGGTCGGCCTCGGTCTGCTGCCGCGGGCGCGCGGGCGTGCCCAGCAGCACCTGGAGTTCGTCCAGCAGCGCCACGTCGTGTACGGACAGCGGCCCCTGCCCCGCCGCGTCCAGCCGCCCCAACGAGCGTGCCACGTCCGCCGCTTCGCCCGCGCGCAGCGTACGGCCCGCCCAGCGCGCCAGTGCGCGTTCGTCGGCCATCGCGGCGAGCACCTGGCGCGGGGCGAGCTCGGGCCACCAGGCGTCCAGGAACTCCTGGAACTCCGGCTCCGTGGACACGTCCTCGTCGAAGCCCTCACGCGCCTCCTGCTCCAGCTCCGGATCGTCCGGGTAGCGGGCGGCCGCACCGGACTTCTCCCACAGCGCGTCCAGCACGAAGCGCCGCGCGCGCGGCCGCATCAGGTTCAGCGGCGCCGTACCGCCCAGCACCTGCCGCCGGATGGCGCGCAGTTCCTCGGCGTCCAGCTCGACGCGGGCGCCGAACACCACGACCCGCAGCCGCTCCGGCGCGCCGTCCCGGCCGAGCGCCCCGCGCGCCGAGGCGCGCAGCACGCGCACCATGCGCGCGGAGCCCTTGACGCGCGCGACCCGCGGCGCGTCGAAGGCGGTCCGCGCCGCTCCGTCCGCCTCCGCGCCGTACGAGCCGTCCGCGCCGTACGAGCCGTCCCCGCCGTACGAGCCGTGCGCCTCCGCGCCGTCCGCGAGTGAGCCCAGCGCGCGGATCGCGACCTGGCCCTCCTCGCCGAGCGACGGCAGCACGCCCTCGGTGTACGACACCAGCAGCGGCGTCGGGCTCACGATCAGGATGCCGCCCGCGTACCGGCGCCGGTCCTGGTACAGCAGATACGCCGCCCGGTGCAGCGCCACCGCCGTCTTGCCCGTGCCGGGGCCGCCCTCGACCTCCGTCACGGACGCGGCGGGCGCCCGGATGACCATGTCCTGCTCCGCCTGGATGGAAGCGACGATGTCGCGCATCGCGTGGCTGCGCGCCCGCCCCAGCGAGGCCATCAGCGCGCCGTCGCCGACGACGGCCAGCTCGGCGCCGTCCAGCCGCGCGGTGATCTCCGGGCGCAGCAGGTCGTCCTCCACGCCCAGGACGCGCCGCCCCTTGCTGCGGATCACCCGGCGGCGTACGACCCGGCCCGGCTCCACGGGCGTCGCGCGGTAGAACGGCGCGGCGGCGGGCGCGCGCCAGTCGATCACCAGCGGCGAGTAGTCCGCGTCGAGCACGCCGAGGCGGCCGATGTGCAGGGTCTCCGCGATGTCGGCGGTGCCGTCGGGCCGTACGGCGTTCTCGGCGGGCTCGACGGACAGGTACGCGCCGTCGGCGCCCCGTACGCCGTCCTTGCCGGACAGCAGGTCGACCCGGCCGAACAGGAAGTCCTCGAACTCGCTGTTCAGCCTGTTCAGGTGGATGCCCGCGCGGAAGACCTGCGCGTCCCGCTCGGCGAGCGCGCCGGGGGTGCCGACCTGGGACCGCTGGGAGGCGTCGTTCATCAGGAACTCCGCCTCGTCGATCTTCTCCTCCAGGCGGCGGTACACCGTGTCGAGGTGCGCCTGCTCGGCACGGACCTCGCGCTCCCGTACGCCGTCGTCCCGTACGCCGTCGTCCCGCGCGCCGTCCGGCCCGCCGTCCGCCGCCGGGTCCGTCGCGGCATCCGTCGCCGGGCCCGCCGTGGCGTCCCGTGCCGGGCTGTGCGGTGTGTCCTGCGGAGCGTCCTGCGCTGCGTGCTGCGCTGCCAACGCGGCCCCTCTCTCTTCCGTAGTCAGGGCAGCCGTCAACCGTACGCGACACACCAGGCGGTGCGCACACGCCGCGGGCGGAGCGGGGGGCTAGCGGCCGGTTCCCGTACGGATCTCACAGCGGGACGGAGGCGATCCGTTCGCCGTCCAGGGTGCGCACCTCGAAGCGGTCGATACGGTCGGGCGGGAGCGCCGCACCACCGGTGATGTAGAGCGGTTCGTCCCATTTGGTGCCCTCGATGCCGTAACCGTACTTCGGCACGGACCAGCTGCCGACCGTCCGCCGCTCGCCGTCCAGGCCGACCACCACGAGGTCGCACTCGCGGGGCCCGCGGATGTTGCCGATCCGCAGTGTGACGTACGTGCCCCAGGGCTTCTCCACGAGCGACACCGTCGCGTCCACGTCCGTCCCGGGGTCGACGTCGTGGTGCTTCTCGCCCTCCCGGAACATCGCGCGGACGCTCTCCGCGTCCGTACGGGCCGACTGCTGCCCGTCGTCACCGCCCCCGCCCAGCGCGCCCACCGCGGCGCCACCGCCGCCGATGAGCAGCACGGCGGCGACCGCGGCGACCACGCGCCGCCGGCGTTCGGTGCGGCGGCGGCGCGCGGCGCCGGCGAGGAGGCGGTCCAGCAGTTCGGGGCGGGGGCGGGCGAACAGGCCCTCGGCGGCTGCCGCGCTGTCGGGGGCGTCCCCGGTCTTCGTAAGCCCGACGGCTCCGGCCCCGGCCCTGTCCCCGGCCCCGGCCCCGGCCCCGGCGCCGTCGCCTGCCGCGCCGCCGCGTGCCTCGTCCAGGACGGCGCGCAGCCCCAGCATCCGGTCCAGCTCCCCCTGGCAGCGGGTGCAGTCGGTGAGGTGCTCCTCGAAGCGCGCGGTGTCCGCGCCGTCGAGCAGGCCCAGGGCGTACGCGCCGACGTCGCTGTGCGCGATCCCCGCGGGGTCGGCGGGGTCGCCGTCCCCGGGCCGCGCGGGCCCGGTCCGGTCGTCCGGCGGCATCATGACGTCACCCCCCGTTCCTCCAGCGCGAGCCGCAGCGAGCGCAGCGCGTAGAAGACCCGCGACCGCACCGTTCCGGGCGGCACATGCAGCACTTCGGCGGCCTCATTGACCGTACGCCCCTTGAAGTACGTCTCGAGAAGCGCGTCCCGGTGCGCCTGCGTCAGGTCACCGAGCGCCTCGGCGATGAGCATCGCCCGCAGCGCGCGGTCGATCTCGTCGGCGGCGGGCACGGACTCCAGCCGCCCGGGATCCACCTCCTTCGGCCGGGCCTCCCGGCTCCGGTGCCCGTCGATCACGATCCGCCGCGCGACCGTCACCAGCCACGGCCGTACGGAGCCGGTCGCACGGCCCAGCTGCTCCGCGTTGCGCCACGCGCGCAGCAGCGTCTCCTGCACCACGTCCTCGGCCCGGTGCCGGTCCCCGGCGACGAGCCGCAGCACGAAGGCGTACAGCGGACCGGCGTGCTCGGCGTACAGCGCTCGCATCAGCGCGTCGTCCTGTGCCGCCCTGTCACCCACGACGGCATCCTCGCGCACCCATGACCTCCGGTCGAGATCGCGTTCCGCTTCGTCGACGTGTCATACGGCTGCGGGGCACGGCGCGTTCAGTCCCGGCTAGGTTCGTGCCGGTACGGGTCCGGGCTCCATGGCCAGCCGGTAGCCGCGCTTGACGACGGTGAGGATCAGGTCCGGCGTGCCCAGCGCCGCCCGCAGCCGCGTCATCGCCGTCTCGACGGCGTGCTGGTCGCGCCCCGCGCCCGGCAGCGCGCGCAGCAGGTCGGCGCGCGAGACGACCCAGCCGGGGCGGCGGGCCAGTTCGCGCAGCAGCGCCATGCCCGCCGGGGGTACGGGCCGCAGCTCGCCGTCCACGACGACGCCGTGGCCGCGTATCTCCAGCCGGTGCCCGGCGACGGTCAGCGCCGGTACGCGTTCCGGCAGCGCCCCGCTCAGCAGCTGTACGAGGGGGCCCAGCCGGAACCGTTCGGGCTGGAGCGTCGGCACCCCGCGTTCCGTCAGCGGCCCGGCGGTGACCGGGCCGACGCACACCACCAGTACGTCGCGGCGCAGCGCCGCGAGCAGCGCGTCCTGTACGCCGCGCTCGGCCGCCCGCGTCAGCAGGGACGCGGCGGCGGGCGCGCTGGTGAAGGCGAGCGCGTCCACGTGCCGGGCGATCACCGCGTCCGTCAGCCGGTCGACCGGACCGATGTCCTCCGGCGGCAGCCACCGGTACACCGGCACCCCCACCACGTCCGCGCCCGCCTCGCGGAGCGCCCGGCCGAACCCTGCCAGCGGCTCGCCGTGCAGCTGCACCGCGATCCGCCGCCCGGCCACACCCTCCGCCAGCAGCCGGTCCAGCACCTCGGCCATCGACTCCGAGGCCGGCGACCACGCCTCCCGCAGGCCCGCGGCCCGTACGGCGCCGCGCACCTTCGGGCCGCGCGCGAGCACCTCCGCACCCGCGAGCCGGTCGCGGAGCGCGTCGCCGATGCCCCAGCCGTCGGCCGCCTCCAGCCAGCCGCGGAACCCGATCGCGGTGGTCGCGACGACGATCTGCGGCACGTCCTCGATCAGCCGCTCCGTACTGGCCAGCAGCTCGCTGTCGTCCGCGAGCGGCACGATGCGCAGCGCCGGTGCGTGCACCACCTCGGCGCCGCGCCGCTCCAGCAGCGCGCCCAGCTCCTCGGCGCGCCGTGCGGCGGTGAGGCCGACGGTGAAGCCCGCCAGGGGCTTCGGGGGTGTGACGTCTTCCATTCGTTCCTCGTCCGCTGTTCCTGCGTGGTGGCCCGGGCCGTGGGGCCGGTCCGAGCGTGTCAACGGCACGTGACGTCCGGAGACCGGTGCCGTTTCCCCAGTGTTACGCGGAACGCGCCTGCGCCTCACACCTCCGCGTACGCGGGCCGCCGCTCGCCGTCCCGGCCGCCGCCACCGCCCCCGCCGCGCTCCGTACGGTCCTCCCCCGCGCCGTCCGTCGCGCCGTCCGCCGGTGCGGCCGCCCGCGTACGCCGCAGGTACACGCCCCAGGTGACCCCGCAGCACGCCACGTAGTACAGGGCGAACGCCACGAACGCCGCCGTCGCGTCCCCCGAGCCGAGGAACGACTGCCGCAGCGCGAGGTTGATCGCCAGCCCGCCGAGCGCGCCGACCGCGCCGATCAGCGCCATCGAGGCACCGGACATGCGGCGCGCGTAGCCGGCGGCCGGCTCCCCGGTCAGGCCCATCGCCTCGGCCTTCGCGGAGTAGATGCCGGGGATCATCTTGTACGTGGACCCGTTGCCCAGCCCGGTGAGAACGAACAGGACGATGAAGCCGGCAGTGAACAGCGGCAGCGACGCCCGTACGGACGCCGTGATGATGACGGCCGAAGCGGCGGTCATCAGCGCGAAGTTCCACAGGGTGACGCGCGCCCCGCCGAGCCGGTCCGCCAGCTGCCCGCCGACGGGCCGGATCAGGGAGCCGAGCAGCGGCCCGATGAACGTGAGCGACGCCGCCTGCAGCGGCGTACGGTCGAACTGGTTCTGGAGCACCAGCCCGAACGCGAAGCTGTAGCCGATGAACGACCCGAACGTCCCGATGTACAGGAACGACATGATCCACGTGTGCCGGTCCCGCGCGGCGTCCCTGGCGGCGCCGGTGTCGTTCGTGACGGGCCGCAGGTTGTCCATCCAGCGGAGGCTGCACAGGGTCGCCAGGACGATCAGCGGCAGGTAGACGGCGAGCAGCACGCGGGGGTGCCCCGCGCCGAGCACGGCGATCACGAGCAGCGCCACGAGCTGGACGACGGCGACGCCGATGTTGCCGCCGCCGGCGTTCATGCCCAGCGCCCAGCCCTTGAGGCGCAGCGGGTAGAAGCTGTTGATGTTCGTCATGGACGACGCGAAGTTCGCCCCGCCCACCCCGGTCAGGACCGCCACGAGCAGGAACGTCGTGTACGACGTGCCGGGCTCCATCACAACCAGCAGCGCCGTGGTGGGCGCCAGCAGCAGACCCGCGCTGAACACCGTCCAGTTCCGGCCGCCGAACCGCGCCACCGCGAACCCGTACGGCACCCGCAGCACCGCCCCCACCAGGGAGGCCACGGCCACCAGCGTGAACTTCCCCGCCGGGTCGATGCCGTACTCCGGGCCCATGAACAGCGCCAGCACCGAGAAGATGCTCCACACCGAGAACCCGATGTGCTCGGACGTCACGGAGAACGCGAGATTGCGCCGCGCGACCCGGCGCCCCTCCGCCGCCCAGAACTTCCCGTCCTCGGGATCCCACCGCTCAATCCACCGCCCGCACACGCGACTCCGTACGTCCCGCTCGCCTTCTCCGTCTCGCCCGGCCCGCCCGGTCCGCTCGGTCCGCTCGGGTCGTTCCGTCCGGTCATCGGGTCGTTCCGTCCGCGTGCTCCGCACAGCGCGCCTCCAGCCACATACGGGGATCGTTCCTGCGGACGCTAGAAACCGCGCGTTTCCCCGGCGTGCTCCCAGGTGTCGTGACCGAAACCGTGCTCTCACCTCGCCGCAAGGCCGGTGGTGAGCGGAGGGCGGGCCGGTAGGCGGCGCGTTACGCTGAGTCCGGGTTCACGACCTGGAGGGGGGACCACACCATGACGGCGCAGATGGAGGGTCCTGTGACTTCCGAGGAGATGCGGCGCTTCGAGGCGATCGACGCGGCGTTTCCGGAGCTCAGGGCCGAAATCATCGACGGAGAGATCTACATCAGCACCGTGGTTACCAGCCTGCACGGCCAGATGGTCCTCACCATCGCCTCTCAGCTCCTCTCCCGCTGGTGCGTGATGACCGAGGTCGACACGGTGTACGCGGGCTGGGGCGGCGGCACGCTCGTCCGACCCGACATCTCGGTGGCCGACCCCTCCTACCGGGGAACGCGGCTCAGGGAGTTCCCCGCCGACGAGGTGATCCTCATGGTCGAGGTGGTCTCCGAGTCGAACCCGGAGAACGACACCGAGAAGAAGGTCAGGAAGTACGCCCTGGCGGGAGTCCCGTACTACCTGATCGTGAATCCCATAGACGGCACCTGCCTCCTCTACTCCGCGCCGAGCGGCGGCGGCTACCGCGATTCGCTGATCCGGGACTTCGGCGAGCCCGTCCCGCTCGGGTCCCCGCTCAGCCTGGAACTCGACACCTCCGCGCTCTACGTGTACTGAGACCACGGCTCACCCGGGGCGCTACAGCGCCGTGTGGTCCAGCCAGTGGTCCAGGAGCGGGCGGTTGCCGGTGATCGTGATTCCGGGGGCGGTGGGCGGGAGGCGGCGGGCGAAGAGCAGCAGCAGGTCCGCCGCCGGGCCGGTCACCGTCACATCCGCGCCCGCGTCCGCCGCCGTGCCGCGCTCCCAGCGGACCCCGGCGGGCGTACGGGTGATCCGCCACCCGGCCATGTCCGGCTCGGCCGGGCGGAGTCGGAGCGTCTCGCCGTCGCCGCTCAGCGCGGCGAGGGCCGGGAGGGCCGCGACCGCCTCCGGGAGGGAGGCGAGTTCCAGGAGTTCGCTGACGGCGTCCGCCGCGAGGTCCGCGTCGATCTCGTACCCGAGGTCCGTACGCGATCCGGTCCCCGCACCGGCGCCCGCGCCGCCGTCCCGCTCGGCGCGCGCCGTGTGCAGCGCGTCCGCGTAGTGCACCGAGGTGTCGTGCAGCATCCGCCGCACCCAGAACGCCGCGGGCCGCGGCCCCACCAGCGTCCACACCGTGGCTCCGGCGGGCGCCTCCCGTACCGCACCCGCCAGTTCCGCCGCCCCGGCGTGCAGCCAGGCGGCCCACCCGCGCGGTTCGCCGGGGTCCACGTCCGCCGGGTCCGGTACGGGGGCGGGCCGGCCCGTCCGTACGAGTTCCGCCGCCCACCGGTGGGCCTGCCCGATGTGCGCGACGAGGACGCGCAGCCGCCACTCCGGGCAGGTGGGCACCGTCGCCTCCGGGTCCAGGCCGTGGACCGCGGAGGCGAAGCGGGCCGTCTGCACCCGCAGCCCCTCGATGAGCCGCTCGGCGTCCGGCGCCTCCACGCCCGCGCCCGTATGCGCACCCGTACCCGCGTCCCCGCCCGCGCCCGTACGCGCACCCGTGCCCGTCTCCGTACCGCTGCCGGTCTCCATGTCCCGCTCCTCCCCGCTCACGGCACCCTCCGCGCCGTGCCCCGTACCGTAGGAACTCCACCCGGGTGGAGGTTCAAGTGAGTGTGAGCGAGCCCACAGAACGGGAGGACGGCGGCGCGGCGCTCGGGATCGGTGAGCTGGCGCGGCTGACCGGCGTGCCCGTCCGTACGATCCGCTTCTACTGCGACGAGGGCATCCTCGAACCCCGCCGCAGCACCGGCGGCCACCGCCGCTTCGCGCCCTCCGCCGTCGAACGGCTCGGCCTCGTACGGCGGTTGCGCGCGCTCGGTCTGGGCCTGCCCGCGATCACGCGCGTACTCACCGGGGAGCGCTCCGTCGGGGAGGCGGTCGCCGCCGAACGGGCCGCGCTGGACGTGGAGTTGTCCTCACTCGCCTGGCGCCGCGCCTGCCTGTGCGCGGTCGAGCAGGCCGGGCCCGCCGAACGGGCCGCCCGCCTCGACCTGCTCACCGCCGCCGAGGACGGCCGCGCCGCGCACGGCATGCTCGTCGACTTCTGGCGCCGCCTCGCGGTGGCGCCGATGCCGGACGAGACCCTCGCCGCGTTCGTCTCCATGGCCGCGCCGGAACCGCCCGCGGAACCGACTCCGGAACAGGTCGTCGCGTACGCCGAGTTGATCGTCCTCGCCCGCGACCGCTCCCTCACCCGCCGGATGCTGGCGCGCGCGCACGCCAACCAGCGGCAGATCTCCGACGAGGCCGCGCTGCTCGCCGGCATCGGCGAGGCGTGCGAACTGGCCCGCCCGCTCGTCGCCGCCGGCCGCGGACCGGGCCCCGGCCGCGCGCTCGACCGCTTCGTCGCGGCGCACGCGTCGGTACGCAGCGAACGTGACACCCCGCGCTTCCGGCGCGCCCTGCTCACGAACGTCGCCGTGGACCGCGATCCGCGCATGCACCGTTACTGGGGCCTGGTGGGCGAGGTCGCACGGGAGCCCATCCCGGTGGGTACGGCGCACCTCTGGCTGCTCGACTCCCTCGAACTCTCCGTCGCGCCAGGGGGTTACGCCGGGCCCGGCGGCTCGGAGCCGGACAGCGCCGCGTCCGCCCGGCGGTAGCTGCTGCCGTCCCTGGTACGGGTCATGAACCCGCCGGTGACCAGATAGCGGCGCAGCGCCGAGCAGTCCTCGTGCACCGTCAGCAGCGCCTCGTTGACCTGCTGCTCGCTGTACTCGCGGCGGGGCTCGAACAGCGTCTCCGCGAGGTGCGCCAGCAACTGCTCGCGCCGCGCGACCCGCCGCGGGATCGCCGTCAGCCGCCCGTGCGAGAAGAGCGCGGACACTCCGTGCGAACTGCCGGATGCGTTGTCGGACATGCCCGCACCCTTCCCGACGGGCCGCCGCCCGGCAACGCATTTACGGGGGCCGCCTACGCACGCCCGCCAGGCCTTCTCCGATCCGTCGCTCCCACGTGTCACACCGCGCCGCCCTGTCTCGTCAGAGAGATGTCACCGCACAGCAGAGGTGGCACCGCACAGCAACGGCGAAGGAGTCCACCATGGAAGCCCGTTTGAACCTCTTCGAGAACCGCGTCGTCAAGAAGGCCATGAACCCCATCGTCGCGGCGGGCAAGTCGCTCGCGGACGCGGGCGTACCGCAGTCGACGCGGGAGCTGGTCGTGCTCCGCGCCAGCCAGATCAACGGCTGCGGCTTCTGCGTCGACATGCACACCAAGGACGCCGTGCACGCCGGGGAAGACCCGACCCGCCTCAACATGGTCGCGGCCTGGCGGGAGGCCAAGGTGTTCACCGAGGCGGAGCGCGCCGCCCTGGAACTGTCCGAGCAGGGCACCCGTATCGCCGACGGCGCCGGCGGCGTCCCGGACGAGGTGTGGGAGAACGCCGCCAAGCACTACGACGAGGAGCAACTCGCCGCGCTGGTGCTGAGCATCGCCCTCATCAACGCCTTCAACCGCGTGAACGTCATGGTCCAGCAGCCCGCCGGCGACTACCAGCCGGGCATGCTCGGCTGACGGGCGGCCGCGGACCCCGCGCCACGGCGGGCGGCCCGGCCGGACACCGGCCGGGCCGCCCGCCCCTGGGGGCGGACTTTTCAAGAAGGAATGTTCGTTTTAGTCTGTGCGCATGGCACGCGTTTCCCAGGCACATCTCGACGCCCGTCGGCAGCAGATCCTCGACGGCGCCAGCCGCTGCTTCACCCGCAACGGCTTCCACGCTACCTCCATGCAGGACGTGTTCCAGGAGACCGGGCTGTCCTCCGGCGCGGTGTACCGCTACTTCCGCAGCAAGGACGAGCTGATCAAGGCGGTCGCCATCGACGCGTTCGGCTCGGTCCGCGAGAGCTTCGCCCGCGCCACGCAGGGCAGTCCGGACCGCCCGCTCGAGGACGTGATCAGCGGCGTGCTCGGGAACGCGCTGGCGGAGCAGGCCCGGCAGGCGGGCATCGACGACAGCAGCGCGTACGCCAAGCTGATCCTGCAGGTGTGGGGCGAGACCCTGCGCGACAAGCCGCTCGCCGCCGCCCTCACCGAGGGCTACGAGGAGATGCGTCTCGTCTGGGCCGACCTGATCCGCACCTACCAGGAAGCGGGCCGGCTGCGTACGGACGTCCCCGTCGACGACATCGTGCGCACGCTGATGGCGGTGGCACAGGGCTTCATCGTGCAGCAGGCGATGTTCGGCGGCGTCACCAGCGACACGCTGCGCAACGGACTGCTCGCCCTCTCCACGGCCCCGGCACCGACCCCGGCTCCGGCCCCCGTCCCGGACGGCGATACGGACGGCGATCCGGAGGGGCGGCCCGCCTAACCGAACTCGCACCAGACCACCTTTCCCGGATTCCGCCCCCCGACGCCCCACTTGTCGGCGAACAGCTCCACCAGCCGGAGCCCGCGCCCGCCCTCCGCCTCCTCGGCCACGCCCGTACGGGCCCGGGGGTGGCCGTCGCCGCTGTCGTGCACCTCCACCCGGATCAGGCCACCGCAGTCCAGCCACAGATGGAGCCGGTAGCCGCGTCCGGGCGGTACGCCGTGCAGCAACGCGTTGGTCGCCAGCTCGCTCACACACAGCAACACCTCGTCGGCACGCTCCGTGCTCCCCCAGTCGGTCAGCGCCCGCCGCGTGAACTCCCGCGCGACCGGCACGGATCGCCGCTCACGACGGAAGAAGCGCTCGCGGTGGCGGGGCAGTTGAGTCTCGATATCCATGGCGCACATCGTCGCTCTGTGTAATCATGGATGTGCAGCGAGTGCACCCGTACAAAATCTTTGTACGGGTTTACCCGGGTCGATTCCGGTGTCAGTGGGGGAGCACAGCGTCATGAACCAGAAGAAGCAGCGCAAGAAGAACGCGTCCGCGATGCGCCTCGTCGGCGCCCAACTCGGCTTGTTCCGGCGGGAGGCCCGGATGACACAGGAGCAGCTGGCGGAACGGGTCTGCGCGGAGTACGAGACGATCGCCTCGATCGAGCAGGGCCGCCGCCATCTGAAGCCGGACCTGGCGGAGCAGCTGGACGAGCTGCTGGAGACGAAGGGCGCGCTGGCGGTGGCGCTGGCGCACATGCCGGAGATGGACAAGTACCCGATCTGGGCGGCGGAGTTCGTGGACCGCGAGGCGGAGGCGGTGGCGCTGTGCTCGTTCCAGATTCAGGCTGTGCCTGGCCTTCTCCAGACCGAGGCATACGCACGAGCAGTGTTCCGCAGCCGTGTCCCGGCACTCAGCGAGGACGAGATCGAGCACCAAGTGGCGGCGCGGATGGAGCGGCAGGACATTCTGCAGCGCAAGGTGCCGCCGAGCGCAAGCTTCATCCTCTCGGAGGCGGTGCTGATGGACCGCCTGGGCGGGAAGGAGGTCTTCCGCGACCAGCTCCGCCATCTCCGGCAGTGCGCCGAACTGCCGGGCCTCTCCCTCCAGATCATGCCATTCGGACGGGCGACACATGCCGCACTCGATGGCCCGTTCGTCCTGCTGGAAACCCCGGACCACGAGCATCTGGCCTATATGGAGACGCAGCGCGGCAGTCAGCTCATCTCCGACCAGGACGAGGTCAGCATGCTCTCCCGCAAGTATGCGATGCTGCGGACGCAGGCCCTCAACCCCGAGGATTCCAAAGACCTGTTGGACCGGCTGCGAGGAGAGGCATGAACAGCGATCTGGTGTGGTTCAAGTCCAGCTACAGCGGCAGCGAGGGCGGCGCATGCATCGAAGTCGCGTACGCCTGGCGCAAGTCGAGCTACAGCGGCAGCGAGGGCGGTGACTGCGTGGAGGTCGCCGCGTGCCCCGAGGCCGTCCACGTACGGGACTCCAAGGACGTGACGCGCCCCGGCCTCACCGTCTCCCCCGCCGCCTGGGCCGCCTTCACCGACTTCGCGGTCTAGTCTGCACCGGCCCGCGCCGCGCTGATGCGCCCCCGTGGTGCACCAGCGCGGCCTCGCGGGACGTCAGCGGACGACCTCGAAGACGTTCTTCTGGAGGCCGTTGGCGTACGCCTCGTGCTCGACGAGCCTCAGCTTCTGCGTGTCCTTGTCGGTGTCGCTGAACAGCCGCTTGCCCGCGCCGAGCAGGAGCGGAAAGACGAGCAGGTGGTAGCGGTCGATCAGGCCGGCGTCGGAGAGGTTGCGGTTCAGGGTGGCGCTGCCGTGCATGATGATCGGGCCGCCCTCGGTCTCCTTCAGCGCGGCGACGTCGTCGAGTGACCGCAGGATCGTCGTCTCGCCCCAGCCCGGCACGAGTTGGTCGTCGGTGAGGGTGGTGGAGACGACGTACTTCGGCATCAGCTTGTAGTCGGCGAACTCCTCCATGTCCGGCCAGACGGGGCTGAACGCCTCGTAGCTGGTACGCCCGAACAGCATCGCGGTGGCTTCCTGCTGCTCCGTGCCCTTGATCTCGTACGCCTCGGGGACGAACTCGATGTCCTTGAAGGTCCAGCCGGAGTTCCGGTAGCCGGGCTCGCCGCCCGGAGCCTCCACGACGCCGTCGAGCGAGACGAAGGCGGTGCTGATGAGGGTGCGCATCGAGTTCTCCCAAGTGGTGTTCGCGGTGTTCGTCGGTACGGTGAGCCGGGCCGTACGGGCCTCACGCCCGCCGTACGCCGTCTCTCACCCCTGACTGACGTCCGGGCGCGCAAAAACTCATCGGCCGCCGCCGAACCGCCGTCTCAGACCGGCGATCCGGCGGCGCGCGCGTCGGCCTCCGGGAGCCAGCTTCCGGGCGGTACGTGGCGGAGCCACGTGGTGTCCGCCGCGGCCAGCACGTCCGCCGCCGAGCGGAGCGCGTCCAGGCCGGGGTGGCGCAGGCCGCGGCGCCACACCAGGGAGACCGGGGACAGCGGCACCGGGCCGGTCAGCGGGCGCAGCACCATGCCGGGCACCCCCGTGAACACCTCGCTCGCCAGCACGGACCAGCGGTGCTTCCGTACGACCCGGCTGAATTCCTCGTCGCCCTCGATCTTCGGGAAGGGCGGGGCGAGTTCGATGCCACGGCCGGCGAAGAGCGCGCGGGCGTAGTCGGTCCACTCGGTGGTCTCGGCGTTGCCCGCGCCCGCGTACAGGGTCTCCCCCGCGAGCCGCGCCACCGGCACCTCGGGGAGCGCGGCCAGCGGGTGGTCGCCGGGAAGGAGCACGGCGACGCGCTCGTACCGTACGAGGCGGTGCCCGAGCCCCGCCAGCACCTCGGGCGGCAGCCCGGCGGCGCGCCCGAAGGAGACGTCGAGCCGCCCCGCGAGGAGATCGGCGGCGGCGCCCGCGAGCCCGCTGTGGTAGCGGGCCACGAACTCGACCTCGGGCGCCCGTTCGCGTGCCGCGTCCAGCACCCGCCGGCCGGTGCTGACCGGCGCGGCCACGTCCACCAGCAGCGGACGCCCGTACGGGCTGACGGCGGCGGCCAGTTCACCGTACGCGGCGAGCACGGCACGCGCGTACGGCAGCAGCCGCTCGCCCTCCGGCGTCAGGCTGACGCGGCGCGTCGTACGGAGGAACAGCGGGCCGCCGCCCCACTCGCGTTCGAGCCTGCGTATGTCCCGGCTGAGCGCCTGCTGGGCGACGAACAGCCGCGCGGCGGCGCGGGTGAAGTGCAGCTCCTCGGCGACGGCGACGAAGGCGCGCAGCAGGCGGGGGTCGGTGTCGCGGGGCGGCGGGGCGGTGGTCACGGCTCATTGTGATCCCGGCACGCACTGACAACGCAAGTGCGTAAGTCCCCTCTGAACAGGTGTTGGACGGTGTACGCGCGGTGCGGCGAGGGTGGCCGCATGTCCTCCGCACCCCGCTGGCTCGCCCCGTACGCGCGACTGTTCGCCGTGCCCGGCGCCGCCGCGTTCACCGCCGGAAACCTGATGGCGCGACTGCCCATGGGGATGTTCACGGTCGCCGCCGTCATGATGATCGCCGGTTCGCGGGGCTCGTACGCCCTCGCCGGCGCCGTCACCGCGACCGGCCTCGCGGCGACCGCCGTGGTGGGGCCGCTGACGGCGCGGCTCACCGACCGGTACGGGCAGCGGCGCGTGGTGGTGCCCGCGGCGTGCGTCGCCGCGCTCGGGTCGCTCGCGCTGGTGGCGTGCGTACGCTGGGACGCCCCGGACTGGTCGCTGTTCGCCGCCTACGCCGCGACCGCGACCACCCCGAACACGGGCGGCATGGCACGGGCCCGCTGGGCGTACGTACACCGGGACGACGCCGCCGCGCGGCACACCGCGAACTCCTTCGAACAGGCCGCCGACGAGCTGTGCTTCATGCTCGGGCCGGTGCTCGCGGCGCTGCTGTGCACGGCGTTCTTCCCGGAGGCGGGCACGCTGGCCGGCGCCGTCCTGCTGGTGACCGGGGTGCTGCTGTTCGCCGCGCAGCGGCGCACCGAACCGCCGGTCGCGGCGCGCGGTACGGACGGCGGGCGGGCGCCCGTACGGCTGCGGGGCATGCCGCCGCTGCTGATCACGTTCCTGTGCACGGGCGCGGTGTTCGGCGCGCTGGAGGTGGTGACCCTGGCGTACGCGGACGAGTCGGGGCACGCGGCGGCGGGCGGGCCCGTACTGGCACTGCAGGCGGCGGGCTCGGCGGTGGCCGGGCTGGTCTTCGGGGCGCTGCGGCCGGGCGGCGGGCCGGTCGTACGGCGGTTCACGGTGTGCGTCGCGGTGATGGCCGGGCTGATGACGCTGCCGCTGCTGGCGTCCGGGGCGGCGGCGGAGGCGTTGGCGGGGGCCGGGTCCGGTTCGGGGAACCTGCTGCTGCTCGCCGCGGCGCTGCTGCTCGCGGGCACGGGCACCGCGCCGACCATGGTGACGGGCATGACGCTGATCCAGCGGATCACCCCGGCCGCCCGGCTCAACGAGGGCATGACCCTCGCCGTGACCGCGCTGCTCGGCGGCATCGCGGCCGGTTCGGCGGCCGGCGGCTGGGCGGCCCAGCACCTCGGCGGCGGGGCCGCCGCCGGCTACTGGGTGCCGGCCGCCGCCGCGGCGCTGGCCGCCGCCAGCGCCACGGCGGGTTTCCGTCGGCACGGGCCTCTCGTTGCGGAGGACCCTGCGGAAGACCCGGTCACGGAGGGCTCGTTCAGCAGCTCAGGTTCTCGCCCGGGGTCGTGCCGAGAACCTGGGTGAACTGCTTGTACTTGTCGATCCGGCTCTGCACCTGCTCCGGGTTGCCGCCGTTGCACTCCAGCGAGCCGTTGATCGCGCGGATCGTCTCGCCGAAGCCGTGGCCGCCCGTGATCGCCTCGTGGGCGGGCATGGTGCCGGGGCCGGACTGGGTCATCCAGTACCAGATGCCGGTCTTCCAGGCGACGGCCGGGTCCTTCTCCACCAGGAACGGGTCGTTGAGCAGGTCGATGCCCAACGCGTCGCCCGCGGCCTTGTAGTTGAAGTTCCAGCTCAGCTGGATCGGGCCGCGGCCGTAGTAGGCGTCGTTGCCGGCGGGGCAGCCGTAGGGCTGGGTGTCGTCGCAGTAGTGCGGGTAGTTCTCCTCGTTCTGCTCCACGACGTGGACGAGGCCGCCGGTCTCGTGGCTGACGTTCGCGAGGAAGGCCGCGGCCTCCTGCTTCTTGACGGTCTCGTCACCGGTGTTCGCGAACTCCGGGTACGCGCTGAGGGCGTCGACGAGGCCCTGGTACGTGTAGAAGGCGTTCCGGCCCGGGAACATCTCGTTGAACTGGGCCTCGCTGACGATGAACTCGGCGGCCGAGTCGCCCTTGCCGTCCTGTCCGCTCTGTCCGGCGGACGCGGTGACGGGCACGATCACGGCCAGCGCCGCCACCAGTGCGGACACGGCGAGCACCGCCTTGATCCTCTTTCTGAGCTGCCTCAACACTCGATCACTCCTTGTGGGGGGTCCGGCGCGCACGCACACCGGCCGCGGAGAAAAAGGCTGACGGGGCGCAGTCAACTGCCTTGGTCTATACCAGTCAAGGTGTAGACCAATGTTTTCCTTCGCGAATCCCCCGGAGCCCCTTCACCTCGGCCCGGCGCGTCAACACGCGGTCACGGGGCGCCCGTTCACGCGGAATCGCCGCCAACATCCACCCCTGCGCGGTGGGTTCGTACTCGACGCGGGGCGGCGCCTCGGCGTACACGTGCCGCGCCACCAGACCGTTGAACTCCAGCCGACTCGTCGTCTCCGCTCTGCGGCGACGACGAGTCGGCCCTCGACACGGCCCGCGACCTGGTACGGGACACCGGCTGCGCGCCGCTGCCCGGTGGCGGCCTGGACCGGGCCGGACTGCTGGAGGCGACGGCGGCGCTGTTCATCGGCCTGGTCGGTGAACACGCGGACGCCCAGGCGATCGCGCCCCCGCTGGCGTACGCGTCGGGCCCGGGCGGCGCGGGGGCATGAGGGGGCGGCGCACGCCGCACTGTGCACCGCGCCGCGGCTCACCAGACGTCCGCTTCCGCGGACACGTCCTCGTCCGCCAGCCGCGTCGCGTGGGCGCGAGCCCTCCCGAGCCACAACTCGCGCTCCAGCAGGCGCAGGGCACGGCGGATCACGTCGTCGGCCGTCTCGCCTTCGCGCGTCGCCGCGCGGATGATCCGGGCGTCTTCTTCGGTGGGCCAGAACTCAATCGTCGCTGTCATGGCCCCAGGCTGACGCGCACCGGAACGGGCCGTCCAACGAATGGTGCGCTCCAACCCTCAGACGCGGGGCGAGTAGTGGCGAGGGCTGTCCCGCTCCGCGGCAGGGGGGAGGTTGCGGGGCGGGGTCTCCACCGGTGGGGCGTCCGGGGCGCGGTGGCCCGCGGCGCGGGCCCAGCCCGCGCGGGCGCGCGGGTGGTAGCGGCGGGCGGACGGCACCAGTTTCCAGCCATGGTGGACGGCGCGGCCGAGCAGCCGCAGCCGGCGCTCGTCCCGTACGGTCCAGTGGTGGCCGAGCCGCCGCCGCGCCGCGGGCGGCAGCAGTCCGACGGTGAGCCACACGGTGAGCCGCGCCTGCGGGCCGCGCAGCACGCGCCAGGCGGCGTCCGGGAGCCAGGACAGCGCGGGCGGCTTGGCGATACGGCGGATGTCGAGGACGTCGCGCGCGGGCCGGGTGTCCTCCAGCACCTCCGCCGCCATCCGGTCCCAGTACGCCTGGAACTCCTCCCAACTGCCCGGCACCGGCCGCATGCTCATCCCGTACAGCCGGTACCAGCGCACGTGCTCGTCGAACAACTGCCGCTTCTCCGGCTCGTTCAGGCCGGGCCCGAAGCGGTCGGCGACCAGCACGGTCAGCATGAAGAAGGTGGCGTGCGCCCAGTAGAACGTGTCCGGATCGAGCGCGTGGTACGGGCGCCCGTATGCGTCGGTGCCCTTGACCGTGTCGTGGTAGCCGCGCACCTGGCGGGCGGTCTCGGCGGCGCGCGGGCCGTCGTAGACGACGCCGCCTATCGGGTACAGCGAGCGGTAGAGCCGCTGCCAGCGCTCCTCGAAGAAGCGGGAGTGCTCGGCGACTCCGGCGCCGAGGCCCGGGTGCATGTTCTGCATCACGCCCGCCCAGGGGGCGAGCAGCACGCCGCGCCAGTCGCCGAAGTAGCACCAGGTCAGGGAGTCGGGGCCGAGCGGTACGGGAGGCGTACGCGTCTCGCGCGCCGCTGCCGGGCCGGTGCCGTCTGCTGGCTCCACCGGGTCCGTCCGGTCCACCGGGTCAGCCGGGTCCGTCCGGTCCACCGGGTCAGCCGGTTCTGTTGCGCCTTCTGCGCCTGCTGGCATGTGCGGGCTCCGTCTCCGTCGGGGTGCGGTGCCGCCTCTCGGATTACGGCCATTGTCGCAGGCCGCGGCCCTCCGCCCGAAGCCCGCGGAAGCGGATACGTGCCGGTCAGGCACCCGGCCCCCGCCCGTACCCGTACTGCGCGACAGCGATCCGCGCGAAGGACCGTACGAGCGGGGTCGCCCGTGCGCCGGACCAGGCGACGACGAGGCGGCTGGGCGGCATCCCGTCGAGCGGCACCGTCACCAGCCCGTCCAGCAGGGTGTGGCCGGTCGGCGCGAGTCCGACGGTGCAGCCGCGCGGCGGCCCGGCCGAAGTGGAGTTCCTCGGCGACCGCGACGAAGTAGCCCAGCCTGCGCAGATCCATCGGCAGCGACGATACCCGCCCGGTATCGCCGCTGCGGAACGGGTGTTGGACGCACGGAGTCCGGGCGGCTGGACTGGGCTGCGTACGGGGAGACCGAGCGAGGAGCGCCGATGCCGCAGGAACCGGGCCGCCAGGCCGACGAGACCATGCCCGAACCCGCCGTGCACATCACGGACGTACGGGAGGTCGCCCGCGACGTGGTGGTCGTACCGGACCGGCGCGTGCCGCTCGTACCGAACATCGGCCTCGTGGGCGGGCAGCACTCCGTACTGGTCGTGGAGACCGGGATGGGCCCCCGCAACGCCGAGAAGGTGCTGGCCTTCGCGCACGGGGGACCTGGTGGAAGCGGGGCAGTTCGCGATCTTCCCGTGGTTCCCGCCGCACGACGTCGACGTGTCGGGCACGCGCTGGCTCGCGGTGATGCGGCGGCTGGCGCGGCGGGCACCGCGGGTCGTCGTACCGGGGCACGGCGACATCGGCGACGCGCGCCTGCTGGCGGACGTACGGGACTACCTGGAGCTGCTGCGTGACGAGACCTGGGCCCGGCGCGACTCGGCGATGAGCGAGGAGACGATCGTGGCGGAGGTCTCGGCGCTGATGCTCGAACGCCACCCGGAGTGGACGGGCCGGGAGTGGCTCGACCCGCGCACGCGCTGCCTGTGCGCGGAACACGGCGCGTAACGGCCGCAACGGCGGCGGAGCCCCCGCACCGCGCGGCGAAGCCGCGCACAAACGACGAAGGCGACGCGGCCCACGCCTTCCGCCCCACACGTCGCCCGCCCCCACCCACCGAGACGGGGGCAGGGGCGAAGCCCCGCACAGGGGTGCGGGTGGCGGAGCCCCCGCACCGCGCGGCGAAGCCGCGCACAAACGACGAAGGCGACGCGGCCCACGCTTTCCGTGCGCACACGTCGCCTGTCGCATTCGTGGAGATGGCGGGAATCGAACCCGCGTCCAACGGAGCGGAAGGAGGGCTTCTCCGAGCGCAGTCCGCTACGATTTTCTCAGCCCCGGAGATCACGCGGACAAGTCTCCGACGGGCTCAGTCACTGTTTGATGTTCCGGCAGGCCCCGTGACCGGGCTTGCGCGGTGAGTCCCCTTGATGATGCCGGACACCGGGTCGGGAACACCCCCGGGCCAGCACTTCACCAGTCGCTACTTAGGCAGCGAGGGCGAAGGAATCGCGCTTGGAATTGGCGATTATTTTTTTGCGGCAGATGGTTAACGAGATCATTGCCGCGTTCCTCGGCTCGCTTCCCCTGCTTCGACATCCGCTGTCGAAACCGATCATCCCCATGTTGAATTGACAAGCCCGGCTCCCGGAGGAGCAGGCGCAAGTGCCATCGTACGTGATCAACACACGCGGGGGCCAGCCTATTCCCCCGCGTGCGCGGGCCACCCCTCACGCGGGGGCCCAGGCGCCTACGCCCGCTGCTTCCGCTTCACCGCCGAGATGACGCGCTCCGCCTCCCTGCGGTCCTGCTTCTCGCGCAGGGCCTGCCGCTTGTCGTACTCCTTCTTGCCCTTGGCGAGCGCCAGCTCGACCTTGGCGCGGCCGTTCTTGAAGTACAGCGCCAGCGGGACCAGCGTGTAGCCGGTCTCCTTCGTCTTGCCGATCAGCTTGTCGATCTCCGAACGGTGCATGAGGAGCTTCCGCTTGCGCCGCGCGCTGTGATTCGTCCAGGTGCCCTGCGAGTACTCGGCGATGTGCACGTTGTGCAGCCAGACCTCGGCGTCGTCCAGCTGCGCGAAGCCGTCCACCAGGGAGGCACGGCCCTGGCGCAGCGACTTCACCTCCGTGCCGGTCAGCACGATCCCGCACTCGTACGTGTCCAGAATCAGGTAGTCGTGCCGCGCCTTCTTGTTCTGCGCGATGATCTTTCGACCCGTCTCTTTAGCCATAACCAGGGTATTTTCCCCTACGACCCGGACGCGAGGCCACTCAATACCGAACGGGCCCGCGACTCCGCCTCCCGGCTCGACGGCACGGCGAGGTCCGGCGACAGGCCGTCCTCCTGGACGGCGCGCCCCGCCGGAGTCGCGTAGTCACCCACGGTCAGCTCGGCGACGGAGCCGTCGGACATCTGGCGCGGCACCTGGACGGAGCCCTTGCCGAAGGTACGGGAGCCCACCACGACGGCGCGGCCGCGGTCCTGCAGCGCGCCGGTGACCAGTTCGGCGGCGCTCATGGTGCCGCCGTCGACCAGGACGACCACGGGTGCCTCGGTGTCGCCGCCCGGCTCGGCGTAGAGGGCGCGCTGCGTGCCGTTGTCGTCGTACGTGCCGACCAGCCCGCCGTCGAGCAGCGCGGCGGCGGCGTCCGCAGCCTCGGTGACCAGGCCGCCCGAGTTGCCGCGGAGGTCGAGGAGGATGCCGTCGCCGTCGGGGACCTCGCGTACGGCGCGGCGCACCTCGTCGCCGGAGTCCTCCGTGAAGCGGGTGATCTTGATCTTGGTGACGTGGGGTGCCACCCGGTCCGTGGTGACCGTGCCGGCCTTGAGGCGGGCGCGTTCCAGGTCCGCCTCCCAGCGGCGGCCGTCCCGGCTGAGGTCCAGCGCGACGGGGCTGCCGGGCGCGGCGCCCTCGCCGCCGCCCTCGTCCTTGCCGCCCTCGTCCTTGCCGTTCCCGTCCGCGTCGTCCTTGCCGCTCCCGCCCCGCGCCGCGGTGCCCTCGGCGGAGCCGCGCAGCAGGGCGACGACCTCGGTGACGGGCCGCTCGTCCACGTCCGTGCCGTCGACGGCGTGCAGCCGGTCCCCGGCGCGGATCCCGGCCTCGGCGGCGGGGCTGCCCGGCTGGACCCGGGCCACGTCGACCGTACGGCGGCCCGCGCTGTCGATGGCGCGGCGGACGGAGATGCCGATGCCGACGTACTCGCCGTCCAGCGTCCGCTCCAGTCCGGCGTACTCACGCGCCGTGTACGCGGCGGACCAGCGGTCGCCGCTGCGGCTGACGAGCCGCTCGGCCGCTCCGTCCGCATCGGCGTCGCGCGCCTCTCCGGCCTGCCGCGCCGCGTGCGAGTCGTCGGTGTCGCCGGACGTACCGGCGAGCGCGCGGTCGGCGGGCTCCGGTGCGGAGCCGTGCGACTCGCCGTTCCACGAGTCCGTGGCGGCGCCCGTCGCGAGGACGCCCGCGAAGACCATCGTCAGGGCCGCCCCGCGGCGGATTCGGCGGGGCCGCGCGGAATTCCACATGCCCGGCATGTTCCGGAGTCTAAGCCAGACGCGGGTGCCATAAGGGCAGTTGTCCGTACGGCACCCGCGTCCTGTGTCACACCTTGAGGTACTTGCGGAGGGCGAAGAAAGCTGCAACGGCGGGCATCAGCATCCCGACGGCGAGGATAAGAGGAAGCACCTTCGCGACCGCGTCCCAGCCGATGAAGTTGATGAGCGGGATCTTCTCCTGCAGCCAGTTGTTGATCAGGAAGTACTTGCCGCCGACCAGCAGTACGCAGGCAAAACCCGCCCCGATGAGGCCCGCGATGGCGGCCTCCAGGATGAACGGCAGCTGGATGTAGAACCCGGACGCGCCGACCAGCCGCATGATCCCGGTTTCCCGCCTTCGGCTGAACGCCGAGACCCGCACCGTGTTGATGATCAGGAGCAGTGCGACGACGAGCATGAGAGCCATCACACACAGCGCCGCGACGTTCATGCCGTTCAGGAGATTGAACAGGTTCTCCAGCAGGTCCTTCTGGTCCTGGACCTCCTGAACCCCCTGTCTCCCGGAGAACGCGGTGTTGATGACGTTGAACTTGGTCGGGTCCGTCAGCTTGACGCGGTACGACTCCTGCATCTGGTCCGGCGTCAGCGAGTCCACCAGCGGAGAGTCCTTGAACTGCTCCTTGTAGTGCTTGAACGCCTCGTCCGCGGACTCGTGGTAGACCTTGTCGACGATCTCGAGTTCCTTGAGATCGGCCAGGATCTGCTTCTTCTGCTCCTCCGTCACCGCGCCCTTGGCGCAGTTGGGATCGGACTCGGCGTCGTTCTTGTTGCAGAGGTAGATCGACACCTGGACCTTGTCGTACCAGTACCCCTTCATCGTGCTCACCTGGTCCCGGGCGAGCAGCGAGCCCCCCAGCAGAGCCAGTGAGAGGGCGACCGAGACGATCACCGCGAAGGTCATCGTCAGATTGCGGCGGAGACCGACACCGATCTCCGACAGTACGAACTGGGCGCGCATGGCGTCCTTTCCTGCGTTCCTGCTTGCGTGAGCGCGGTCCTCGCCCGGTACTAGTGCTGGTAGCCGTAAACGCCGCGCGACTGGTCACGTACGAGTCGGCCCAGCTCGAGTTCGATGACGCGCTTGCGCATCTGGTCGACGATCTGCTGGTCGTGTGTCGCCATCACCACGGTCGTACCGGTGCGGTTGATCCGGTCGAGCAGCTTCATGATGCCGACGGACGTCTGCGGGTCGAGGTTGCCCGTGGGCTCGTCGGCGATCAGGAGCATGGGACGGTTCACGAAGGCGCGGGCGATGGCCACGCGCTGCTGCTCACCACCGGACAGCTCGCCGGGCATGCGGTCGTCCTTGCCGCCCAGCCCGACGAGATCGAGGACTTCGGGGACGGTCTTGCGGATCTGCCCGCGGGACTTGCCGATGACCTCGAGGGCGAACGCGACGTTCTCACCGACCGTCTTGTTCGGCAGGAGCCGGAAGTCCTGGAAGACGCAGCCGAGCTGGCGGC
Organism: Streptomyces armeniacus; assembly: GCF_003355155.1. NCBI lineage: Bacteria > Bacillati > Actinomycetota > Actinomycetes > Kitasatosporales > Streptomycetaceae > Streptomyces > Streptomyces armeniacus. The sequence continues at coordinate 2,546,394 of NZ_CP031320.1, read as the reverse complement.
GCATCTGCGGCACCTTCCAGTTCGACAGGCGGGCCAGATCCTTGCCGAGGACGTGTACCTGGCCGTGGCTCGCACGCTCCTCGCGCAGCAGCAGCCGGAGGAAGGTGGACTTGCCGGAGCCGGAAGAACCCACCAGGAACACGAACTCACCGCGGTCGACCTCCAGCGAAACGTCGCGGAGGGCCGGGCGGTTCTGCTTGGGGTAGGACTTTGAGACGTTGTCGAAACGGATCACGGTTTTTGCACCACGTCGGCCTGGGTAGGGACATCGGGAGCCGTCGGCGGCTCCCTCGGTGGGGCGACCCTACGCGAAGGGGTGCGGGCCGCGCAGTCGGCGTCCGGTGTAGGTGGGTTCCTGCCGGAGCGAACAGGCATATTCCCGGCACTGGCGATTGACTGCCCGGTGTCACGGGCGTGTACGTATGCGTTGTCCCTCTGCGTTCCGGGCCGTCACCTGGCACAGTGGAAGCGGGAGCCTTGGGGAACGAATCACCCACCGAGGGCGTTGGCCGACTGAGGAGGAGATCGCATGACATGCGACCGACTGGTGTGTGCCAACTGCGCAGGCCCCGTCAGTGAGGGCCGCTGCTCGGTGTGCCGCGCTCACCGGGCCCGGATGCAGGAGGGCGGCCCGCTGGCCGCGCTCACGCCGGCGGCGCTGATCGCACTCCTGCTGGCCCTGATCGCGGTCGCGGTGGTGGCCCAGCGGGTGGCCACGGCGTAGCACGCTCCCGGCTGTTGAGGCCGCGCGGCGTTCACCGTTCCGCTCACGCGGCGCAGTTGCGTACGTCCCGTTGCTCACGCACCGTTCTTGACCGGTGACCCAGCGGAGTTCCCCCGTGCTTGCGGCAAGCCGAAGGGCCCGGAACGAAAGCGTTCCGGGCCCTTCGGGCTGTTCCGTGCGGTGCGTACGGGCCTCAGGCGGCCGTACGGCGGTTGATCAGGCGCGGCATGGCGCGGAAGCCGACACCGCCCGCGATCATGGTTGCGGCGCCGACCAGCAGGAAGGTCGTCTCGGCCGAACCGGTCTCCGCCAGCTCGTCCTTCGGCTTCTCCTGGCCGACCGGCTCGCTGCCGCCCACGTCCGGGTCGGTGTTGCCGCCGGTGGAGCAGTCCACCTCGGACTCGCCCAGCTCACAGGTGGGGGTGTCGTCCTCGCCGCCGCCGGTGCTGCCGCCGCCGATGGTGGCCGGCTCCTCGCCGCCGGTCGTGCCGCCGTCGTCACCACCCGTGGTGCCGCCGTCGTCACCGCCCGACGTGCCACCGTCCGTGGTGCTGCCGCCGTCGGTCGTGCTCCCGCCGTCGGTGGTCGTGCCACCGTCGGTCGTGGTGCCACCGTCCGTCGTGCTGCCACCGTCGGTGGTCGTGCCACCATCCGTGGTCGTACCGCCGTCGGTCGTGCTCCCGCCGTCGTCACCGCCGGTGGTGCCACCGTCGTCGCCGCCGGTCGTGCCGCCGTCGTCACCACCCGTGGTGCCGCCGTCGTCACCACCCGTCGAACCGCCGTCGTCGCCGGTGCTGCCCTCGATGAGGCCGACGATGGAACCCTCGCTGTCCTCACCGCCGGTGGTGACACCGACGATCGTGCCGCTCTTCGCCGCCTTCGTCTCCGTCTTCTCAGCGCTCTCGGTCGGGCTGACCGCTTGGGCCACTCCCGCCGCGGTGAGCGAGGCGCCGGCCGCGAACACCGCACCGGCCGCGATCCGCGCAACGCGCAGCCGCGTCTTGGAATTGGTCATCTGCCAACTACCCCCAGTAGATACTCGATCAGTGGGGCAGCTGTGTGAATGGCCACCGCGTGCAGAGACGTTGAGCCGCAGTCCTTGTCGTTCGCCTTCGGGCACCGCGCTCTTCCCCGCCCCGCACGCGCCCAGTCACACGCCTGCCGAGCAAACAGCTTTCCCAGTTTTCACACCATCGTCAAGCGAGTGCCAAGTGATCCCGGGTGAAGGGAGTGTGAGGCTTCTGACATCCCCACCACCCCGCACCGCTCCCACCTGGTCACCGTCACCGCGCGGGGCGCACCCGTACGTCGTCGGCCTTCACGAACGCGACCCGGTGCCCGAACTGGATCTGGTAGTACGCGGTTTCGCCGCGGACCACGCGATGCTGCGCCGGATCGAACGTGACCGCGTAGAAGTACGTGCCCTCGGTGCGCAGTCCGGCCGCGTACGACTGGCCCGCGGACAGCTCGTACGGCAGCGGCGTGATGTCCTGGACGGGCACGCCCTCCGGGTACGCGTCCGGTTCGGGGTACGCGCGCCCGTAGACCGGCACGCTGTCCTTGCCGGGCGCGGGCGTGACCACGGAGCCCGAGGCCGGTACGGCGGTGGGCTGCTTGCGCGGGTTGTGGAACCACGCCTTCCGGCCCAGGTACCAGATCGCGGTCCAGTCGCCCTCGCGGCCTGCCACCGCGTACTGCTGACCGGTGGAGGCCCGCGCCCCGGTGTCGTTGACGCCGGTCGTGGACGGGCTGCCGTCGGGGTGCAGGCCGGCGTCGGGCACGAGGGGCGCGTCGGAGCGCGGCGCGGTGTGCAGGCGTACGGCGGTGGAACCGTGCGCGGGGCAGGGCTCCCCGGCCGTCTCGCACCCGGTGTAGACGGGCTGGTTCCGGTCGTAGTCCGGGCGGATGGTGAGCAGCCCCGAGTCCCGGCCGCCGGTGGCCTCGAACTCCTTGCCCATCAGCGCGAAGTAGTGCTGCCAGTCCCAGTACGGGCCGGGGTCGGTGTGCATGCCGGGGATGGTCGAGGGCAGCGTGCCGGGCACGTTGTCGTGGCCGAGAATGTGCTGCCGGTCCAGCGGGATGTCGTACGTGCGTGCCAGATGGCGCACCAGCCGTGCCGACGCGCGGTACATCGCCTCCGTGTACCAGGCGTCGGGCGCCGTCAGGAAGCCCTCGTGCTCCAGGCCGACGGAACCGGAGTTGACGTACCAGTTGCCCGCGTGCCACGCCACGTCCTCCGTCGGCACGTGCTGCGCGACGTGGCCGTCCGAGGAACGCAGGGTGTAGTGCCAGGAGACGTACTCCCGGTCCTGGACGAGGTCGAGGGTCCGCTCGTACGTCTCCTCGGTGTCGTGCACGACGATCGAGTCGATGCGCGGGGCGCGCGGCCGGTCGGCCTTGTCGTGGTTGCCGTAGTCGGGCTCGCCCTCCTCGTCCTTCCACTCCTCGTACGGCGCCGGGATCCACTCGCAGGAGATGCTCCGCGGGCACTCCAGCTTCGGGTCGCGCTGCCCCTCACGCAGGCCGAGCTTGCGCACCTGCGAGGTCTCGGGCCGCAGTCCGGGGTGCGCGGCGAGGGTCACGCGCTGCCCGGAGTCGGTGGTGCGCGCGGCGCCGTCGGTGATGACGTCGAAGACGTCGCCCGCGTAGACGGCGGCGGTGGCGGCGTCGGCGGCGTGCGCGTAACCGGCCACCGCGCCGTACCAGTCGGCGGGGTCGCCACTGAGCGGCAGCCCCAGCTTCCGCTGCGCGGCGGCCAGCAGCGCGGCGCCGCCCTCGATGTTCGCCGCGGGCTCCTCCCGCAGCTCCTCCTGCGGCAGCCCGGTCAGCCGCGCCGCCTCCGGGAGCGTACGCAGCCGCCGCGGCACGTCTCCCGCCGCGGCGTCCGAGTCCGCGCGCGCGGACTCCCGTACGGACAGCGGCCGTTGCGTGTCGCCGCGCGGGTCCTCCGCCGCTCCGGCGTGGTGGTCCCCGGCCTTGCGGCCTTCCGAGGCGAGCGCCGTACGGGCATCCGTGAGGTGCATCGGGCCGTAACCGCCCGACACGCTCGCCGCGCCCCGGTGCCCGTCCCAGCGCGACTGGAGGTACGACACCCCGAGCAGCACGCTGACCGGCACGTCGTGCCGCTCCGCCGCCCGCGCGAACGCCCCCTGCAGCGAGTCCGGTTCGCGTTCCGCGGTCGCCGCGGGGCCCGCCGCCAGCAGCGGCGCGAGCAGCGCGGCCGCCGCGACACCCGCGCCGGCGCAGGTCATGCGGCGCCGCGCGCGCCGTTCCGCGTGCGTCCCTGCCACGTGGTTCGTCCCTGACACGTGCGGCCTCCTCGGGTGACCTGCTGACGGACGCCCCATGCCTACCGACCGCCCGTACGCACGTCAACCACTCGCGGGCAGCACGGACTTGCACGTCAGAGCGGTCTTCCGGGGGCAGAGCCGGGGCCTGCGCCGCGTCACCGGGCCAGACCTCTGGCACGGACGGAACGGGTGCAATCGTTACCGCTCGGAGACCTCGCGCCCGTACGGGCGCACGCGGCCCTGCCGGCCGTACGGACCGTACGGGTCAGTCGTCCGACTGCTCCTGCTGCTTGCGCCAGCGGATGCCCGCCTCGAGGAACGAGTCGATGTCGCCGTCGAGCACGGACTGCGGGTTGCCGACCTCGTACTCCGTCCGCAGGTCCTTGACCATCTGGTACGGGTGCAGGACGTACGAACGCATCTGGTTGCCCCAGGAGTTGCCCCCGTCGCCCTTCAGCGCGTCCATCTTGGCCTGCTCCTCCTGGCGGCGGTGCGCGAGGAGGCGGCTCTGCATGACGCGCATGGCGGCGGCGCGGTTCTGGATCTGCGACTTCTCGTTCTGGCAGGAGACGACGATGCCGGTCGGGATGTGCGTCATGCGCACCGCCGAGTCCGTGGTGTTGACGGACTGGCCGCCGGGACCGGAGGAGCGGAAGACGTCGATCCGCAGCTCGTTCTCCGGGATGTCGATGTGGTCGGTCTGCTCGACGACGGGCAGCACCTCGACGCCGGAGAACGACGTCTGGCGGCGGCCCTGGTTGTCGAACGGCGAGATCCGCACCATCCGGTGCGTGCCCTGCTCGACGGAGAGCGTCCCGTACGCGTACGGCGCCTTCACGGCGAAGGTCGCGGACTTGATGCCCGCCTCCTCCGCGTAGCTGATGTCGAAGACCTCCGTCGGATAGCCCTTGCGCTCCGCCCAGCGCAGATACATCCGCATCAGCTGCTCCGCGAAGTCCGCGGCGTCCACGCCGCCCGCCTCCGCGCGGACGCTGACGACGGCCTCCCGCGGGTCGTACTCGCCGGACAGCAGCGTACGGACCTCCAGCTCCTCGACCGCCTTGCGCACGGAGGCCAGCTCCGTGTCCGCCTCGCTGCGCGCGTCGGCGTCGTCCTCGCTCTCGGCGAGCTCGAACAGCACCTCGAGGTCGTCGATGCGGGAACGCAGCTCCTCGGCCCGGCGCAGCTGCCCCTGCAGATACGACAGCCGGCTGGTCACCTTCTGCGCGTTCTCGATGTCGTCCCACAGGTCCGGGGCCGCGGCCTGCTCCTCGAGCACGGCGACATCGGCCCTCATCCTGTCCAGGTCGAGGACGGCCTCGATCGACTCCATGGTGGAGGAGAGGGACTTCAGTTCTTCGGATACATCGACGACTGCCACAGGTCCAGCGTAACGGCTGGCGGCACGGGTGCCGCCGGTCCGTGCGCCGGGGCGCCCGTACACCCCGCGCACTCCTGGTCGGGGGCGGAACGGGCCGTACCGGAACGATCAGGGGCGTTCGACCGCGGGCGCGGGACGGGTCGCGGTGTCGTCCTCGGAGGTCGCGAGCCAGCCGCCGAGCCCCGCCGCGACCGCCACCGCCCCGGCGATCAGCGCCAGCTTCAGCCGTCTCCGCCGCAGCGACGCCGCCTGCGCGGCGCGGTTCCGCGCCGAACCGGCACGGCGCGCGCCGGCGGCCCGCGGGGCGCGGGCGGTGCCGTGCGCGCCGCCGGCCAGCTCGTCGGCGCCGGGGACGCGCATGGAGGTGTGGGTGTCGCGGTTGGAGTCCGGCCCGGTGCTCGTCTCGACCAGCGGCACGGCGCCGCGTACGGGCGCGCTGTGCGCGGGCTCCGGGCGCGCGGCCTCCGTACCCGACTCCTCGTACGCCTCGTCCGGCTGCTCGTCGATGTCGAGCGGAGGCAGGCCCTCCAGCGCCGGCAGCACCTCCCGCAGCCGCGCGGCCAGCTCCGGCGCACGCAGCCGCGAGGCGGGAGCCTTCGCCAGGCACTGGTGGATGAGCTGCCACAGCTCGTCGGGGATTCCGGGCAGCGGCGCGACCCGCTCGGTGACGTGGCGGCGCAGGATCGCCCCGGGGTGGCCGCCGCCGAACGGCGTGAAGCCGGCCAGCAGCTCGTAGAGGACGGTCGCCAGCGCGTAGATGTCGACGGAGGCGCGCGGCGGCAGGCCCTCGACCAGCTCGGGCGCGAGGTAGTCGGGCGTGCCGATGATGCCGCGCGGCGTCTGCGGGGCGTTCTGGCTCCCGCCGGACCCGGCGCCCGCGTCGGCGCCGTGCGCCCCGTGCTGCTGCGCGGCGGCGGCGCCGGACTGGCGGAGCAGGGCCGTACGGCGGGGGGAGTCGATCAGTTTGGCGACCCCGAAGTCCGTCAGCAGCGCGGGCGGCGCACCGCCGGGCCCGGCCGGGGCGTGCGCGTCGAGCAGCACGTTCTCCGGCTTGACGTCCCGGTGGACGATGCCCGCCGCGTGCGCGGCGCCGAGCCCGTCCGCCACGTCGATGGCGATCGCGACCGCGGCCTGGGGCGCGAGCCGCCGGTCGTGCTCCAGGCGCGTACGCAGGTCGGTGCCCCGTACGAGGTCCATGACCAGCGCCAGCTCGCTGCCGTTCACCACGAGATCGCGGAGGCCGACCACCCGCGGGTGGTCGAGGGACTGCAGAGCCGTACGCTCCCGCACGAAGCGGTCGACGAGTTCCTGATCCGACGCGAGGTCCTCACGGAGCAGCTTGACGGCGACCGGGCCCTCGGGCCCCTCGCCGAGCCATACCGTGCCCGCACTGCCGCGTCCCAGGATCTGGTGAGCGGTGTAGCGACTGCCGATCTTCCGTGCCACCATCCGTCCCTCGCTGGATCCGAGTGAGCCACATGGGCCGAGTGAGCCGAGTGAATCAGCTCCTCTGTCACGGAACAGGGAGCGTCACGGCGACAAAACTACGCGTCGCGGGCCGGCCAGGGAGCCAATACCGAGGGCAATTGTCACTTCTGGACGTGAATTACCCCGTGGAAGTCGATAAATCTCCGAACTCGCGGTACGGGCATCCGGGTCAACTGCCGACCTTGTCGAAGAAATCCTGCACCGAGCCGAAGAAATCCTCGGTCTTCTCCCAGAAGCTCTGGCCCTCCGCCCACCACTCGGGCACCGGCGTGAAGTTCCAGACGAGCACGGCTATGACGACCAGGATCAGGATCATGAACAGGCAGCCCTTGAGGCAGCCGAGCCCCGGAATGCGCATCGGATTCGCGCCGCCCCGGCGCTGGGGCTGCTGCGGCGGCTGCGGTTGCTGAGGCGCCGGCGGACGCTGCGGCTCGTACCGCTGCGGCTGCGGCTGCTGACGGCGCCGGGACGGCTGCGGCTGCTGGGGCTGCTGCGGCGGCGGCTGCTGGGGCCGGCGCTGCGGGCGGCGGCGCAGCGGGTCGAGGCTCGGGTCGAGCGGCTGGACCTGCGTCTGCTCGTTGCGGTCGCGGGCGGCGCGCATCTGGCTCTGCCACGGGTGCGGGCCGTCGGGCTGGGGCGGCTGCTGCGGCTGCGGAGGCTGCTGCGGCGGGCCGCCGGGACCACCGGGGCCGCCTGGGCCGCCGGTCTGCGGGAGGACGTTGGTGGGGGCGCTCGGGTCGAAACCCGGCGTGCCCTGGCCCGCACCGCCCTGGCCGGTGTTCGGCAGCACCTGTGTGGGCGCGGCCTCGCCGGTGAGCTGGCCCTCCGGCACGGTCGCGGGCTGCGGGTCCGGCGCGAGCAGCGCGGCGACGCCGAGCGCGGCACGCGCCTGGTCGGGTGTGGCCTGCGCGCCGACGCCCGCGGCGACCGTACGCAGCGAGCGGGCGAGGCCGGCCGCTCCGGGCCGCTCCTCGGGCTGCTTGCGCAGGCAGCGCTCAATGACCGTCCACAGCGGGTCCGGCAGACCGGGCGGGCGCTGCGGCTCCTCGCCGAGGTGGCGGTGGAGCACCTGCAGCGAGTTCTCGCCGCTGAACGGCGGCTGTCCGGCGACGAGTTCGTAGAGCAGGATGCCCGCGCCGTAGATGTCGACGGCGGAGGTCTGCGGCCGGCCCTCGGCGGACTCGGGCGCGACGTACGCGGGCGTGCCGACGAACTCCTGCGTACGCGTCAGGCCCGGCGAGTCCGCCAGCCGCGCGATGCCGAAGTCGGTGAGCAGCGGACGCATGCCGTCCGGGCCCTCGGAGAGCAGGACGTTGGCCGGTTTCAGATCGCGGTGCACGACGCCGTCGGCGTGGCTGGCCGCCAGCGCGTCCGCGACCTGCGCGGTGACGAGAGCGGCGGCGACCGGCGAGAACGGGCCGTTCTCCCGGAGATAGCGGTGCAGGTCGGGACCCTCGACGAGGTCCATCACCAGGGCCAGCAGATCACCCTCGACGACCAGGTCGCGGGTGCGGACGATGTTCTCGTGGGTCAGCCGCAGAAGGACGGAGCGCTCGCGCAGAAAGCGCATCACCACGTCCGGGTCGTTGGCCAGCTCCTCCTTGAGCACCTTGATCGCGACGGTCTCGCCCGGCTGCCCGGCCACCGCCGCCTCGGAGCCCGCGGTCTCGCGCTGGCGAGCCCGCCAGACGGTGCCCGTGGCGCCGCGTCCGAGCGGCTCCTCGAGCAGGTACTTGCTGCCTACCGGCCGCACGTCATGCGCTCCCTGCTGGTATGTCTGGTCGTGCCATCCCGCACACTGTAATGCCGCCGGGTGCGGCGGTGACGGGCCGCGTACGCGGAGCGACTCCGATCCGGCCGACTCGGGTCGACGATACGGTCGGCTTCCGGGTAAAGACGCGTCACCGGAGCGGATGGTTGCAGCCCGCGACCGGATCCGTCGAGGGAACCGGACAGGAGCGGTCAGCACTGATCGTGATCGGTCCGGCACTTTCCCGAACAGGCACTCTTGCGCACGAGCCTGTGCAATCAAGATCATTAGATCGTGCTGGCGGGGCGCGATGTCAGTGCCGGGTGCGAGGATGCATCCAGCACGGAGCGGTGGTGGGACCGGGAGGGGCCGATGCAGATCCGTCTGACTGTCCTCGCGTCGCGCGGCGGCCAGGCCGCAGCGCGGCCCTGCGACGTGCTCGTGACCGCGCCACCGGGCACCGTGCTGGCCGCGGTGACCGACTCGCTGGCGACGACCGTCGCCGGAGCGGGCGCCGGAGGCGGCGCTCCGGGCGGCGCCGGCGCCCCTTCCGCCCCCGGCACCACCGGCCCTGACGCAGCGTCGCACGGGTCTCCCGGGTCGTCGCACGCGTCGCACGCGTCGCACGACGTGGTGTCCGTCTACGACGGGACCGAACGGCTCGACCCGCAGCGGCAGGTGATCGGTGAGCCGCCGCTGATCGACGGCGCGACCATCTCGCTGTACGGCCCCGCGGCGCCCTCCCCCGCCTCCGCCTACGGCGCGGCCAAGGCCCGGCTCCACGTGACCGCCGGGCCGGACGCGGGAGGCGTCCACCTGCTGCACGGCGGCGCCGTCCAGCTCGGCCGCTCCGCGGACGCGGACGTGGCCCTCGACGACCCCGACGTCTCCCGGCTGCACTGCACGGTCACCGTCACCGACGGCGGCGCCGTCACGGTCACCGACCTCGGCCCCACCAACGGCACCACGGTCGACGGCACCGCCGTCGACGGCCGCCCCGCGATGCTGCACCCCGGCGCGAAGCTGCGCCTCGGCGAATCCGCGATCCGGCTGGAGGCCTCAGCGCCCGCCGCCGCACCGCCGCCCTCGCTGCCGACCATCCCGGACGGCGAGGGCCAGCTCCGGCTGTCCCCTCCCCTGCCCCCGCCGGCGCGTGGCGCCGACGGAAGCGCCGGCGGCGGTCCGCACGAGGCGGCAGCGGCGTACGGCGCGGGGCAGGACGCGTACGGACGGCGCGGCGGCGGCGGTGCGTACGGCACGGGCTCCGGCACGGGCTCCGGCACGGGCTCCGGCACGGGCTCCGGCACGGGCGCGGGCGGCGGTGGCGGCACGGGCGCCGGGCCGCGGGGCGCGGTGACCCCGGACGAGCCGAGACTTCCCACGCACACGTACGCGCCCATAGCGCCCTTCCCCGGCGACGAGGGCACCCGCGGCGCGGGCTTCGCCATGCCGCCGGGAGCCGCCGACCCGGCGTACGGGCCCGGGGCCGGGACGGACGCGGACGCCCAGCGCCCCCGGCGGGGGCGCGGACTCGGCGCGTGGGCGCGGCGGTTCACCGCGGCCTCGGGCACCGGCCGCGACGGCGCGGACGCCCCGGCGTACGGGCCGGACGGGCCGACGCACGGGCCCGGCGGCCACGGCGAGCACGGCGAGTACGGTCCCGGCGGGCGTCGCGTCCCCGGCGCGGCCGGCGGCGCGCGGGGCGCGGGGCCGGGCGCCGACGACGCGGCCGCGTGGGACGCGCGCTGGCCCGACCCCGCCACCGTGCTGCTCACCACGCTCGGGCCCGGACCACGGCTGTGGGAGCGCGGCCCGGACGATCCGGACGCGCTGACCGTACGGCTGGGGAGCGCGCACCGCAGCGACGGTTCCGGCGGTCCCGTGACCCTGTGCCTGCGCGGCGAGGGCTCCATAGGTCTGGCGGGACCGCGTTCACGGCTGGCCGGACTGGCCCGTTCCGTGCTGGCGCAGCTCGCCGTGCTGCACGCGCCGAGCACTCTCGAGATCGTCCTCGTCTCGGCGGACCGCGGACGCAGTGTCGCGAGCCGTACGGACGAGTGGGGCTGGCTCGGCTGGCTCCCCCACGTACGCCCCGGGCAGGGCCAGGACTGCCGGCTGCTGCTCGCGTACGACCGTGAGCAGGCCGCCGCCCGTACCGCCGAGCTCACCCGCCGGCTGGACGAGGCCGCGTCGCCGTCCGGCGGGGCGGCGGGCGGGGTCGCGGGCGCGGGCGGGGCCGCGGGCGACGGACTCGACGCGCGGCCGCACACCGTCCTCGTCGTCGACGGCGCCCCCGGTTCCGCCGCGCTGCGCGAGTCCGTGGCCCGGCTGGCCGCCGAGGGCCCGGACGTGGGCATCCACGTGCTGTGCCTCGCGGACACGCCGCCCGCCTCACCCGCCTCGCCGCTGGCCGCGACGGTCGAGGCGGCGTGCACGGCGTCGCCGCCGTTCCGCGCGTGCGGCACGCTCGCGCTGCTCAGCGGTGCGGTCGCGACGGCGGTGCGGGTGGTGCGGCGGGCGCCCGCGAGTGGTCCCGGCGGGCCTGCTTCCCCAAGTGGCCGCAGCGGCCCCGGCATCGACTTCGGTGGCGGGCCCGGCGGCGGTCTCGTGAACGGGACAATAGCGGCCATGGACGGCGTCTCCGCCGCCTGGGCCGAGCGGTTCGCGCGGGCGCTGGCGCCGCTGCGGGAGGCCGAGAGCCCGGTCGGCACGGACCCGCGCGCGCGTGCTCTCGGTGCCGCGCTGCCGCAGAGTTGCCGGCTGCTCGACGAGTTGGGGCTCGCCCGCGCGACACCCGTGGCCGTGCTCGCCCGCTGGGGCGCGCCCGGGTCCACGGCCCGGAGCGACGCGCTCCGGGCGGACGCCCGTGCCCCCCTGGTCTTCGGCGTCGGGCCGCGCGGCGCGGTCGGCACCGACCTGGCCACCGACCGCGGCCACGCCTTCGTCACGGGCCCGGCGGGCTCCGGCCGGACCGAACTGCTCCGTGCCCTCGCCGCCTCCCTCGCCGCGGGCGAACGCCCCGACCGGCTCGGCCTCGTGCTCATAGACGGCGCCGGCGGCGCCCGCGACGGCGGCCTCCGCGTATGCGCGGACCTGCCGCACGTCGGGTCGTACCTCACGTCGGGGGATCCGGTCCGCATGCGGGAGTTCGCCCAGTCGCTGAGCGGCGAACTGAAGCACCGTGCGGAGCTGATCGGGGAGAACGGCGCGTACGAGGACTACGTACAGGCGCTGGGGGCGGCGGCGTGGGGGCAGCAGCCGTCGGGGCAGGGACCGTTGGGGCAGGGTCTGTCTGGGCACGGGCAGGCCGACGCGCGGGTGGTGGCGCCCCGGCAGCCCGTCGAGGGCGACATCCCCACGGCAAGGCTGCGCAGCCCGGAGCCAGGGCCGGAGGCCGATCACGCGCTGGCCGGCGACGGTGCGGGGGCCGGACCGGCGGCGGGTACGGCGGCCGCGCCCTCGCCGGGGCCGCTGCCCCGGCTGGTCGTCCTCGTCGACGACTTCGACACCCTCGTCGACCCCGCCCTGGGCGATCCCGGGCGCCCCGCGTCGGGCTCCGTCGTACGCGCGCTGGAGTCCGTCGCACGCGACGGCGTACGGCTCGGGGTGCACCTGGTCACGGCCTCCCGCAGACCGGAGTGCACCGGCCGGACCGCGGTCGACCAAGGCGCCGCGATACGGGTGGAGCTGACCGGCCGGGACGGCGACGAACCGGCGCCGGGGCGCGGGCTCGTACGGCTGCCCGACGGCAGCGCGACCCCGTTCCAGGCGGGCCGGGTCACCGGTCGCATCCCGCGGACGGCCACCGTCCGCCCCACGGTCGTCCCGCTCGACTGGGCGCGTCTGGGCGACCCGCCGACGCGGCGCCCCGTACGGGAGTTGGGCAACGGCCCGACCGATCTCGCGCTGCTGGCCAGTGCGATGGAGCGGGCGGCGCGGTCCTTGGGCGGCGCGGCCGGGGGTGCCGGCGCGGCCGGCTCCGGCCCGGGTGCCGGTGCCGGTGCCGGTTCGGCGTCCGGCTCCGGTGCCGGGGCTGCCGCCGGGCGCGGCGAGCCGGGCCGGGACGCGGCACGGGGGCCGGGCGGCGCGACCGGAACGGGGCTGGCGCGGAGCCGGTCGCGGACGGTGATGTGAGGCGCGGCGGGGTGACCGTCGCGGCATTCCTCACGGGGCGGCCTCCGCGAGAGCCGTCCTCAAACGCCGGACGGGCTGCATCCGGCTGAGCCGCCACCCTCACGCGCGGGCCCGCGCAGGTGCGTTGGCGTGACCCGTCGCCAGGCGTCCTCCCCTGGCGCCCCCCACAGGGCCGTCCTCAAACGCCGGACGGGCTGCATCCGGCTGAGCCGTCACCCCAAGCCCAGGCCCCGGGTCAGAGCGTTTCGCTCAGGGAGTCTGCCAGACGGCGGCGGGAGACGCGGGCTGCCGGGAGCAGCGAGGCCGCCACCGCGCCCACCACCGCCGACGCGCCCAGGGCCGTCAGGGTCCAGGGGGACGGGAGTTGGGCGATGCCCGCACCGATGCCGCTCAGGCTGCCCTGCGTGTCGATCAGCCAGCCGCTCAGCAGCACCCCCGTGCCCGTGCCGGCCACCGCCGCCGCCAGGGTCAGGAAGCCGGTGGACGCGACGACCACCGTGCTGATCTGGCGGGGTGTGAGGCCGATCGCCCGGAGGGCGAGCAGGTCGCGACCCCGGTCGCGGACGCAGGCGCCGATCGCCGTCAGCAGTTCGGTGACGACGATCAGGGCGAGGACCGCGATCATCCCGGCGATTCCCCAGCGGGCGGGGGTGAGTCCGTCGGCCGGGTTGGGGACTTCCGCGATTTCGAGGCCGCCGGTCACGCGGTCGCCCAGTTCGGCGCTGACCGCGTGCGGGTCGGCGCCCGGCCGCAGTTCGAGGAGGGAGTGGTCCTGGCGCAGGCCGGGGTCGCGTTCGCGGAGGGCGTCCAGGGTGGTGGAGATGACCCTGCCGCCCTCGGCGGGTTCGAGGTTGCGTCCGACGATGTGGAGGATCTGGGGGCGGCCCTCGACCGTCATCCGTACCCAGTCGCCGACGTCCGCCTGGAGCAGTTTCAGCAGCCCTTCCCCCGCGACCGCTTCGTCGGGCCCGTTCGGGCGGCGGCCTTCGGCGAGGGCGAACGGGTACGGGTCGGCCTCCGTGCCGACACCCCGCAGCGTGATGGTGCCCGTCTGGCCGGGTACGAGCGCGTCGACCTCCGTGCTCGGGTGTACGGCGCTGACGTCCGGGTGCGCGGCCAGCATCCGCCGGTTCTCCTGCTCGCCGAGCTGGCCGGCGTGTGCGGAGCGCGCGGTGAGGGCGGCGGGCAGGCCCACCTCCTCGGGGTGGCTCTGGAACCGGTCCATGGTGGCCCATACGCTCAGCGCCACCGTGATCAGCACCAGCGGTACGGCCAGCCGCAGCACCGCCGTCAGCGCGCGGGCGCGGCGCGGGAAGGCGCTGCGCCAGCCGAGCAGCAGGGTGGAGGAGCCGGCGAGTGACAGGGCGCGCCGGGTGACGCGGGACATCGGGCCCACGGAGGGCAGCGCGGCCCGTACGGACGGGACGGGCGGCACCCGGCCGGCGCGCCAGGCGGCGAGCCCGGTGGTCAGGGCGATGAGCAGGACGGCGGCGGCGGGCAGGCCGAACAACAGGGTGAAGTGGCCCGGGAGTTCCTGCCATACGGCGGCGGCCTCGCCGATCTGTCCGGGTATGTGCGGGCCGAGGGCCATGATGGTGCCGGTGCCGAGGGCGACGGCGAGGACGGCCATCGCCAGGTGCTGGATGAGGAACGACCCGACCAGCTGGGCGGGCGTGAACCCGATGGCCTTGAGCATGGAGATGTCGCGCAGCTGCCCCCGTACGCGGGTGCTGATGGCGCCGGAGGCGACCAGCGCGCCGGCCAGCAGCGCGCCGAGGCCGAACACCCCGAACACGAGCCCCAGCAGCCGGTATCCGCCTTCGGCGTCGGCCCGTGCCTCCTGCCACTTGGTGACTTCGGCGACCTGGTCGGAGCCGAGTTCGGTGACGGCGCGCTGGACGACGAAGTCGGTGTCGCGCGGGTCGTCGAGCCGCAGCCCGATGGTCTGGCCGGGGCCCTTGCGCTCGGTGGAGTCGAGGGTTCCGGGCAGTACCCAGCCGACGCCGGGCTGTTCGCCGGGGCTGTAGTGCGGTTCGGCGGTCTCCGCGACGCCGACGACCTCGAGCCGGCGCGGGCCGTCGCTGCCGGGGACGGTGAGCGTGTCGCCCGGTTCGGCCCACATCGCCTCGGCGAGGGACTCCTCCAGGACGATGCCGTCGCGCGCCGTGCTCTCGGCGCCGCGCGCGCCCTCCCCGTGTACGCCGTCGCCCCGTACGCCGTCCCCCTGTACGACGTCGGGCCGCCCGCCCGGACCGGCGTCCTCCAGCCAGTGCCCGGAGACCAGTTGCGGACGCGCCACCTCCGGCGGCTCCCCCGCGTCCGCCGCCCGCATCTCCA
Source organism: Streptomyces armeniacus (assembly GCF_003355155.1). Taxonomy (NCBI): domain Bacteria; kingdom Bacillati; phylum Actinomycetota; class Actinomycetes; order Kitasatosporales; family Streptomycetaceae; genus Streptomyces; species Streptomyces armeniacus. The sequence continues at coordinate 2,531,290 of NZ_CP031320.1, read as the reverse complement.
GCACCGCGCGCACGCCGCCGGACTCGGCGGTCGTACGGGTGGTGCGGAACGGTCCCGACACCCCCGTCACGCCGTCGAGCCGGGACAGTCCCGCCATCTCGGCGCCGGCGCTGGTGCTGAGCCAGACGTGCGCGCCCCGGGTCTGGGTGAAGATCCGCTCCCAGGGGTTGGTGGCGTAGCTGAACAGCGCGGCGGCGAGCAGCAGCGAGGCGATGATCCCGGCGGTGGCGAGCACGCTGAACAGCGCCTGCCCGCGGTTGGCGCGCAGGTCGGCGTGTGCCCAGCGCAGGGTGGCGCGTACGGTCATGGGTCGAGGTCCAGTACGCCCGACACGCCTCCGTACGGGCTGGCGGACGCGCCGCCCAGGTCGGCGTCGTCCGCGATCCGGCCGTCGAAGAAGCTGATCACACGGTCCGCGGCGCTGGCCATGCGGGCGTCGTGGGTGACCATCAGGATGGTCTGGCCGCTCCGGTGGAACCGCGAGAGCAGCCGCAGCACTTCGCGGGTGCCGGTGCTGTCGAGGCTGCCGGCGGGCTCGTCGGCGAGGAGCAGGCTGGGCTTGTTGACCAGCGCGCGGGCGAGCGCGACGCGCTGCTGCTCGCCGCCGGAGAGCTCGTTGGGCATGGCGCGTTCCTTGCCGGCCATGCCGAGGTCGCCGAGTAGCTCCGTACGGGAGGCGCGCGCGTCGCGCGGGGACATCCCGGCGAGCAGTGCGGGGAGTTCGATGTTGTCGGCCACGGTCAGGTTCGACACGAGGTTGAAGAACTGGAAGACGACGCCGATGCCGCCGCGCCGCAGCACCGCCCAGCGGGCCTCGCTGAGGCCGTCCACGCGCCGGCCGTCGATCCATATGTGCCCGCTGTCGGGCCGCTGGAGCCCGCCCAGCAGGTGCAGCAGCGTGGACTTGCCGGCGCCGGAGGGGCCGGTGACGGCGACGAACTCGCCGCGTGCCACCCGCAGATCGACGCCGCGCACCGCCCGTACGGGGGTGCCCTCGCCGTGGTGGGTCTTGGCCAGGCCCTCGGCGCGTACGATCGCGTCGTCCGCGGCCTCGCCGGCTCCGCCGGCCCCGTCAGCGGTCATGCGCACTCATTCCGACTCGTTCCGGCTCATTCCAGCTCCTCCTGGCAGCGTTCCAGCCAGTCGAGGTCGGCCTGCAGGTGCAGTATCGCGCCCTCGATCAGCAGCTGGGCGATCCGGTTGTCCCCCTCGTCCCCGTCGTCGGCCGTGCTGAGCTTCGACAGCTGCCGCATGGTGTTGAGGTACTGCCGCCGCTGCCGGTTGATCAGAGCGATCCGGTCGGCCATTCCGGTGTGCTGGGCCAGTGCGAGCTTCATGAAGAACTCGTCCCGCACCCGGGGCTCGTCCGTCGTCTCCTCGAACCAGGCGAGCACAGCCTCCCGCCCGGCGTCGGTGAGCACGTAGATGCGCTTGTTGGGCCGGCTGGCCTGCTCGACATCCTCGCCGGCGATCAGGCCCGCTTTCTCCAGGCGCCCGAGAGTGACGTAGATCTGGCCGACGTTCGGCTGAGGGTACGCCGTGCCCAGGAGCTTCTCAAGGTCCTGCTTGAGCTCGTAACCATGCGCGGGGCCGCGGGCGAGGAGGGCCAGGAGCGACAGACGCAAGCGCGCTCTCCTCCTCCGGTTTCTGGTGGCTGTCGGTTCCCGTGCTCGCCGTTGAGCCTGGGGGTGCGAGGCGGCGTACGGGCGCTTCAGACCGCCCCCCGGCGCCCCTCCTCACGTCTAGTATCGCCCATGCCTAACGGGTATATATGAGCCCCAGATGCCGGGGCAAGGAACCCTTTGCCGATGCACGAGGAGGCAAAGATGCGCTGGATGCGGGCCGCGGGCCGGGGTCTGCTGGCCGCCGCGGTGGTCGCGTCCGGGTACGCCGGGTTCGCTCCGGAACCCGCGGGGAGCGCCGACCGCGGGCCCATGACGCTGGTCACGGCGGGTGATCTGACCCGCTATCTGGACCCGTTGCTGGACGACTGGAACCGCGCGCACCCCGGCGAGAAGGTGACGCTCGTCGAGCTGCCGGAGTCGACCGACGAGTCGCGTTCGCAACTGATCACCGAACTGCGCTCCGGCAGCAGCCGCTTCGACGTGCTCAACATCGACGTGTCGTGGACGTCCGAATTCGCCGCCGCCGGCTGGATATCGCCGCTGGACCGCGACCGGTTCGCGCTGGACGCCTTCCTGCCGCCGGTCGTGGACACCGGCACGTTCGACAAGCGGCTGTACGCCGTCCCGTATGTCACCAATGCCGGGCTGCTCTACTACCGCAAGGACATCCTGGACCGCGCGCACGAGCGCCCCCCGCGCACCTGGGCCGAGCTCGCGCGGCTCGCCCGTACGGTCGCGCCGCGGCACGGACTCGACGGTTACGGCAGTCAGTTCCTGCCGTACGAGGGCCTCACCGCGAACGTCACCGAGGCCGTGCTGTCCTCCGGCGGCTCGCTGCTCGCCGACGAGGGGGCGCGGGTCACCGTCGACGAACACACGCGCGAGGCGCTGGAGTTCCTGGCGGGCGGCGTACGGGAGGGCTGGATACCGCGGGCGGCGCTGGACTACAAGGAGGAGGAGTCCCGCGAGGCCTTCCAGAACGGGAAGCTCCTCTTCCTGCGGAACTGGCCGTACGTACACGCCCTCGCGGGCGGCGCCAACTCCCAGGTGGCGGGCAAGTTCGGCGCCGTACGGCTGCCCGGCCCGGACGGGCCCGGCACGAGCGTGCTGGGCGGCTCGAACCTCGCGGTCAACTCCGACTCCCCGCACCGGGAGTCGGCCGCCGAGCTGATCGCGTATCTGACCAGCGAGCCCGTGCAGCGCCGCGTCCTCACCGAGGGCGGGCTGCCGCCCGTACGCGCAGACCTCTATACCGACCCCGCCCTGGTGCGGGACCATCCGTATCTGCCGACCCTCCGGGCGAGCATCCTGAGCGCCGAGCCGCGTACGAAAAGCCCGCGCTACGACCAGGTGACGCTCGCCGTACAGGCGGTCACCAACGACGTGTTGGCGCTCCGGCAGACACCGGAGAAGGCCGTCGAACGGCTCGCGCGCGAGCTGGAGGACATCGCCCGCCGGGGTTGACCCCGGGGGTGCATACCCCCGCCCTCTTACTTATCAGTTAGGTATCGCTGAAGCCCCAGACGCTGGGCATTTAGGGGGAATACCTGCGCAGTCCTGTATCGCCGTTGACACGTGCTGGTCATCTCTACCTAACATGCATGCACTCAGCGGCGGAGCTAGCGCCGCACACGCGCTTCTCCGACGAACAGGTCAGCGAACGATGTTGACGACTCAGGCCGGCGACGGCCTCCAGCGCCCTGCCACCGACGGCTGGTGGCGGGACGCGGTGATCTACCAGGTGTACGTCCGCAGCTTCCTGGACAGCACCGGCGACGGGATCGGCGATCTGGCGGGCGTACGCGCCGGGTTGCCGTACCTCAAGAAACTGGGTGTGGACGGGATCTGGCTCAGCCCCTTCTACCCCTCACCGCAGCACGACCACGGCTACGACGTCGCCGACTACTGCGATGTGGACCCGGTCTACGGGGACTTGGACGAGTTCGACCTGCTGGTGACCGACGCCCGCAGGCTGGGCATGAAGCTGGTCCTCGACATCGTGCCCAACCACTGCTCCAGCGAGCACCCCTGGTTCCGCGCGGCGCTCGAGGGCGGGCCCGGCAGCGCGGCCCGCTCCCGGTTCCACTTCGCCCCCGGGCGGGGCCCGGACGGCGACGAGCCGCCGAACAACTGGCACGCCATGTTCGGGGGCCCGGCCTGGAGCCGGATCACCGAGCCGGACGGCACGCCCGGCGAGTGGTACCTGCACCTGTTCACACCGGAGCAGCCCGACCTCAACTGGCGTGACCCGGACGTCGCCAACGCCTTCGACGACATACTCCGGTTCTGGCTCGACCGCGGCATCGACGGATTCCGCATCGATGTCGCCGCGGGCCTGTTCAAGGACCCCGAACTGCCCGACTCGCCCGATCCGCGGGCCGACGAGCGGTCCCGCGACTCGGTCAACCCGCTCGCCTGGAACCAGCCCGAGGTGCACGACGTGTGGCGCCGCTGGCGCTCCGTCTGCGAGGAGTACACCGCGCGGGACGGCTGCGACCGGCTGCTGGTCGGCGAGGTGTCGGTGCCCACCGCGCGCGAACACGCCCGCTACATCCGCCCCGACGAGCTGCACCAGGCGTTCTTCTTCGACCTGCTGAGCGCGCCCTGGCGGGCCGACGCCTTCCGCAAGACGATCAGCGACGCCATGCGCGACATCGTCGGCACCGGCTCCACCACCACCTGGGTGCTCAACAACCACGACCAGGTGCGCTCCGTGACCCGGTACGCGGGCGAACCCGGCCTGGAGGGCAGCGGCCTCGGCTCGGACCGGGCCCGCGCGGCGGCGCTGCTGATGCTCGCGCTGCCCGGCGCCGCGTACATCTACCAGGGCGAGGAACTCGGCCTGCCCGAGGTCGTCGACCTCCCCGACGAGCTGCTCACCGACCCCATCTTCCGCCGGACCGGCAGCCGCAGCCGGGTCCGCGACGGCTGCCGGGTGCCGCTGCCGTGGTCGGGGCACGCGTCGCCGTTCGGCTTCACGTCGGGCGTCGAGGGCGTACGGCCGTGGCTGCCGCAGCCCGCGTGGTTCGCGGAGCACGCGACAGACCGTGCCGTGTCCGACCCCCGCTCGTTCTGGCACCTCTACCGCGAGGCGCTGCAACTGCGCCGGGGACTGCCGCAGCTCGGCACCGGCGACCTGCGCTGGCTCGACTCCCCGCCCGACGTGCTGGCCTTCGCACGCGGCGAAGGACTCGTGTGCGCCGTCAACTTCGGCACCGCACCGGTGGGCGCCCCCGTGCCCGGCACCCTGCTGCTGGCCAGCGGGCCGTGCGAGGGACCGGTGCTGCCGGGCTCCACCGCGGCCTGGTGGATCAGCGACCGGGCCGCCGGCTGACGCCGACCGGGCCGCCGGCCCACCCGAAACATCCGGAAGGATCACAGATGAGACGACGAAAAGCACCACCAGGCGGGACGGCCGTGCCACGAACGGCCGTCCCGCGTACGGAGCTTGGCGGTACGACCCGTACGGCCCCCATGCGTACGGGCCGTACCGCCACGCGCACCGCCACCGCCGTCGCCGCCGCGCTCGCCCTGTCGCTGACCGCGGCGTGCAGCGGGGACGGCGGGGACGACGGCGGCGGTGCCAGTGACAAGCACACGGTGAAGCTGCCGGACCTCAGCGGCGAGAAGATCCAGGTGGCCGCGGTGTGGACCGGGCCGGAGGAGGAGAACTTCCGCAAGGTCCTGGACGAGTTCGAGAGCCGCACCGGCGCGGAGGTCGAGTTCGTGCCGACCGGCGACAACGTCGCCACCTTCCTCGGCTCGAAGATCGGCGGCGGCGCGCCGCCGGACGTCGCGATGCTGCCGCAGGTCGGCGTGCTGCGGCAGTTCGCCGAGAAGAAGTGGCTCAAGCCGCTCCCGGCGGCGGCGAAGCAGCAGCTGAACAAGAACTTCTCCAAGGGCTGGCAGGACCTCGGCGCCCACGACGGCACGCAGTACGGCGTCTACTTCAAGGCCGCCAACAAGTCTCTGATGTGGTACAACACCGCGGCGTACGCGGCCGCCGGCGTCGGCGAGGCGAAGACCTGGGACGCGTACCTCAAGGACCTCGAGACGATCTCCGACTCCGGCGTCGAGCCGGTCTCGGTGGGTGGCGCGGACGGCTGGACCCTCACCGACTGGTTCGAGAACATCTACCTCTCGCAGGCCGGTCCGGAGAAGTACGACCAGCTGGCCGCGCACGAGATCAAGTGGACCGACCCGTCCGTGAAGCGGGCGCTCACCACTCTCGGCCAGCTGTTCGGCAACGACCTGCTGCTCTCGGGCGGCAACGAGGGCGCGCTGCAGACGCCGTTCCCCGAATCCGTCACCAAGACGTTCGCGGACTTCGACGCGCCCGAGGCAGCCGTCGTGTTCGAGGCCGACTTCGTCGGCGTCAACGTCACGAACGACACCAAGGCGGAGATCGGCGAGGACGTGAAGGTCTTCCCGTTCCCGCGGGTCGGCGCCAAGGAGCCGGTGGTGACCGGCGGCGACGTGGCCGTGGGCCTCAAGGACGGCAAGGCCGCGCAGGCCATGCTCACCTTCCTGGCCTCCACGGACGCCGCCGCGGTGATGGCGGAGCAGGGCGGCTTCATCTCGCCCAACAAGGAGCTGGACCGGGCGAATTACCCGAACGACGTACAGCGCGAGATCGCCAAGGCGCTGACCGACGCGGGCGACGACTTCCGCTTCGACATGTCCGACCAGGCGCCCGCCGCCTTCGGCGGCACCAAGGGCGAGGGCGAGTGGAAGGCACTCCAGGACTTCCTGAAGAACCCGGACGATGTGGCGGGCGCGCAGAGAGCCCTGGAAGCTTCCGCCGCCAAGGCATTCGAGAACTGAGGCGGAGGCGGACCTGACATGTCGTCGCACGTAACCGCGGACGGCCCGGGCACCCCCGTCGTTGACGGGCCCGCCGGCCGCGGCACACCGGAACAACCACGGAGCGGGGGCGGCCGCAAGTCGCCCCTGGCCAACTCCACGACGTGGATCGCGGGAGGCTTCCTCCTGCCCGCGCTGCTCCTGCTCGGAGCGCTCCTCGTCTACCCCATCGTCTACTCCGCTTACCGCAGCTTCTTCGACGCCTCCGGCTCCGGATTCGTCGGCCTCGACAACTACGCCGAGGTCTTCTCCGGAGACGGCCTGACCGCCGTCAAGAACACCCTCGTCTGGGTCATCCTGGCCCCGTCCATCGCCACCGCCTTCGGTCTGATCTTCGCGGTCCTGACCGAACGGGTGCGCTGGGGCACGGCGTTCAAGATGGTCATCTTCATGCCGATGGCGATCTCCATGCTCGCCGCCGGCATCATCTTCGGGCTCGTCTACCAGCAGGACCCGGAGCGCGGCGCGGCCAACGCCGTATGGACGACCGTCCACGACACGTTCACCGACGCCTCCGTCTTCCCGGGCGCCCGCCCGCGGCCCGACGCGGGGCTGGAGAAGCAGGGCGGCGCGTTCACCACCGAGGAGACCGTCGGCGCGGACTCGCCGGCCGGGCTGCCGCTCGTCGGCATCCCGCCCGCCGACGTCAGCGACGCCGGGACCGCCAAGGAGGCCGGCAAGGGCTCCGGCGGCGAGGTCACCGGCACCGTCTGGAACGACTTCACCAAGGGCGGCGGCGGCCGGGACGGCGCGATCGACTCCGGCGAGAAGGCGCTTCCCGGCATCAAGGTGGAGGCGGTGAAGGACGGCAAGGTCGTTGCCTCCGCCACCACGGCGGACGACGGTACGTACTCCCTGCCGGCCGAGGCGGAGGGCGCCCAACTGCGGCTCCCCGCCTCGAACTTCGCCGAGCCGTACAACGGGGTCGACTGGCTCGGCCCGTCCCTGGTGACGCCGTCGATCATCGCCTCCTACATCTGGATGTGGGCCGGTTTCGCGATGGTCCTGATCGCCGCGGGCCTCGCCGGCATCCCGCGTGAGCTGCTGGAGGCCGCCCGTATGGACGGCGCCAACGAGTGGCAGGTCTTCCGCAAGGTGACGGTGCCGCTGCTGGCCCCGATCCTCGGCGTGGTCGTCGTCACGCTCATGATCAACGTCCTGAAGATCTTCGACCTCGTCTACATCATCGCGCCCAGCGCCACCCAGTCGGACGCCAACGTGCTCGCCCTGGAGCTGTACCTGTCGTCCTTCGGCGGCGGCGGCAACCAGGGTTACGGCAGCGCCATCGCCGTGGTCCTCCTGCTGCTCGTGGTCCCGATGATGGTCGTCAATATCCGCCGCCTGCGGAGGGAGAAAAGCCGATGAGCACCGTGCCCCCCGCGCCGTCCCCGTCCGGGACCACGGAGAAGTCCACGCCGGCGCCGGTCACCAGACCGGAGAGCGTACGGCCCCGCCCCTCGCTGGCCTCCCGTGTCGCCGCCCTCACCGGCGGCGCCGCGACGCAGTTCGTCCTCGTGCTGATCGCGCTGTTCTGGCTGCTGCCGACCGCCGGTCTGCTCGGCTCCTCGTTCCGGGAGTCGTCCGACATCGCGACCTCGGGCTGGTGGAAGGTCTTCACCGACCCCGGCCAGATGACGTTCGGCAACTACGACACCCTGCTCGGCAACGACGCCATCACCGACTCGCTGATGGTCACGGCGCTGATCACGATTCCGTCGACCATCCTGGTCGTCATCCTCGGGGCGCTGGCGGGCTACGCGTTCGCCTGCCTCGACTTCCCCGGCCGGGACTGGTGGTTCCTGCTGGTCGTCGGGCTGCTCGTGGTGCCGGTGCAGGTGGCGCTGCTGCCGGTGTCGAAGCTGTTCAACACCCTCGGGCTGTTCGAGACGACACCGGGTGTGGTCCTGTTCCACACCGCCTTCGGGCTGCCGTTCGCGGTGTTCCTGCTGCGGAACTTCTTCGCGGAGATTCCGAAGGAGCTCCTGGAGGCGGCGCGGCTGGACGGCGCGGGTGAGATCCGCCTGTTCACCCGGGTCGTGCTGCCGCTGGGCGGACCGGCGATCGCCTCGCTCTGCATCTTCCAGTTCCTGTGGGTGTGGAACGACATGCTGGTCGCGCTGATCTTCGCGGACGCCGGCTCGCCGCCGATCACGGTCGCGCTGCAGCAACAGGTGCGGCAGTTCGGGAACAACATCGACGTGCTGGCGCCCGGCGCCTTCGTCTCGATGATCATCCCGCTGGCGGTCTTCTTCGCCTTCCAGCGGCAGTTCGTGTCCGGCGTGATGGCCGGGGCGGTGAAGTAGGGGCGGCGAGCGGCGGCACGGCGCCGTGCGGGGCGGCGCGGGAGGGCCTGTCGTCAAAGTAGCGCCGTCCGCCGAAGGCGGTGCCCACGGCGTCCGGTGCGTGCAGCTGCAAGGCGGAGTGCCGTCCTCGTAGTGGGCTACTCGGGCGGTGCGACAACGCAGGGGGCACCTCCCGGGCCGTCAAGGCCCAGGGGGAAGATGTGCGTGCAGGGCGTCGTGGGCAAGGCGGGA